>WRMX01000007.1 GCA_009776905.1 Oscillospiraceae bacterium
GAAAAGGCGATGTTGGAGATTTCCTCGCTGATGTTGTTTGTGAAGAGGTTGTTTTTCTCCCAATTTTTGCTGTCGTCGCCTTTTCGCACCAGCCAAAAATCGTCGATCAATGAAAACCCGCCCGTATAATCGATCACATTGTCCAGGTCGCCCGCCAGCGGTTTCCCATTGCGCAGAACGCTGTAACCAAGGCCTCCGTATATCAACGGAGCCAAACGACCGACCAGGTAGTGCGCGATGTTTGGCTCGAATTGCATCTCCAGAGGCATTCTTTTTTCATCGAAAACGCTCGTCATTTCGACAGCGACCCTGTTATCCGAGACATTCCTGACATCAAATTCGCAAACAGGAGTGTCTTTTCGCATTAAATAAAAACTACTCATACCTACTCGATTTCGATTATTTCGACGACATCGGAAAACACTCCCGGCATCGTCACCCCCATGCTTGTCATTGTGATGCGCTTGCCCGTTGCATCAAAGTAATGCTCGGAAATTCTTCTGATTGCGGCGATGAAAACCCCGCTGCTGCTTTTTTCTTCAAATAATGCATCGACGACAGTGGGCCGGAACAAGTATTCGCCGTCGGCCAGATAAACCGGGCCGAAACGCTCGCTCTCCACATAAACGCACTTGGACCATTCGTCGATCAGCCTTAAAACTTCATCGTCGATGATCTGGTATTCGGTGCCATTGACAGTTATCAGCTTTTTCTCGCGGTCAATGTCAGAATTTTTTATCTCTGACATATTATACAAGTGTACGCCGGATCCCATCAGCCAAAAAACCAGGCTGTCCCTGATGTATCTGTTGTGGTTGAATCCGTATTCGCTTCTGATTGTCGTCAGAACATCCTTGATAATGTCCGGATGGTCTACCCTCATTTACAATACCCCCTCTTTGTTGATTACGTTCTTAACATTTTACACCTAACCTGATTACATTCCAACTTGTTTTTTAAGCTTTGCGGATAAATATCCGTTTTCGAGGCTCGAAAGCTCCCTCAGAATGACATTCATTAAAGTGCCCCATGAATCGCAACTATATTTATGGGGCTAAAATGGGTTTTCAGACTTATATGGCAAGGCCGCGGGATGATTATACGAAATATCGTCCACCCCAAGATACTTAAGCGTGTCAAACAAGGCCTTGCCGCAATGAGCAAAAACAACCGCGCTGTGGTGCGGGAACGCTTTTTCGATGAGCACATGCCTATAAAACCTGTCCATTTCAGGGACCGCGAAAACGCCGATTCCACCAAAACTCTCCGTAGCGACATCCAAGACCTCGCCTTCGGCAATATATGCGCGCAGGCTTGCGTCCGCCGCGCCATGCAAGCGAAACAGCGAAATGCCTCCGGGGGTAATATCGCCTTCCAATGTGCCGCGTGTGATGTCCGGCTCTTCCTTGTCAGGCTCCAAAGAGCGCTTCATGATGAGCTGAAAGCCCATTTTCGGGTTTTTTAGCCGGGAAGCGCAAGTGTTTCCGCAATGGAAGCCCATGAATGTCTCACGCTGGCGATATGCATATTTTGGCTTGATGAAAGAATTATATATCGTGTCAGGCACCGTGTTGTTGATGTCGAGAAGCGTCACATCGTTCTCACCGGCACATATCCCGATATATTCGCTTAACGCGCCATAAATATCTACTTCGCAAGCGACGGGGATGCTGCGGCCTGTCAGGCGGCTGTTGACATAACACGGGACAAAGCCAAACTCCGTTTGGAAAGCGGGCCAGCATTTATTTGCAAACACGGCATGCTTGCTGGCGCCGATGTGTTCTGCAGCCCAGTCTGTCAACGTCAACTCAAACTGTGCAAGCTTTGGCAATATGCCGCCGTATTTGTTCTCGCCGAGCTCGCTTGCCATATCGGCCATAATCTCCGGGATGCGCTTGTCGTCTTCATGCTTTTTGAATGACACGAGCAGGTCAAGCTCGCTGTTTTCTTCCACCGCAATGCCAAGATCGTATAATGGCTTGATAGGAGCATTGCAAGCCAGAAAGTCGCTTGGCCTGGGGCCGAAAGTCATAACCTTCAAACTACGCAAACCTAAAACCGCTCCCGCGACAGGGATGAAATCGCGGATCATGCCGGCGACTTCGCTTGCCGTCCCAACGGGATATTCGGGTATATATGCCCTGATGCCTCTGAGATTGAGATTATACGAGCAATTCAACATGCCGCAATATGCATCGCCGCGGCCATCGTATAAATCCCCGTCACCCTCGGCAGCGGCGCAATACATGACCGGTCCGGAGAACCATTCGGCTATCAATGTTTCGGGGGTTTCGGGGCCGAAATTTCCTAAGTATATGACAAGTGCGTTCACTCCCGCGCTTTTGATGTCCTCGAATGCCCGAAGCGCATCTGTTTCGCTTTCGACCGTTATAGGGCATTCATGGATGCCGGGGCCGTATGCCCTCACCAGCGCTGCCCGGCGCCTCTCCGCCAGCGCCATGGGAAAGCAGTCGCGCGAGACTGCGATGATTCCGGGTTTCACTTCAGGAATGTTATTCATAATATCACATCTTTCATCAATCTTTGCTCGTAACTATAAACTGCGCGCTTTCATGAGCGTCTTTCTGAGAGNGCCTTCGACCGTAGGATTTTACCTCACTTCGTTTTCCATGTGTATGAACATGGAAATGCTCCTATCCAAGGTCAGTTTGTTCAAGAACAAAACACTATCGATCGAATGCTCCTCGACGAATGAGAAAATGTCGGCCTTAATAAGGCGATAATCCATGTAATACACATCCTCATAATCGCAGACCATAAAAGCCGTCATGGCATTGGCGAAAGAGTCTTTGATTACCAAGAGACTTTTTCCGTTTTTGTTTTCCGTGTTTATATGTATCAACGGTTGGTCTCCCTTGTTGAACACATAATACTTATTCCACCAGTTCACAGCGTCGCGAACAATTTCGATAGGGGTGCCGTCGACCATATCGGTATCTGCATACATCATCGCCGTATATTCCAACTCAGGAAAAAATACTTCAACAAAATCGGGAGCTTCTTTCAACGCCTCAGGCTCGTGCATCTCCAAGATCAGCTCTCCGGGAAAATCGCCATCGACGATGGCGTGCCGCATCTCATCAAGCGAAACGGGATCATATCCCGCCATATCGGCAAATACCTTGTATGCGCAATATGCGCCTCTTGCGGTCCAATGAAAATCTGTCCGAAAGTATATATAGTCATCTTTTGCATCTTCCAGCGCGGAGTAGATATTCACTTTGTTGACATCGTCGCTGATTTTATCGAAAGTCCTCTCGATGTTTTTGTCGGACATAGTCGTCGGGTCCTGGAACTTCAGCGGCGCATAGAAATTAAACGCGCCGGGAATGAGCATAACGTAGATGTCGGTATCGGGCAAGCGCTCTTTTACATAGTTGATCGCATCTGTGTAAGTGGCCAAATCTTCGTCTGTCGGATAATATAGCCCCATCCCGCGGTCTTTATATAGAAAACGATTCTCGATCCAAACTCCCTCGTCGTCGAAGCTGACCTGGGTATAGACACTGTTGATATCGGCATTCACTTGTAAAAAGTCATCACGCCATGGAAAATTGTCCGCGACATAATTGTCATATTCTTCGGAAAATTCGCCGCTCACCCAAGTATCATACGTGAATTCCGGCATTTGCGCGACTTCTCTGTTTTCAGCCTCGGAAATCTCCCTGCGTTCGCCGAAAAAGCTGAAATACCCGAGCACGAGCAGAAATACGGCAAAGAAGACAGCGGTCACGATGCCTCCGGTCTTCATAATCTTTGTGTTTCTTTGTGTTTGCATACTGCAGATGCACCTCCAAATGTGTCAGAACCTGAAATAGAGGAACGGGTTGAATGTCGAACCGACGAGAGCCGAAGTAGACCAGAAAAGAATCGCACATAAAAATACTGTCTGGGCCGCAGTCGCCAGCACTGTGAGCATGGAACTCTTTTCGATAAAATGATCAAAAATACGCCCGCATAGTTTGGAGAACGGCATACATGCGATGATAGCCGCAACGATGAATACTACATGGCTTGTCAGCATTGGAAGATCAGATGCATAATACCCCGGGTTGCCGGAAAAACCAAACATGACCGACAGAGCCGTCCGCAGCTCGGAGATGCTTGTGAAGTAAAAAACCGCCCACCCGACCATGACAACAAACAGAGTATAGACATGCCGAACCGCAGCGGGGGCTTTCACGGGCGACCTTTGGAAAATATACTTCTCAATGACTAGAAAGACAAAGTAATATAATCCCCATAAAACGAAGTTCCAGCTCGCGCCGTGCCACAGACCCGTCAGAGCCCAAACAATGAGCATATTGCGAACTTGCAGTTTCCTGTTGCCGCCTAGGGGAATATAGAGATAATCGCGAAAAAATGACGATAAGGAAATATGCCAGCGTCGCCAGAATTCTGTGATCGATTTTGATATGTATGGATATTCAAAGTTTTCGAGAAATTGAAATCCGAATAACTTACCCAAGCCGATGGCCATATCAGAATAACCGGAGAAATCGAAGTATATCTGGAGCGAAAAAAAGAAGACGCCGACCCAACTACTCAATACGGACATGCTGTTGATCCTGCCGAGATATTCACCAACCAATGCCCCGGCGGTATTTGCCAAAAGCACTTTTTTTCCAAGCCCGATGATAAACCTTCGGACTCCGTTTAATATGTCGGGCTTTCTGGATTTCAACTCCTTGCTGATGTCTGAATAGCGCACAATGGGGCCGGCAATAAGCTGTGGAAAGAGAGAGACATATGTGATGAAATCAATGAAGGATCGTTCTGGGGGGACTTTTTTGCGGTATACGTCAATCGTGTATGACATCGTCTGAAATGTGTAAAACGAGATGCCAATGGGGAGCATAAATCCGGGGTCAGGTATGTGTGAGGAGGTGAGCGCGTTGATATTTTGGATGATGAAACCGCTGAATTTGAATGTGATCAATAGCGATAGGTTTAAAACAACGGAGATTATGAGCCATGCTTTCGGGGAGCCTTTTTTGAACATGAGGTTCGAGACCGTGTAGTCGAGCAGCGCGGAGAAAATCAGTAATGTGACCCATACCGGCTCGCCCCAGGCATAAAAGAACAGCGATGCGACGAGCAATAATATGTTCTTGAGTTTGATTGATGGGATGATGAAGTAGAGCAATAGGCATATTGTCAGAAATTGGAACAAGAATATTAAGCTGGAAAATACCAACGGCTACCACTCCTAACGTGAGGTTGCGCCCCGAGTCTACCGGGTAGTAGTTATATTACCATTTTTTGTTGTAATATGTCAATGTGAATGTCACGTTACATGCTTGCAAATGGTGAAAAAATATGCTAATATGAACCAAATTTGTTAATGGGAATGATTATATGCTGCGAAAACAGAAATACTATTCAATAAGACGAAAACTGGCAGCGTCATTGGCGATATGCGCAATATTTACACTTGCGGCTTGCGCCGAAACAAAGCCGCCTGAGACCGATGATACGGCAAACGAGCAGATAGCAAACCAAACGATTGACTTTGGCAACAAAAACATCGCATTCCTGCGCTCATATGAGGCCTCGCCCGATGCCGTAAAAGTGGAATTATCAATCACAGGCACGGAGGAGACTCCGCCGGGAATGGGCGCGCTGATGGCAATCAACAACGATGGCACTATGTATATCGCTGCCGATATCAGCAGCTTGCTCGGCGACCGTGTGATGGAACTGCGCGCCTTTGAAGCAGATATTGCCGTCGTGAATGACCATGGTGATTTTTATGCGGTGTCCGGGGAAATCATCGCTCTCGATGCCGGAGGAAACACAATCGCGGGAGGCGTCTGGAGCGTGTATCTTGCGGAGAAAAACCCTAACATCCTGAGGCTGGAGATGCCATCCGCGGTTCCTCAGGGGCCGTATAACATGATGATATTGTCAAAAACCGTGGATAATGCATCGGCAGCGGGCTTATCTCAATCGAACCTAATAATCTATGAGATGAGGTTTTATGACAAAGATGGGGCGCTGTTGCCCGTGAACATTGATGCGGGCTTCAATGCGCCGGCCGGTTTTGGCGAGCAGGACCGCTCCAACCTCTCAGCATTGGTCGGTGAAACTGCTATTGAAGGTGCGCGCGGGAGTTCCGCGGGTTGGGGGCAGGCGGTCGTTCTTCCAACGATTAAAAACGGCGGTAGCTTGGACCCGAGCGGTCTGCGTAACGCCATTGTCACGGTATATTTTTCCGCGTCGACACCGCCCGAGCTTATATTGCAAAGCTGGACGGACGGCAAGCCGGACAGCGCGGGTTGGGCAAAAGTGTCACCGGCACGTGTGAACGGATCGGGCAACATAGCGCAGTTTGATTATGCGGACATGGTAGAGGCGTTCGGCTCTGACGATTTTGACGCATTCCTCGACCAGTTTTATGTCGGAGACACCGGATCGGAACTGAAGGTATATTCAGTGACCGTATCAACAGAGATCGGAGGTGAGTAGCATGAAGAGAAGAATTGCTTGTTTGCTGCTTGCATTCCTGATGATATCCGCTTTTTTCGCTTGCGCGAAAGAGGACACGGACAATAACAATGCCTCCACGCCGGATAATATCACTGCCGATACGCCCGTAAGCACGGGTTATAAGGCGCGGTATACCGAGGACGGGCGCAGGATCATCACAATCGGCACATGGTATGACAAATATTATGTGTCCAAGAATACCAGCATTTTCGACGACCCGAGCGTCGAGCCGTCAGACGGGACGGAAGAAGGCGACAGACGCATAGCTAGAGAGCAGATGCGCCTTGATAATGTGCGCGAGATCGAAAAGAAATATAATGTTGTCATTGAGTATGTCAACATGACTTATGACGGAATACAGGAAAGCATGCGTACTTCCATACAAGAGGGAGCTCCCGATGTCGATGTATATGAGGCGGATATAAAATTTGCCATCCCCGCCGTCACGCGCGGCTGGGCGGAGTCGCTCGAAAAGATGGGGCTTTCGGGGAGCGATATATTCACGGAGCAGGCGGTTATGAAATACTTGCGCCTGATGGGATATGAGGACACATTCCTCTTCAGCCCGACTCTGTCCGGCGGCACGAACTCATATGTGTTGGCATTTAATCTCGAACTCATTGAAGAGGCAGGACTGGAAGACCCACGCGACTTATATGACAGAGGCGAATGGACATGGGATGTATGGCGCGAATATTTGAAAAAGTTGACTATAGATCGTAGCTCGCAAGGTTTGCCTGATATATATGGCTGGAGCGGATATTGGACGCATCTGTTGCAAAACCTATTGTTTTCAAACAATGCAGCAATAGCGGCAGGAGAAGAAGAGATGTTGTCTTCGCCCGGCGCGCTCGAGGTGCTGGAGTTCATGTACAGCATATACAATATTGATAAAACCGCGCGTCCGTGGGATTCTTCAAACTGGGACATCAACAATCGATTGTATGCGGAAGGCTTGTCGGGGTTCTGGGTCGGAGCGGATTGGTTGTTCTCGGAACAAGGCGGAGCCGACCTGCCGTTTGAAGTGGGAGTCGTGCCTTGGCCTTGCGGACCGCGCGGCGACGACAGCACAAACACATTGTCGACGCCGGCCGGAGCTTGGTATTTCATACCATTAGGGGTGGAAAATCCGAGGCTTGTCTATGATGTTATGTTCGACTGGATAAACTGGTATGGCGGGGATGCCGATCTGGGCGCAGACTATACCTGGTCACGCAGCATGTATATGAGTGAGCGCAACTTTGATTATGCATCGATGATGACGGCAAGGCCGGGCCTCGATATGTGGGAAAGCATAGGCAGTGAATTCGGCTTCAATCTGACCGATATGCTGGATGGAATAACAGAGCCGGCAGATATTGTTGAGACATTCAGCGTTCAATATCAACAATCGCTTGACCGCTTCTTTGGAAAATAAAATGAGATTTTTGCAGGGGTTTGTCCGAAAAGTTGTATATTTTGCTTTTGCGGCGCTATTGCTCTTACAGATGGCTGCTTGTTCAGACATGCCGGAGGGCAATACAGACACGTCCGTGGTGGAATATTCATCATATCGCGACCTACCGGATATCACGGAGGATGAAATTGCCGCAATCGAGAGCCTGGCGATGCAATCAAGTTTCCTCACATACGGAATGACGATGAGCACCGAGTGTTTCCGCGATTCAAGCAGCGGGGAAACACATGGGTTTGCTGTCTTGTTTTGCGAATGGCTCACGCAGTTTTTCGGCATCAAGTTCCGGCCGATCATATATGGATGGGACACATTNTACGATGGGCTGCTGTCCGGGAACATCGCCTTTTCAGGCGAGATTTCGTCGTCGCTCGGCAGCNATGGCGGGTTTTATATTACGGATCCGATCGCAGAACGGCGAATACGCGTCGTGAGCACGGAAGGGCTGGAAAAACTCGCTGTCATCGGGAGAAATCGCCCTCTCAGTTATGGATTTCTCGAAGGCGCGACGACGGAGGACACGATCGAATCATTTTTATCGCGTTCGGAATATGTGTCCGTGCCCGTTGTGAATTATAATATGGCATATCAACAGATTCTGCTCGGCGACATCGATGCGTTGTTTATGGACGATACTGTCGAGGGAATGTTCGCGCTCTATGAAAACCTGATCATAGAGGATTTTATGCCGATCAGCTTCAATAGTGTTTCCATGGCGACCGGCGATGAAATGTATTTGCCGATTATCTCAGCTGTGCGTAAATACATGCGCATCGCGGGCAGCTATAAGTTCACCCAACTGTATGATCTGGGGCGCTCGGATTACTTACGATATAATCTTGCCAGCCGCCTGACGACCGGCGAAAGCGAATATATCGGCTTAAGGGAAGAATCTGAAGAATCTGTTTTTGTGTTGCTCGATCGCGACAACTACCCGACAGGTTTCTATAACAAGACCGACGGCGCTTGGCAAGGCATTGCTGTTGACATTTTGGATGAGATTTCCAGCCTTACGGGGCTGCGCTTTGAATATGCGGATGTCAATGAAATGACATCGTCCGAAGCGCCTGAAGAATCCGAGAATCCCGATGAATCCGAAAAGCCCGAGGAGTCCGATAGCATCCCGACCCGCAGCACATTGGCCGGCGACGTCGTCAGAACTGCGGAAAACGAGGGAAAGGTCCTCTTTGCCGACACCGCATATCAGTCCGATTATTATGCGTTCCTATCCGCGTCGGACTTCAGAAACCTTACATTGAGCGACATTCCGTACGTCAGAGTCGGCGTCGTCAGCGGGACGGCGCCGGCATCCATGTTCTGGTCTTTGTTCCCCGGCCACTCGGAGACGGTGGAATATATTTCGACGAGCGCAGCGATAAACGCGCTTACGCACGGAAATATCGATGTCTTGATGGGCACGCGAAATATGCTGCTGAACATGACTAACTACATGGAGTTGACGGGGTATAAATCGAACCTTGTCCTNCGCCGCCCATATGATGTATATTTCACATTCGACCCGGACGAAACAATGCTCGCGGGNATAATNGACAAAGCGCAAGCGCTTGTTGATACGCAGCGTATAGCCGATGATTGGACGCGCCGNGTCTTTGACTATACAAGCGCGATGGCNAAATCGCAAAGGCCCTATCTGCTNGGCATTTCGGTATTATTAGCCGGAGTCCTGCTGTTGCTNGCGATACTGTTCTTCCGCAACAAGCAGATGGCCGCGCGGTTGGAAATCCAGGTCCATGAACGGACAGCGGAACTGGAGGTGCAAACTGCTGCGGCAAAGGTTGCAAGCACGGCCAAGAGCGAGTTTCTCGCACGAATGAGCCATGAAATACGCACCCCTTTGAACGCAATCATCGGCATGACGGAGATCGCGCGGCGCGCGCATGAAATTACGAAGAAAGACTCTTCTCTCAATGAAATATCTGCCGCGTCCGGCCACTTGCTCGGCGTGTTGAATGATGTGCTCGATATGGCTAAAATCGAAAGCGGGAAATTTACGCTCATATACGAGCCTTTCGTGTTGTATAACGCGATGGACGAGGTCGCAGGCATAATAAAGCAACGATGCGAAGAAAAAGGCGTTAAGTTTATCCAACGTTTTGCCATTGAGCCAACGCGAGGAGCTCGCGGCGACAGGCTGCGATTGAAGCAAGTTTTGATAAATTTGCTTGGAAACGCGGTCAAATTTACTCCTTCCGGCGGTGAGGTGAGGTTCGTCGCCGAAGCGATGGAAGGGCAGAGCGTACACTTTGCTGTTGAAGACACGGGCATAGGCATTCCGGAGGAACAACTGGAGATGCTGTTTAACCCGTTTGAGCAGGCGGATAGTTCGATTGCTGTGCGATTTGGCGGGACGGGGCTTGGGCTTGCCATCAGCCAGAACCTCATCGAGCTGATGGGCGGGCATATCACGGTCATAAGCGAGCTCGGCAGCGGGTCGGTATTTGAATTTACGATTGAGCTGGAGCTCGCGGAAATCGAGGACACCGTCGGCGTGGACAGGGATGTTCCGGTATTTACGGGCAAACGCATATTATTAGTCGAAGATATTGATATAAATCGCGTGATATTGATGGAACTTCTTGCAGAAACGCAGGTAGAGATAGATGAAGCGGAGGACGGAAAGCGCGGAGTCGAAATGTTCGCAGATTCTCCGCAGTGGTATTATGACCTGATATTCATGGACATCCAGATGCCAAACATGAACGGATATGAGGCGACGCGAGCAATACGCAGCCTCGACCGTTCCGATGCAAAGGAAGTGCCGATCCTGGCGATGACCGCCAACGCATATAAGGAGGATATCGACCATGCGATATCCTCCGGAATGAACAGTCATCTTTCAAAGCCAATAAACATTGATGAAGTATTTGCTGCGTTGAAAGAGTACATATGATGATATTGTATTAGAAGCGGAAGCCGCGTTGCTTTGGCGTGACAGTCAGCAGACCTCTACTATGCGTAAAGATCAGCAACGACGCAATCCAGACCGCCGAGACCCTCCAGAAAGCTACGTGGGGGGACGGCGGTTTCAATATCCCAGCCGAGATAGCCATAGAAGTTGTCCGCCAACTTTTCGTTATCGACAGTAATGCCGTTGAGCGGGCCGGCTTTTAGAGGCGGCTTGCCGACAGCTCTGTCAGAAATTTTGAAATCTTTGCGGCGGAAACCTTCGCGGAGATTGAAAGCGTGCCTGATCGTGAAAGAGCGGTAAGCAAACATATCCATTTGCTCTTGGGTATATTCAAACCCGGTGACAGCATTGACCATTTTGATGGAAATCCAAGGAGCGAGCAGGAAGTTGCCAAACCCGCAAACACCGCAAGCATCGGTCAGTTCCCATTCAAGCAGCCCTTTCGCATCATCCTCGCCGGTGTTCTCATAATTGAATTTGACCTCCGGCGGGCTGTTGCCGAAAGGAACACCGCGGCCGCCTTTGATATGCCTGCCCGGAGTAGGGTCGTATTGGAACGTGCGGGCCAGGCTTGGATTGTGGCGGGAGCCGTGCATTGGCAGCTCGATGCCGCTGGCGGTGACAAGGCATTCCTCGCCCTTGCCAAGCGCGCGTGAGGCGCCTTGCGAAGCGAGGTTGAGCGGGACGCCGATGCCTTCGTATGCGCAAATGCGCTCCGCAATGGCGACGATGGCATTAGGGTCGCCCCATTTGAGGTCTATGCCATCGAGCTCGTCGATGGTGAAAAGACCGTTGTTGTAGCACTCCATGAGCCATGATATCGTCCCCCCGAAAGAAAGCGTGTCATACCCATATTGATTGCACAGCCAGTTGAGGATGACAGCCGTATCGGAATCGCTGTTGAGCATCATGCTCCCGAACGCGCCCAGCGACTCATATTCAGGGCGCGATGCATGGTCGAGCTTGTATTTGCCGTTATCAAGCTTGTAATGCGCGCCGCATTTGATGTAGCAATTGCTGCAACCGATGCTGCCGACCTTGTATTTCGGATCTGTTACATGCCCATTGATGGCAGTCGCTTCTTCATCGGAAATATCGACCTCGGGCGCGCCCAGCCAGTTTTTGATTGGAGCATCCGCCATCATGACACAGGAGTCATAATGCGCGGAAGTGCCGAGGGTCTTGAACTGCGCGACGACGCCCTCGCCCATGCCCCCGGGGGAGCCATGCGCGATGCATTCTTTGTTGCAATCGACGAGCGCAGCATCGTCTTTGACGACGATCTCCGCAGCGCCACCGCGACAAACCAGAGCTTTCAGCCTCTTGGAGCCCATGACGCCGCCAGGCCCGCCTCGGCCTGCCGCACGGTGGGTGTCGTTGATGACAGCAGCCATATATGACATATGCTCGCCGCCGGGACCGATTTGCGCGACGCTGATTTTTTCACCGAGCTCCGCGCGCAGGATCTCCTCGGAGACTGTCGTGGTTTTGCCCCAGATAGCCGAAGCATCGCGGATTTCCGGAACGCCGTTGTCGAAGAAGAGATAAACCGGAGTTTCCGAGATTCCCTTTATAAACACGGCATCATATCCCGACCTACGCAAAGCGGGGCCGAATGAACCGCCGCAGTTGGAGTCGTTCCAACCCTCCGTGACGGGCGATTTGCTCACAACGGAAAACCTCGCGCCCAACAGCGCCTTTGTTGCGTTCAACGGGCCCGAAACAAAGCCGATAACGCTCTCGGGAGCATATGCGTGCGTCTTTGCGGGCATCATGTCGTATAGATACCGCGCTCCGAGCGTTGCGCCTCCGATGAAATGATATGCCCAATCGGGATTGAGGTCTTGATCTGTCATGGTTTTGGCAGATAGATCGACGATAAGGATTTTGCCATTATATCCGTACAATGAATTCTCATCCTTTCTGATGTGTGGCAATAAGATTCTTCGGTCGCAAGCTCCCGCGATATGACATTGGAAGCGCCCCCTGAACCGAAATAATCGAATGCATGAGCGAAGCCTCAGAACGGTCCGATGTGCGAGGCGGTGTCCTATGTATGAATATACAATAATTGTCGCATGTTCTATATGTGGATTCGCATAAACTTTTAACCGTGAATATGTATTAGCACACAATCGAATTATGAGACGGTCATGTTATACCTGACGGACGCGCAAGTCCAATACTAAAACAATGTTTTTCAGTCCGTCAGGTGCTGCCGCGCGTAGCGCGGAGCGTCTAAAATGAGGTCAACAAGCCCAATAACATCATCAAGCCCAAATCGCGGAACGCTCTGCGGAAACTCGCCGTCGAGCAGGACATCGGTGACTATGGCAAGACACTCTTCCGCAGGGACAGGGAGCGGCTTGCCGGTTGCTGCTCTTTGAACGGCTATCTTCGGCCAATCGCCGCTCTTATAACCTTCGGCGAGAATGATATCAACATCGGAAATTTTCCCAAGCAGAGCATCGATTGACATCGGCCGGTTTTCCATAATCGCCGCTTTACTGCCTGAGATGATAGCAGAAATATCGGCGCCCGCTTGGGTAAATCTCCAACTGTCCTTCCCTATATGGTCAATATCAAACTCGTGCGCGTCGTGCTTAACGACCGCAACTCGCATGCCGCGCGACTTCAACTCCGTAATGAGCTTTTCGAGCAGCGTCGTTTTGCCGGTGCCTGAAAAAGCGACAATTGAGAATATGGGTATGTTTTCCATCAGAATCTCCGTCGGTTAAACACCCCAAGTGACAGGGTTTGTCTTCTCATCGCGCAGGCAATGGCGGGTGATGCCGAGAATTTCGCGTGCCTCATCAGCCGTGGCGATTTCGCGCCCCGCGAGCTTCGAAAGTTCGACAGCGCGTTCGACGAGCTGCAGATTTGTCGCGATAACGCCTCTGGAATAATATATGTTGTCCTCCAGCCCGACGCGCAGACCGTCGCACCCGAGAGCCAGCCCTGCCAGCATCATCGCCATATGGGTCCTGCCGATCCCCGAAACGCTCCATGAAGAATCCTTAGGCATCTTACCGACCATAAACGCCAGCCCGTCAGCCGTCCCCGGCATCGAGCCGCCGACGCCCATGATGAACTGCAAATGCGCCGGCTTGGGGATGCCATGCTTTTCGACATAGAACATCGCTGAATCGATATGCCCGGTGTCGAAAATTTCAAATTCCGGCTTAATGTCATATTTGACGACCTCTTGCCCGAGATAGTTCAGGAAGCGCGGGTGGTTTTCAAATATATACGCATTGTTCCAGTTGAGCGTGTTGGGGTCGAAAGAACACATCTCCGGCCTCAGCGCGCCGAGGTGTTGCAGACGCTTGAAGTCTTCATATTCACCGCCGGATGTCGTGAGGTTGATGATGATGTCGACGCCGGCTTTGATCGATTCTTCGCGAATCCTTTCGACGGCTTGCGTGAACATATCAAGGCTCATTGATTTATAGCCGATCTCCATCTTTCCATCAACTTCCTTGTTCTCGCGGACATGGATGTGCACGATGGAAGCGCCCGCTTTGGCGCATGCGATGGTTTGTTCGGCGATTTCCTCCGCAGTATACGGAACTGTCGGTGCGTTTTCTTTTTTTGTCCCGGCGCCGCACACGCACACCTGGATCATAACTTTGTTTGTCTTTGCCATTGTTTTTGTTTCCTTTCTTAATATTGCATATTTTGAATCGAGCCAAACGTTAGACAGGGTCGTCCATGAACTTCATAGCCAGTTTATAAACCTCGAAGAGCTGCTTATCGCGTTTGACTGTGAGCGCCTGCTTATCGACGTCGGAATAATCATAAAAGCCCTTGCCGGTCTTGAAGCCCAACTCCCCTTTGTCGAGGTGCTCTTGCAGCGTTTTTGGCATATCGACTTCCGGAGGCATTGAATAGCTCTTGTTTTTATAATTGTTCGCAGTCATATCAAGCCCGCCGAAATCTGCGCGCTTGCAGAGCCCCAGCACAACCGCGCGCGGTATGAAACTGGCCTTGACTGCCTTGTCGATGTCCTCAGGGGAGCAATAACCGTTGTCGAGAAGATAGAACACCTCTTGGTTTAGGCACATCTGCATGCGGTTTGCGATATAGCCCCTGATGAACTTTTTCATCAGAACGGCAGTCTTTTTGCACTTCTCCAATAGCTCAACGGTGATGTCCGCATATGCATCGGGAGCCTGCTCGTTTTTGACGACCTCAACCAGCGGAACGAGCTGCGGCGGGGAATACCAATGCGCGATGACCGCTTGTTTCAATCGTTTTTCGGGCATCAAGGCAAAAACATCGAGCCCTGAAGTATTAGAAGCGATGATAGCATCATTGCTGACGACCGCATCGACTTTTTCAAACAGCTCGATTTTTGCATCCTTGTTTTCAACTATTGTTTCCTGAATGAAATCCGCGCCATCGACAGCTTCTTCGACGGTCAGCGCAAAACCGACGCGCCCATATGTCTCGTCGAGCATGTCGGCCTCCAGCATACCTTCTTCGATGAATGTTTGAAGGCTCTTGTACAAGGTTTCTTTTGCTTTTTCGCGAGTTTGCTCGCTGCGGGTCCACATGGTGACGGGATAGCCGCCCATAGCGAACATTTGCGCAATCCCCGGGCCCATAGTCCCTGCTCCGAGAACGGCTATTTTTTTGATGTCTTTAATACTTTCCATTATTGCTTCACTCCTTATGACATAGCTGCCCTTTAAGGTACCAATGTCGTTCATTCCTTTGATTAAACATTAGAATGATTCCAAAGTCAAGCGGTTTTCATATTTTTTATTGGACATTGCATTATTATATGTTACAATATGCGCATGATATTTCCGAGGTGAATGAATTGACAAAAAAGGCTTTAATTATCGAAGATGACAGCAATATCACGGAGTTGCTGCGGCTGTACCTCGAAAAGGACGGGTTTACCGTCGCGATGGCCGGGAATGGCGCTGCCGGCGTGTCGGAGTTTGAGTCGTTCGAGCCGGACATTGTGTTGCTTGATATCATGCTGCCTGTCATGGACGGATGGGGAGTTTGCCGTGAGATCCGCGCCGTGTCAAACGTGCCGATCATCATGCTCACGGCAAAAGGAGAGACGCTCGACAAAGTTATGGGATTGGAAATGGGCGCCGACGACTATTTGGTCAAGCCTTTTGAGGTCGGCGAGCTGATAGCGCGCGTCCATGCTGTGATGCGCCGCATCGACACGGCGGGGAGTTCCGATAGCAAGAGGTTGGTTTTTGACAATCTCGTCATTGACATGGATTCGTTTGAGCTGCTCGTTTGCGACAAACGCGTCGAAGCCCCGCCAAAGGAGATGGAGCTGCTTTTCCACCTTGCATCGTCGCCGAACAGAGTATATACGCGCAACCAACTGCTTGATGAAGTCTGGGGTTTTGATTATTTCGGCGATTCGCGCACCGTCGACGTCCATATCAAGCGCCTGCGCGAAAAGCTCGAGAATGTGAGCGACAAATGGTCGCTCAAGACCGTCTGGGGAGTGGGGTATAAATTTGAGATGCTGGATGGGCGATAAAGACATATGAAACACAGCATATATCTCCGCAACTTTGTCGCAACGGCCCTCATTGTTCTCATGAGCTTCACAATACTGGGCAGCCTTGCGACCGTTTGGAGCTACAGACGCTCGCTCTCGGACAGCAGGTCGGCCATGTCGTCGACATTGCGCGAGACCGCCAGATTTGTCACGACCCGCCATCTCTATTCGGGTTTGGAGCTTGTCGATCTCGACCTCAGCATTTGGCTGGCGTTTATCTCCGGGGTTTCCGGGTTCGACTTGCTTGTGACCGACGAGGATGGGGTCATCAGCGCTTGTTCGGACAGAGAGTTAAGCTATATGGGGATGAACGTTCCGGAGTCCGCGCTGTCGTCCGCGTTCTCCGACCCCGGCAGCGTCAGCATATCGTCGCTCGGGCAGATTTTTCCTGAAATCAGGCGCGTGGCCGGCATGCCGCTCACGGTGACTGTCGATGGCGAGACGTTTATATCCGGCTTTCTTTTTATCTCCAGCGACATGGCCTCTTTCAGGGGCGCATGGCGGCAATTTTCCGGCGTGTTCGTGCTCATTGCGCTCAATGTCATGGCCCTCACGTTCGTAATATCATTCGTCGCGACAAAGAAACAGGCTGAGCCTATCAATGAGATGTCTATGGCTGCGCGGCATTTTGCGCGTGGCGATTTTTCCGCCAGGGTCAAAGACACCGGCAGATATGATGAAATTGGCCAATTGGCGCAAGCGTTTAACGCGATGGCAGTCTCGCTCGAGAGCGCCGAGACTTTAAGGCGCGATTTCATTGCCAACCTCTCGCATGAGCTGAAAACACCGATGACGGTCATTGACGGGTTTGCGGAGGGGATCATCGACGGCACAATCCCGCCCGAGGAGGCCGCACGATATTTAAGCGTGATATCTTCTGAAACGAAACGGTTGTCGAGGCTTGTTGGGAGCATGCTTGATATTTCAAAGCTGCAATCCGCGGACGCAGCGACAGTGCTGAAAAACAGCTTTGACATCTCGGAGGTCGTCAGGCTGGCGTTGTTGAGCATGGAGGGCAAGATCGAATCAAAAGGCCTCGATGTCGAAGCGGAGCTGCCGGAAGAAGCAGTCATGACCAGAGGAGACAAAGATTCCATCACTCAGGTCGTATACAATCTCATTGATAATGCGACGAAATTTTCGCCCCAGGGCGGCACGATCCGCCTGGAGCTTTGGAAGCAAGGCGAACGCGCCTATGTCTCCGTCGAAAACAGCGGAGATCCTATCTCGGAAGATGAAATGCCCCATATTTTCGAGAGGTTTCACAAAGCCGATAAATCCCGCAGCGCCGACCGCGAGGGTGTTGGTCTGGGGTTATATATCGTCAAGACAATTCTTGACAACCACAACGAAGATATTTTTGTTACCAGCGACGATGGCAAGACTAAGTTTGTATTCACATTAACGGTGATATGATTGGAGGTATCAATATGGCGCAATATGGCTCGGAGGTTGTTTCCAACTATAGCAAGCCAAAACCATTTGAAAAGAAAATCGCTCCCGCAAAGACCGTCGCAGAAGCGGCACGAGAAACGCAGGTACTCAGAGAGGTGGATGTCATTGTTGTCGGAGGAGGTCCCGGCGGCGTTGCAGCAGCGGTGTCGGCAGCTAGATACGGCGCGAAGACGATATTGCTTGAAAGGTATGGGCATCTCGGCGGCATGGCCACCGGCGGGCTAGTCAACATCATCCCGAATTTGGGCGATATATATGGGACTCACCATATCGGCGGGTTCTGCCAGGAACTCATTGACAGGCTCGCTGCACGCGGAGCCGCGTGCTTCCCCGACAAAGCCGATTGGGGGAAAGGCGAGGCAGCGGTCGTCGGTAAGTACCTCGAAGCGAATATGATGCATTTTTACATCAGAAAAAACAAAGATGGCGAATATATCGTTCTATATACCGCGGTTATCGACCCGGAAGTCGGCAAGGATGAGCTCAACACCATGGTCAGCGAGGCGGGCGCGGAGCTGCTCCTGCACACTTGGGTCACAGCCCCGATCATGGAAGGGAACACGGTCAAAGGTGTCATCGTTGAGACAAAATCCGGAAGGCAGGCGCTTCTCGGAAAGGTTGTGATCGACAGCACGGGCGACGGCGACCTGCTCCCGGGGACGGGGGTAGAGACCGTTGACTTTATGGAGCCCGGTTCGCGTATCGCGCAATTTGGATTTGTGTATTGGGTATGCAACGTCGATCTCAAGAAGTATGATGCATTTAAAAAATCAGAGCCGGAGAAGTTTGAAGAAACGAACAAAAGCATTTTCAGCATGGGAGGCTCGCCGTTCTTTTCACGGGGCTTGCTCGACCGCCATGACGGGGTCGTCTGGATCCACCAGCTCATAGGTTCCCTCCATCAGACAGATCCCGAGGAGATGACATATATCGATGTGACGACGCGCAGCAAATCCGTCAGGAGCTGGGAGCTGATGAGAAAGCACATGCCGGGGTTTGAAAACAGCTTCATTATGCTATCAGCGCCGCAACTCGGGACATCCGGCGGGCGCAGAATCGTCGGTGAATACTATCTTACCGCGAAGGACATGGACACAGACACGCCATTTGACGATACGATTGCGATTTTTGCGGATAATGACCGCGGCGATCTGTCGCTGCAGCACCCGCGGACTTTCGTGCCGTACAGGGCGCTGATTCCAAAGGGGACGGAAGGATTGCTGGTTGCGTGCCGCGCATTTTCCGCAGACCACGACTTCAGCGAGTTTTTCAACCTCATACCGCATTGCATGTGCTTTGGCCAGGCGGCGGGCGCGGCTGCAGCGATTGCTGTTGCAGACGGCGTCGGCGTCCGGGATGTGGATTTTGCAAAGCTGCGGAGCGAGTTGCTTAAACATGGCGCGATATTGCCGTAATGCAGTTTTACGCCTTTAAAGGTATTTGGAGGATCGAATGTTGAATAATCTGGAAAAAACGATGGACAAAATCACTGCACTGTGCAAGGGCAGAGGTTTCATTTTCGCAGGCAGCGAAATCTATGGAGGGCTCGCAAACTCCTGGGACTACGGCCCGCTTGGAGTCGAGCTGAAAAACAACATCAAACGCGCATGGTGGCAAAAATTCGTGCAGGAAAGCCCATATAATGTTGGGCTTGACAGCTCTATTCTTCTGAATCCGCGCGTCTGGGAAGCATCCGGGCATGTCGTGAACTTCAACGATCCGCTCATTGACTGCCGAGCGTGCAAAATGCGCCACCGCGCCGATAAGCTGATTGAAGACTGGTGTTGGGAGCATGATGTCACCGACATAAACCCCGCCGTGATGGACAATGATGGGCTGATCGATTATATTCGCGAGCATGAGATACCGTGTCCGGAGTGTGGGAAGCAAGATTTTACCGACGTGCGTAAGTTCAACATGATGTTCAAGACATATCAAGGCGTGACGGAGGATAATTCCACTGAACTATATCTGCGGCCGGAAACCGCGCAAGGCATATTCATCAATTTTAAGAATGTACTGCGCACGACAAGGCGCAAGATTCCTTTCGGCATCGCACAGATAGGAAAATCATTCCGCAATGAAATCACCCCGGGAAACTTCATCTTCCGCACGCGCGAATTTGAACAAATGGAGATGGAATTTTTCTGCAAGCCGGGCTCCGAGCTCGAATGGTTTGATTACTGGCGCGGTTTTTGCCGCGATTGGCTGCTTTCGCTGGGGCTGCGAGAGGAATCCATACGCGCGCGGGATCATGCAAAAGAGGAATTGTCACACTACTCAAACGCCACGACCGATTTCGAGTTTCTGTTTCCGTTTGGCTGGGGGGAGCTTTGGGGGGTTGCGTCGCGGACGAATTTCGATCTCACAGCGCATCAGAATGCGTCGGGAGAGAATATGGAATATTTCGATCAGGAGACCGGCGAAAGGTTTATTCCTTATGTAGTTGAGCCCGCGCTCGGCCCGGATCGCATGGCGCTGTCCATTCTTGTCGATGCTTATGACGAGGAAATCGTGGATGCGGAAAAAAACGACGTACGAACCGTGCTGCATCTTCACCCCGCAGTCGCGCCGTTTAAATGTGCGGTGCTTCCATTGTCAAAGAAGCTCTCTCCCGCTGCGGAGGAGATATATAACGCGCTGCGGAGGAGCTTTATGATCGATTTTGACGACAGCGGATCTATCGGCAAGCGGTATAGGCGGCAAGACGAGATCGGCACGCCTTATTGCATCACCTATGATTTTGAATCGGAAAACGATGCTTGCGTGACGATCCGCGACAGAGATACGATGGAGCAGGAGCGCATTCCTATCGGCGAGATTAGCGCGTATATTGCAAACAAAGTGAGGTTTTAAAGCGTTATGGGTATTGGACAGGAGGCGAAGGAACTGCAAGTCGTCGCGGACGGCATCCGCCTTGTGACTCTCAGGACATTTGCAAACCTCGGCTTTGGGCACATTGGCGGCGCAATGTCCGTCATTGAGACGCTTGCGGTGTTATACAGCGGCGAATTGAGATGCGACCCGCAAAAACCTGGCTGGGACGGCAGAGACAGGCTTGTCATGTCAAAAGGCCATGCAGGCCCCGCGCTGTATGCGACGTTGAGCCTGCGAGGCTTTTTCTCGAAGGATTTGTTAAGCGAGCTCAACCAGGGAGGCGGCAGACTGCCGAGCCATTGCGACATGCATAAAACCCCGGGCATCGACATGACGACAGGATCGCTGGGGCAAGGGATTTCAACGGCGATCGGCCTTGCGCTTGGCGCTCGAATGAACGGCTTGGGCAACTACACATTTTTGATTCTCGGAGACGGCGAATGCGATGAGGGGCAGGTTTGGGAAGGCGCCATGTTTGCGGCGCATTATAAACTGGGCAGCCTGATAGCATTTGTTGATTGGAACAAACAGCAACTGGACGGGTTCACGCGGGAAGTGATGAATTTGGGCGATATCGAGGCGAAATTCTCCGCGTTTGGCTGGCACGCTGCTGTCGTCAACGGGCATGACCCCGGCGCGATCAAAGCGGCCATTATCGATGCGAAACTGGAAACCGAAAAACCCAGCGTAATCGTCCTGGACACCATCAAGGGGTATGGGTGCGATTTTGCGGAGGGGGTCGATGGCAACCACCATATGACATTCACCGCAGAGCAGATCGATAATGCGATTGCGCTAGCCTCGCAGCGGCTGGAAGCCTCGCGCGAGGCCGCGTCGGTCGGGGAGGGCTGAGCCATGTTTAAAGTTTTGGAATGGTTTGAAAAGAGCCCCCTGCTGATGCGTGATGTATATTGCAATACGCTCGTTGAACTCGCGCAGGACAATGAGGATATCGTTGTCCTCGATGCCGATCTTGTCAGCTCGTCAGGCATGAAGCCGTTTTTTGCAAAATACCCCGAAAGAGCCATACAATGCGGCATTGCGGAAGCTAATATGATTGGCATCGCTGCCGGATTATCCGCGATGGGAAAAGTGCCGTTCGCGCATTCGTTCGGCAGCTTTGCCACACGCCGCGTGTGCGACCAGATAATGATATCCGCCGCATATGCCAAACAAAACGTCCGCATCGTCGGCTCGGACCCCGGCATCACCGCCGCATATAACGGAGGAACGCACATGCCCTTTGAAGACATGGGCGTTTTGCGTTCCATTCCGGAAATCACGCTGATCGAGCCGGCAGACCCTGTAGTCCTTGCGGATATAATCAAGCAGCTCGCTGTGCTGCGTGGCGTGTTTTACATCCGGATGGCGCGGAAAAACGCGGCTGCGATTTATGAAGACGGCTCGACATTTGAAATCGGGCACGGAAACGTGTTGCTACCGGGCGATGATGTCACGATTGTCGCGAGCGGGATTATGGTCGTCGAGGCATTAAAGGCAGCGGCGATACTACGTACCGAAGACATATCGGCCAGAGTAATCGATATGTTCACATGGAAACCGATTGATGCCGGGCTCATCGAAGGTTGCGCGCGCAGCACCGGCGCATTCGTGACGGCTGAAAACCATAATATCGTCGGAGGACTGGGATCTGCAGTCGCAGAGGTGCTTTCCACCACATTCCCCGTGCCGCTGGAAATGGTGGGCGTCAATGACAGGTTCGGGCAGGTCGGCACTGAGGATTTCCTGCGTGAAGAATATGGACTGACTGCTGAAAACATTGTTGCAGCGGCAAAGCGCGCGATTGCAAGGAAAGTATGAAATCTATGCAGATTTATAATTATCTGAAACAATATCCTCATATTGCCGTCGCATTCTCCGGTGGCGTAGATTCGTCGTATCTGCTTTACGCTGCAAGAGAAGCGGGATGCCAAGCCCACGCGTATTTCATCAAATCGCAGTTCCAGCCGCAATTTGAAGTCGATGATGCCGTGCGGCTCGCNGATTCTCTCGGAGTGCCATTGACAATTGCCGATTTTGATGTCTTGTGCGACCCTATAGTTGCGAACAATCCGCCCGACCGCTGCTATCATTGCAAAAACGCAATATTGACAAAGATTTGGGAACTTGCCGCAGCAGACGGATTTGACGTTCTATGCGATGGATCAAATGCCGACGATGACGAGTCAGACCGCCCGGGCATGCGCGCCCGCCGCGAAAAAGGCGTCATATCGCCATTACGCGAATGTGGTTATCGAAAGGCGGACATACGGCGATTGTCAAAAGAAGCCGGCTTGTTTACGCATGACAAACCGTCATACGCGTGCCTTGCAACGAGAATACCGACAGGGACTGCCATCACTGCTGAGATGCTTGATAAAATTGAAAGAGCTGAGAAAAAACTATCAGAGATGGGGTTTTCCGATTTTCGAGTGCGTCTCATCCCGCCGGGCGGAGCAAGAATCCAAATGCCAAATGCGCAGTGGGATGCTGCCGCGGCGCAACGCGGGGCGATTCTAGCCGCCTTGGCGCCTGATTTCGATAGCATTGCCATAGATTTAAATCCGCGCTGAAAAATCATAAGGAATGGTCATAATAATGGAAAAAGATAGTGTGTTGGAATTGCTCAATGATGTGAAGAGCGGCGCTGTCAGACCGGAAGAAGCGCTGCTTAAACTAAAAACGCTGCCTTTTGAGGATGTCGGATATGCGAAGATAGACTATCATCGCGGGTTGCGCCACGGAATCAATGAGGTAATATATGGAGAAGGGAAAACCATTGAACAAATCTCCGGGATAGTGTCCGCAATGGCGGAGCGCGGGCAAAAGAATATTATGATAACCAGGCTGTCACAGGAAAAAGCCAATGCGATTGCCGAGAACCACGATTTGGATTATGACAGCGTATCGCGCATCGGCGTTGTGATGCGCGATGCCGAAATTGAGCAGTGCGGGCGCATTGCAATTACCGCAGCGGGTACTAGCGACATCGCGGTCGCGGAGGAGGCTGCCGTCACTGCAGAGATATTGGGGAACAAGGTCGATCGCATGTATGATGTCGGCGTTGCCGGTTTGCACCGCTTGCTCAGCCAACTGGAGCAGATCATGAGCGCGCGCGTGGTCATTGCGGTTGCGGGCATGGAGGGCGCGCTTGCCTCTGTCGTCGGCGGGCTGGTGGCATGCCCTGTGATCGCCGTGCCGACAAGCGTCGGATATGGCGCGAACTTTTCCGGCCTTTCCGCGCTTTTGGCAATGCTCAATTCATGCTCGGGAAATGTCAGCGTCGTAAACATCGACAATGGCTTTGGCGCGGGGTATATTGCGAGCTTGATAAACCATATGTAATTGTTGGACCTTATGTGAGCGATGATATTGAGGAGTTATGATTCATGAGAATTTTTCTAGATTGTTCGATGGGCGCTTCCGGGGATATGTTGATGGCGGCATTGTACGAGTTGCTGCCGGATAAAGAGGCATTCCATGATAGAATGGCTCGTTTGGGATTGCCCGGAGTGACGATTGCGTTTGATGATTCAATCAAATGCGGCATAAAGGGGACGCATGTGACGGTGATGGTAGGGGGAGTGGAGGAAACCAGCGATGATGTCGCGCCGCACGACCACGGGCATGACCATGACCATGAGCACGAGCACGAGCATGAGCACGACCACGACCACGAGCACGAACACGGGCATGAGCATGGACATACGCACGAACACGAACACGAACACGAACATGGGCACAGCCACGGCGCACAGCGGCATGGATATAAAGAGACCCTTGAACTGATAAAAGCAATGGATTTGCCCGCGCATGTCATTGACGACGCAATCGGCACATACGAAATCATCGGCAATGCGGAAGCAACCGTCCATGGAACAACAATCGACAACATCCATCTGCACGAAATCGGCTCACTCGACGCAGCAGCGGACATTGTCGGTTGCTGCATGCTCAAAGACATGCTCGGAGCAACGCAGATATATGCGACACCCATACATGTTGGATCTGGCTTTGTGAGATGCGAACATGGCATATTGCCGGTGCCTGCTCCGGCTACTGCGGAAATTCTGAAAGGGATACCGATATACAGCGGTCAGATCAGAGGAGAATTATGCACGCCAACGGGCGCAGCCCTGCTGAAGCGCTTCGTCACCGGATTCGGCAGCATGCCGCAGATGACCATTTCAAGAATAGGCTATGGCATGGGTACAAAAGACTTTGATATTGCTAACTGCCTCAGGGCGTTCCTTTGCGAAGATGATGATATGGAAAGTCAGACTCCTGAGGAGGAATCAAAAAATAACATCGAAGAAATCAGCTGCAATCTCGATGATATGACCCCGGAAGCGATTGGCGCGGTCTTTGATGTGTTATTTGAAAATGGGGCGCTTGATGTGTATACGACGCCCATCATGATGAAGAAAAACCGTCCGGCCACAATGCTTTCTTGCTTGTGCGCTAAAGAAAAAAGCGACAGATTGTCGCGGATAATGCTCGAACACACAACGACGCTTGGCGTTCGCATAGTTGCTTCACGCCGCGAGGTTTTGCAACGTAATGTTGAAACTGTTATGACTGCATATGGCGAAATTCGTATCAAACTCGCCATTGGAAACGGAATTATGAAACTGAAACCGGAGTATGATGATGTCATNCGCGCNTCTTCGACGCATGCGGCTACTTTTATGACAGTTTACGATGCGGCGGTTCAGGCATCNCGCAATAANCTCCGTGAATACCCGCAAAACTGAAGCATGATTATTTATGACCGGGGAGGAATTCTTAATGGAATACAGAGAGCTTGGAAAAACCAATAAAAAACTCAGCATCATAGGTTTGGGCTGTGAGCATCTGGATAACAAACCATATGAGATAGTGAAAGAGACAATTGATGCAGCGCTCGCAAATGGAGTCAATGTGTTAGATGTGTTCATGCCGGGGAAGGAAGTAAGAGAGAACATCGCAAAAGCGCTCGGCAACAAACGCGGCGAAGTATATATTCAAGGGCATATAGGGTCTACTGATGTGGGGCAGCAATATGACATCAGCCGCGACTTGCCGACCGTCAAAAAATACTTTGAAAGCATGTTGAGGCTATTTGGCGGGTATATCGATTTTGGCATGATGTTCTTTATCGATTCGGATAAAGATTATAAGGCGGTCTTTGAAACGGACTTTGTTGAATACGCGTTGCGCCTGAAGCAACAAGGCGATATCGGACATATTGGGTTCAGCTCGCATAACCCGGAGATTGCTACCAAAGCTATCAACACCGGTATTCCCGAGCTGCTGATGTTCAGCATCAATCCGGCGTTTGATATGCTCCCTTCTGAGGAATACATACTGAGTTTCTTCGAAAAAGGATTATCTGCGGAGTTGTTTAAAGGCATCGACCCGAAACGCGCGGAGCTGTATAAACTCTGTGAATCAAAGCAAATAGGCATTACTGTTATGAAATCGTTTGGAGCGGGGAAGCTGCTATCGGCGGAACACACGCCATTCGCGATGGCGATGACAGCGCCGCAATGCATCCATTATGCGCTGTCGCGACCTGCAGTCGCCAGCGTGATGGCAGGGTGCAAAACGGCTGCGGAGATGATGGACGCGCTGCGATATCTCGACATCAGCGAGGCCGAACGTGGGTATGCTGACGTGCTCAGTTCCGTACGCAACGATTTTAAAGGGAGCTGCGTATATTGCAGCCATTGCCAACCGTGTCCTGCGGAGCTTGATATCGCATCTATCAATAGATATCTTGATATTGCCAAATTGGATGATAAAAACATACCGCCATCCGTGCGCTCCCACTACAAGGAGTTGGCGCATGGTGGCGATGAGTGCATTGGGTGCGGCAGTTGCGAAGAGCGATGCCCGTTTGGCGTGCCGGTCATTAAGAACATGGAAGAAGCCGCGAATCTGCTCGCCTCACTATAACGCCAGCGACTCGCAACATCCGGGTTTTGGGGAGCGAGCCCCAAGATATCGTCAATTCAACAGATAATAGCGCAAAGTGCTCATGACTTCGTTGATATCCAGCGGCTTGCCGATGTGGCCGCTCATTCCCGCGTCGAGACACCTCTCAATATCTTCCCGAAAAACATTGGCGCTCATAGCAACGATGGGGATGCTTTTCGCCCATGGAATATTCAGTGCCCGAATTTGGCGTGTCGCTTCATAGCCGTCCATCTCGGGCATTTGTATGTCCATAAATATCATGCCATATTGTTCAAAATTGTCTCTGAAAAGCCGCAGCGCTTCCAAGCCATTCTCCGCGCAATCGATTTTTAATTGAGTCGGCTCCAAAAGAGCAAGCACGATCTCACGATTGATCTCCATATCTTCGGCAAGCAGAATGCGATAATCGGCGAAGTTGCTCATAGCGCCGCTGTCGCTTTCCATCGAGGTATCGATGATGTCCGCTTGCCTCGCTGCTGACGCTTCAATCTCAAAAACGAAATCGGAACCTTTTCCAAGCGTAGATTCGACCCATATGCGGCCGTTCATCATTTCAACAATACGTTTTGAAATCACTAAACCAAGCCCGGTGCCCCCATATTTGCGTGTCGTGCTGCTCTCGGCCTGCCCGAACGACGTGAACAAGCGCTCTTGCTGCTCTTCGCTGATGCCTATGCCGGTGTCGGACACTTCAACTCTAATTCTACAACGATCCGCGTTGTCGCCGACCAACGTCACGGTAAGACTGATAGAGCCTTCTTCAGGCGTGAATTTGACTGCATTGCTCAGAAGGTTGGTTATGACTTGCGCAAGCCGCTGGTCGTCGCATAATAGAAACTCGGGGATGTCATCGCCGATGCTTACGGAAAAGTCTTGTTTATTCTCCTGGACCTTCAAGTTGATGATATTCAGAACTCTCTGTATCATTTCGCGAAAGTTGAAAACGGTGGGGGATAACTCAAACTTTGCTGCTTCGATTTTTGACATATCGAGAATGTCGTTGATGACTCCGAGCAGATGAGCGGATGCGCTCTCGATCCTGTCGAGAGCGTAATCTTTCCTATCCGCAGAAGCAGCGGATTTGCCGATCGATGTCATGCCGATGATTGCGTTCATGGGAGTGCGGATTTCGTGGCTCATATTAGCCAGGAAGTCGCTCTTTGCCCTGTTCGCAGCTTCCGCTTCTATCGTAAGCTCGAGCAGCTCGTCATTCTGCATGTTTATTTCGTTAATCATCTCGCGATATCTGCTGACATCCGCCATCATCAATATATACCCGGATGCAGACCTGCCCTCATATACAGCGCGCCATATTATCGTATAAGTATGGACCTCGCCGTTCGGAAGAGATAATGAGCACTCGCCGTCGACATCAATTTTTTGCGCGATCAGATAGACGAGATCCTGTGGCTTTGTGTCAGTTGCGATGCTGCGGACAAATGCAAGGAAGGGATCAATTTTCGTGTGCCCGGATATGAGAGGGAGACCGCTGAAAACATCGATAGCTCTGCTGTTGGCATCGATGATGTCAAGTTTTTCATTGAAAATTATGATGATGTCGTCGATTGCATCCATGGTTGTGGAAAAGAGGGTGATCTTGATATTGAACAATCGCGCGCGATAGGCGACATAGACGAATAGTATGAATGTGATGAAAAACCCCAATGGTGTGATATCATGCGGAAAAGATATCACGCCAAATGTATACATCATGTTGAGGCCATATGGGATCAGCATCCCGACTCCCGTGAGTATGAACAGAGGATTGTCCTTCGCGTTTTTAATTATGAAGCGTATAAGGAGAATGAACGCCGCAATTATAAACACAAAGTCCATGCCGGTGTGTATCCAGAACAATGGAGACCTGCCGGGTATCGGAGCGTTGTAGTCTGTGAAGTAAGCGAGATGGAGCGGGTTTGTGACCATGCTTAATAAATCGACTGCCGGAAGGATGATGAAGAGATTGCGTATCGCTTTTTTCAGACGGAGAGGGGATTCGATGAAATGAAGGATAAACCAGACCACGCCGAATGGGATGATGCAGACCATGACCATCCGCAATGTGTATATGATTGCAAAATAGTCGCGATTGACTACCATTGTCATCGCATTGAGCAGGGTCCAAAAGAAGATCTCGATGCCAAGGAGAAAAAAGCTGCGTATGCGTCTGTTTCGCATGTCGCTGAACCATAACTGCCCCATAATATATGCGATTGCGCAACACATCAGCAGCGAGATCAGGAATACGATCAATACGCTTGCAAACATTGGTTCTTGTTCCTCCCTTGTGTTTCCGGGGTTCGGCCTGCGCGTGCGTGGTCTCGCGCCAACTCCGGAGTGATTACCTATATATGTGGAATCCCTTTGCGATTTGATTTGTCTTGTTGTTTGTATCAGTAATCGCCAAGGCATTATCTTTGCAGATAGCATAGCATAAATGCGGCAAAAAGACCATATGTATATTGTGACATTTCAAGCGTTTCAACGTCATCTGGGCTACAATTCACGTCCTTGCGCCCGGCGGCACACCGCAAACGCATTCCATGCCGCAAACAAATAAATGCACGTTTTCCTTGACAGAAGCGTATACATAAATTATACTATAATGTGAAAAACAGGCATATTTTGCGCATTTATGAGGCGAATGAGGTTCGCAAATGTTGTAAAAGTGTAAATTAGTGTGTAGAGGCAATAATAAAGCCGGACGAAGGAGGAAACAATGGATAACATAATTAACGTATTCAAAGAAGGCGGCAAAAGGGAATTTAAGTGGGAAAGCCTCGGCAACATAAAAACCGGTCGCGGAGGGCTGGGCGAGGAAATGCCTGTTATAGTTTACAGGCTCATGCAGTTTACGCTCTTTGACACGATCAGCAGCGAGATGGGATTGACAAAAGCAAATGACTTTTTCCGCAAATCGGGATACCTTGCAGGAACGGAGTTCGCCAAAAACGTGCTTAACCTGGACCAGGATTTCGACAGCTTCGTTTCACATCTGCAAGAGTCGCTGAAAATGCTTAAGATCGGCATTCTGCGCATGGAAGCGTTTAACCCTGAAAACGGAAACATTATTCTTACAGTTGCGGAAGACCTGGACTGCAGCGGCTTGCCGATTACCAACGAGAGCGTTTGCGTATATGACGAGGGATTCATATCAGGCATTCTCGAGGCATATACGGGGAAGAAATACGACGTACGCGAAGTTGACTGTTGGGCGACCGGCGACCGTGTATGCAGGTTTAATGCAGACCCTGCGTGAGGGACAAGCGAGTAGGGCGAATTCACTTCGCCCATGAGCGAGCTGTCCCGATGGGTTGTGGGGCGCGAGCCCCACGTTAGTAGCACTGCCTGCAGGTAATCTTGGATTTACAATAGAGGGTCACATATGAGCGCCACATCCGACTTGCTATTTTCATATCTGCGTGAAATCTTTTTTAATACAGCCGGAACGCGACTCGACCTCGACAAACTGGAGGAAGACTACGTGACTCTTGGCAAAGGACTGATATATTTGTCACAGTGCGTGGCAGAATACCATGAATTTGCTAGTGCCCTTGCAGGGGGAGATCTCAGCGCGAAGGTTCCGCCTCCGGAAAATGAGTTCACGGCACCTCTTAAATCGCTCCATGCCAGCCTCAAACACATCACATGGCAGTCACAACAGGTTGCAAAAGGGGATTATAAGCAACGAATCGACTTCATGGGCGATTTTGCGGATGCCTTCAACACAATGGTCGTGCAGCTTGCAGATCGGCAGAGAGGGCTGGAAAACGAGATCAGCCTGAGCCAAAAGCACGCACGAATAATGGAGCAGAGCAATCTGCTTTTAAGCAAGCTGATGCACTATATTCCGGAGCAAATATTCGTCATATCGACCGATGATCACGATGTGCTGCATACAAATGACCGCGCCCGATTGGAAATAGAAAGGGATCCTGACTATATATCAAAATTGATGGAGCTCATGCCGGAATATGATGTGCCGGGCGGCGAAACCTATTTTGATGTTACGTTGATTCAATTCAATGTGGAGCGGTATCTATCAATTAACATATATAAAATCGAATGGGACGAAAGAAATGCCATAGCTCTCGTCATCGATGATGTCAGCACGGAAAAAAGACAATTGGTGGAACTGGAGAATTATGCATATCGTGATGCTCTTACGCATTCGTTCAACCGCTTTTACGGCATGTTTGCCCTCAACGAATGGGTCGCGCTGCAAAAGAGGTTTGCGCTGATTTTTGTAGACCTCGACAACTTGAAGTTTGTAAACGACAAATTTGGCCACAATGAAGGCGACGAGTATATTGCAAGAGTCGCAAAGCATCTGCAGACATATTCCGACGACACCGTGCTTTGCCGCATCGGCGGAGATGAGTATATGCTGCTTGTGCCTGATGCGGCATATGACGACGCATGCAAACGTATGGAGGAGCTTCAGGAAAAGATTCAAAACGATGAGTATCAGGAGGGGAAAGACTTCTATTACAGCGTCAGCTTCGGTATAATTACCGTCGATGAGGAGAACACGCTGTCGTCGAGCGAAATACTCAGCGTTGCTGACGAGAGGATGTACGAACACAAGCGCGCAAGGAAGAAAGAACGCAGCAGTATAATATAATTAATCAACCGGGGCAACGAAGTAGTACGGTATAGTGATTCAACCGGGGCGACATGGTCGCCCCGGTTGTTGATTTAACGTGAGGCCCGGAGGCCGCGAGGCGGAACTTAGCGTTAATACATTCCACCCATATCAGGGGCCGGAGCAACAGGAGCCGGCGGCTCCGGGATGTCAGACACCAAAGACTCGGTCGTCAACACCATCGCGGAGATTGAAGCGGCGTTTTCAAGAGCGGAACGGCAGACCTTCGTTGGATCCACGATGCCCGCTTTGATGAGGTCGCAATACTCTTGCTTCGCAGCGTCGAAACCGAATGTCGAATCAGCCGAACTCTTGACTTTATCCAGAACGACAGCGCCTTCAAGCCCGGCGTTGATAGCAATTTGGGTGACAGGAGCTTCCAGAGCCTTGGCAACCAGCGCCATGCCGGTCTTTTCGTCGCCGGAGACGCCGTCAAGCAGCTTTTCGACTGCCTTGGCAGCGAGGACATAAATGGTGCCGCCGCCTGCGACGATACCCTCTTCGACAGCAGCGCGCGTCGCGTTGAGAGCATCTTCCATGCGGAGCTTTTTCTCTTTCATCTCTGTCTCTGTCGCCGCTCCGACTTTTATGACAGCAACGCCGCCGGATAGCTTTGCCAGGCGCTCTTGCAGCTTCTCCTTGTCGTAATCCGAAGTCGTGATCTCAATCTCGCTGGCGATTTGGTTGATCCTGGCTTTGATGTTCTCGGAACTGCCGGCGCCTTCAACGATGATAGTATTGTCCTTTGTGGACTTGACTTGGCGCGCTGTCCCCAGCATATCAACGGAAGCCTCTTTAAGCTCCATGCCCAGCTCGCTGGAGATGACCTCGCCGCCTGTGAGAGCAGCTATATCGCGAAGCATTTCCTTACGCCTGTCGCCAAAACCGGGAGCCTTGACGCAAAGGCAAATGAACGTGCCGCGGATTTTGTTGAGGATGATTGTCGCAAGAGCCTCGCCCTCGACGTCCTCGGCGATGATCACGAGCTTGCGGCCCGCTTGCACGACCTGCTCCAGGATTGGGAGAATCTCTTGAATGTTGGAAATCTTTTTATCGGTGATGAGAATATAAGGATCGTCGATGACGGCTTCCATTTTCTCAGCATCAGTAATCATATAGGGAGTGATATAACCGCGATCGAACTGCATGCCTTCGACGACTTCCGAATATGTCTCGGCAGTTTTTGACTCTTCGACAGTAATGACGCCATTGCGAGAGACCTTGTCCATTGCTTCTGCAATGAGCATGCCGATCGTATCGTCGCCGGAAGAAACCGCGCCGACGCGTGCGATGTCTTCTGACCCGGAGACGGGGTTTGAGTTTGCTTTGATTGCATCGACCGCGGCGACGACCGCCTTTTCGATGCCCCTCTTCATAACCATCGGATTTGCACCGGCAGCGACATTCTTAATGCCCTCGCGGATCATGGTCTGCGCAAGCATCGTCGCTGTGGTGGTGCCATCGCCCGCGACATCGTTTGTCTTTGAGGCGACTTCCTTGACCAGTTGGGCGCCCATGTTTTCAAAAGGATCTTTTAGTTCGATTTCTTTAGCGATAGTGACGCCATCGTTCGTAATAAGGGGGGAACCATATTTTTTGTCAAGAACAACATTCCTGCCCTTAGGACCGATCGTCAGCCTGACGGTATCGGCAAGCTGATTCACGCCTTTTTCCAAAGCCCTGCGGGCATCCTCGCCATAAATGATCTGTTTTGCCATGAAACAATAACCTCCCGTATAATAATAGTAATAGTCACGTTTTTGCTGCCGGCGCAGCCGTGAGCAANTTGATTGCGCAAGGCGATGCTCGATCACCCTTTCGCGCGAATGGATGCGGATTATTCAACAATAGCGAGTATATCGCTCTGACGCACGATGGTCATCTCATCGCCGTCGATCTTGACTTCGGTCCCACTGTATTTACCCGTAATGACACGATCGCCCTTCTTGACGACCATTATCACCTCGTTACCGTCAATGATGCCGCCGGGGCCGACTTCGAGAACCTCAAATACCTGCGGCTTTTCCTGCGCAGCGCTTGTGAGTATGATGCCGCTTTTCGTAGTCTCCTCCGCTTCGACCTGCTTGATAATAACGCGATCTGCCAGTGGCTTTAATGTCATAATGTATGCCCTCCTTATAAAATGTCTGTTAACAATCCGGCTGCGTTAGCACTCTCTAGCAATGAGTGCTAACGCAGTCTTATAATAATTGAATTGAGTTATTTTGGCAACTTATACATTCCGCAAATACCGGGGAATAGTGTATAAAAATGGTGATTATTGGCAAATATCGACAGAAATCTCCTCCGGACAACAATTTTCTCCAATTATCTCCCATTATCTATGACATCGGAAAAAACCATGCCTGATGGAAACAGAAAATTAATCCCATTTGGCACGATATTGAAGCATATCTTGTTTGTGCTGATGATCTCGCCGTCAATATTCACGACGAAATCGCGTTCCCCCTCTATCTCCATGCAATCGCTGCGGTGATAATCAATAATTTTCGACAATTCGCGAAACCGCCCTTTAGCATATCTGTTGGTGATTTGCGCAACCCGCAGGCGTGAAACCCCATCAAGAATGAGATACTCCAGAACGCCATCGTCCGGCAGAGCGTCCGGTACAGGGTTGAACCCGCCGCCATAAAACCGTCCGTTGCAGGCGCAGACGAGCGTGATGTCTTTTTCAATTATCTCGCCGTCAATCGATATGCGGTATTTCTGCTTTATCCCCTTGATGATATTGACCGCGAGCGACGTGACATAGCCGGTGGCGCCGCCGATAACGGGGACTTTGCTGTATTTGTGGACATCATTTGCCACCCGCGCATCAATCCCGACGGAACAGATGTTTATGCCATAGCGCCCATTACAATCTATTAGGTCGAGCGGTTTCACCGTGCCTTTGATGAACGCATGCAAGTCATGGAATTTGGCGACGTTGTCCTCGCCAAAAGTTCTAATGAAGTCATTGCCTGTCCCGCAAGGATAATGAGTGATTGCGGTATTCGCCCGCTCCGCGGCGCCGTTGACACATTCATTAAGCGTGCCATCGCCACCGCAGGCATATACATACAATAGGTCGCCATCACCGATCGCATCTGCCGTTTCAGCGACCTTTTCGGCCGCATCCATCGGGGCCTTCGTAAAGTATATTTCATATGGGTCGCCAAGCTCATCGGCAAATTGGGCGATCTTTGCCTCTATCTCGCCAAGGTTGCGTTTCTTGTTGCCGGCAACAGGATTGATGATGAATAAATGCTTCATTTTTCTAAGCCTCGCATCATGAGTATTGCGTCAAAAATACATATATAAGTCGCATTTGATCATACCATTATATAGTTTCCTCTTCTTTACTGCGGCCATTCCAAAAGCGCGCTCAAATTCCGCGTGTGAAGAGAGAATGTATATTTTCCACTTTTCAAGTTGCTTTGAGACAGCGCCAAGGCGTCGGTATATATCCTCTGCCTCGCTTTGCTGCATGATCCGCTCGCCATATGGCGGGTTGGACATCAGAATGCCGCCCGGCGCATCTCTGCGGAAACTTGCTGCATCTGAGCATTCAAAACGAATATGCTCCGCGACGCCGGCGCGTTTGGCGTTCTCTTTGGCGATATCGATGCATTCGCGATCAATATCGCCGCCCCAAATATCATATTTTCCGCGGTATTCATGCGCTCTGGCTTCAGCAATTGCATCGTCCCAAAGACTCTTGTTCTGCCACGCCCAGCTCTGCGCCGAGAAACCGCGGTTCAGCCCGGGCGCGCGATTAAGCGCCGCAAGCGCCGCTTCGATCGGAATCGTCCCCGACCCGCAGAATGGGTCGCACACAGGCTCGCGCCCGCGATAACGCGATAGCTTTACTATTGCCGCTGCAAGCGTTTCCCTGAGGGGCGCGGCGTTGCTAACAGGCCTGTAGCCTCTCTTGTGCAAGCCGTCGCCTGTGGTGTCGATGCTAAGTGTCGCAATATTGTCCATAATGGAGAAACGCACCTGGTATTTAGCTCCGGATTCTGCCATCCAATCGACCTTGTATTTCACCTTTAGCGACTCGGCGATGGCCTTTTTGATTATGCTCTGACAATCGGGAATGGAATGCAGCTTAGAGTCCAAGGAATGCCCCTTGACGGGGAACTTGCCGTCGAATGGAATGAACCGCTCCCATCCCATCGCACGAACGCCCTCAAAGAGTTCGTCATAGCTGTTGGCGGCCGTCGTGCCGACAATGAGCAACACTCGCTCGCCCGTGCGAAGATTGATGTTTGCCCGCGCAATATCTCCGGCGCTACCGGCGAATAGAACTCGTCCATTTTCTGCGCGGACGTCAGCCATGCCGATCCTCCGCAGCTCATCGGCGCACAGGCCTTCGACGCCGAAAAGACAAGGGACGGAAAATGTAAATTCCATAATTCATCCTTTTAATGTTTCTACCATTTTTGCTATATCAGGTTTTGCTTCCTCCATCTGCTCGTCCCAATCACCTTCGTAGCAATATGTAAGATCGTCCCCTGCAGCGATGCGCCTGATGTAGCCGTCAAACATATCGTAGTCACGTTCATATACATGGAAGCTGTTCGCTCGATGGGTATAGCTGCCGATGGCCACGCCGAGGCTGTCCGCAATGCGCTTTTGCAGCATAATCAAAGCAAAAGCGTTCATAAAAGCGGCTTTTGTCGCATCATTTGAGCGAAACAGGACCTTGCAATGCAACGCTCCGCTTCTGATGAGAAATTGCATGTGCTGCAGGCACGCGGGAGAATCTGATGCATGATCTTGCTCGTCGCGAATGATAACAACGGCCCGTCGCGAATCGGGGTTGCGTCGCAGCTCGCTGATCAACCATGGAATCTGTTTCTCCATCCGCTGATGGTAAGTATATTCCCAGTTGCCTCGCTCGACCTCGAAATCCAGAATGCCGTCGAGCATCTCCTGGCGATATTGCTCGAGCGATCGCGGATCGCCGATGAATAATCTGCTGATCATCGGCTCGGAAAGCGGCTGTTCGACAATAAAGGTCATGGAGGCCTCTTTTTGCCGGGTGTTATAATCCGGGCAAGGCAGCTCATCGTTGTTCGCATGCAGCTCCGCCAGCGCACAATGATATGCCTCAGGAAGAGACTCGGCCTTGACGAATAGCTCAAACATGGCAAACCTCCTTATTTATCAGATATCATGGCCATTAGTGCCACCGTGGGGGATTGCCGGCGCCCGCCGGATGGAATTGTTATGATATATATCGAACGAGAACTCCACTCCGCTAGAAATTGCAGGTTCCCCGCGTCGCTCCGGATACCAGTTCGAAGATTCGTCCAGGTTTGGGAAATATGTGTCGGATGGGGGCATGGCATTAATCTTTGTCACATGCGCGTGGGAACACATGTTTAAGAACTGCGTATAAATGCTCCCGCCACCGATAATGAACACCATATCAGCATCATCACCGGCAACAAAAGTGAGGGCTTCGTCGACCGAGTGCGCGATGATGATGCCATCGACATTGTAACTCATGTTGCGCGTCAAGACAATATTCTTCCTGTTGGGCAGGGGCCTTCCAAAATCCTCAAAAGTCTTCCTTCCGGCAATAACTGTGCCGCCGTCCGTCAAAGCTTTGAAGTGGCGCCTATCCTCCGGGAGGACGACGGACTGCGTATTGTTATAGCCGATTCCCCAATCGCTGTTGACCGCGACGATCAGCTGCATATGTCCTCCGATCTCCGTTCGTGTTGTGCTGCTGTTGGGCGAATATAGCCGCATCGCGCGGCATCCGGTTGCGGGATTACGGACATGTTTGCAATAAATGGCTTATAATCGTTATAGAATGACAATAGTAATGCCGTTGTTATGGCGATCGAGGTCGTTATCGCGCCGCAGCATATCGCATACTGCAAATGCGTTCCTCGTGGCTTCGTCAAATATCGAAAAATCTTCACCGGTGATATAGTTGCTGATTTGTTTTCGTGTCTTTTGCCGTTCCAGGTATTTGCGTACCTCAGTGCGTATCGCGCCGCCTTTTCCCGTCGATCCGTACCCATGCACGAACTTAATTGCCGTAACGCCGAGAGCCCCGGCGTTTTTAACGTTGTATGTGATCCTCCGTATGGCATCGTCAACAGTCGGCATATCGGATTTTATGTTCACTTCTCTAAGGATGCCGTCCATCAAGACCCTCTCCCTAAATTGTACGCACGCACTATCCTAATCACTACCCTAATCACTACCCTAATCATGAATTACCCTAATCACGCACTTGACAAAACTATTATAATCGTGTATTTTGTTTTAAGCAAGCGAAAATGAACAATTCTACCTTGGAGAGGTATCGAAGTGGTCATAACGAGCCTGACTCGAAATCAGGTCTACCGCAAGGTAGCGTGGGTTCGAATCCCACCCTCTCCGCCATTAGGAA
>WRMX01000008.1 GCA_009776905.1 Oscillospiraceae bacterium
GGCAGGGCGCGGCAACGAGGCGGGGCGCGGGAACGAGGCAGGGCGTGGCAACGAGGCAGTGCGCCGTTTTTGCGAAGCGGATGCGGAGCGAGGGGTGTTCGTCGCCGATGGCACGGAGCTGATGGGCATGCTTTTTGAGAATGCTTGACGGCGCTGGTGCAGCATTCGGGTTGTGGGGCGGAGCCTCACGTTATGTATATATTCAGAAGGAAATTGGGCAATGGTTGAAACAGGATTGGCGTATGCAAAACTAAATATTTCGCTCGATATCGTATCGAAGATGGATGATGGATACCATAATATGAAGATGGTGATGCAGAGCATCAACCTTTGTGATGAGATTACTGTCGAATGCGTTTCCGGCAGCGGATTGAAAATAGATTCGGGACTTCCGTATCTGCCCGGCGACGAAAGAAACATTGCATCGAAGGCGGCCCTTGCGTATTATGCACATACAGGCATTAGTGGCTTTGAGACTAAAATCAAGATAGAAAAGAGGATTCCTGTTTGCGCGGGGCTGGGAGGCGGGAGCGCCGACGGAGCATGCGTGCTGCGTTTGCTCGACAGGATTTTTCAAACGAATCTCGGAGCCGACGTACTGGAGGAAATCGGCAGAGGCGTTGGCTCTGACGTTCCTTTTTGCATTGCCGGGGGAACAAGGCTTGCTGAGGGCAGGGGCGACGTGCTGGCTGATTTGGCACCGATCCCGGACTGCTATGTTGTTATTTGCAAGCCGCCTTTTTCATGTTCGACGCCGGAGCTTTTTGGGAGGATAAGGTGCGAGAAAATCCGCGCGAGGCCTGATACGGACGGGATTGTCGCCGCGCTGGCCGCCGGCGATTTGAACGGTGTGGCAAGGCGTATGTATAATGTTTTTGAGGATGTTTTACCGCGTGGTTCGCGCGATGTCAATGCGATTAAATATGCGCTCAATGATCATGGGGCTTTGGGCGCAGCCATGACGGGGTCGGGACCTGCGGTGTTCGGGCTTTTTATTGACGAGGGCGAGGCGCGCGCGGCGTTTGCGCATTTGGCCGATAGATATAAGGATACTTTTATTGCGGAGACGACAGGGAAGATAATGGTATGAGCCATCTCATAAATACAGTGGCGACCTCAGCCCTTGTGGCAGTCCCCCGGGGGTCGAGATATCCACCCGGTTTACCGGCGATAACTCCTGCGCCGCAGGCCCATTGAAACGCCGGAACGGCATATTCGCTGATGTCGAAAGCATCCTGATAACTCAGGATATTTGTATCTTCTCCTACTGAAATGTCGATACCTTTTAATTTGCAGTAATTATACAGAATAGTTGCCATTTGCTCCCGCGTGAGGTTATCATTCGGACCGAATCTCCCGTCTCCGTAACCTTGGACTATGCCATTGCGCGCCGCCCAGTTCACCGCGTCAGCATACCACGCGCCTTCGGCAACGTCGGAGAAGCCAGGAGTTTGGAGCGGGGAGTTTGATGCGTCATTGTCCCCTGTCAATTCGGCATTTTTTTCTACCGCTGCCATGCGATAGAGAACCGTCACCGCCATGCCCCTTGTTAGATTGGTGTTTGGTGAAAACAGCATGGGATCGGTACTTGTGCCTAGCATGAGGCCTTTGTCATAGACATACATCACGGGGCTGTAATACCAGGCGTCAGGTTTGACATCGTTGAAAACTACGCTGATGGGATTGACCACGCTGACAGGGTCACGCTGTTCAAGGTTTTTTGTATCGAAAGCGACCGCGCCGCCGTCAAGTTTTTTGACGGCGGTAATTGTTTGCCCGTTGTTTACCGCATTGATTCTCACATCGCCATATAAACCGTCAATCTGGAGTATTCCGGCAGTAACAAATAGGTTTGCCGCTTTNGATGCATTGCCGGNCACCTGAATTTCACANCGCGCTGCCAAATCAATAAAACTGACTGTGACGGGAAGGTTCTCGTCCGACATGATAGTTGCCGCTCCGTTTTTTGCGTCAAGCGTTACGATAGCGGCGGAGTCATCCGTATTCAGCGATACGCTCTTTTCACCGTCCAATACACAAGCGCTCGCGCCATCGGACCCGCTGTAATTATCGCCGTAGAAACTGAACGTGTATGCGCCGGAGGCCGGCAGGTCGAACATTCTGTATGGAGAGACGAGGACAGAATCCGCTGTCATACCGGGCACAATGTATTCACGTATACCGGCGGAGCCGCCGCCTGCGGCTTCGACTGAAACACCGGAGTATCCGCTGACAATGGCTTGTTTTTGATAATCGCCGTTCACGTTGCTCATGCCTGTAAGAATATCATCGACCGTTACATAGTCGATCAGATGGAAGGGGTAGCCGTACATCTGCGGCGCCGAAGTGCCCCAGAGGATGGATAAATCCCTTGTATTGCCTGATGGCATCTGTATAAACCCTGCTCCAATGTACTCAATGACATTACTAAAGTGCATCATATATGCCCACGTGCCTTGCTCTGGGTTCATGTCAATATAGCAGGCGGTGTTCTGCGGATAGTTGGGGTCGTATACGTACACACGGTAATTCCCACCGCCGGCATCATCTACTCGGTACGGCAACAAGGTATGCCCTGCCGGCATGCCGGTGATGATAGTATTATCTGAGAATACTCTTGTGGGCACTATGCCGTAGATGTCAACGAGTATAGGGGTATGCCCGGCTTCGACGGCCTTGGCGTACCCGATGATTTGATTCAACGTTTGTTTTGTTCCGAGGTTTTCCGTTAAAACCATGCCCGCAGTTGGGTCATAAGTCCTGTTGTTATATGTGCCGTACGTGTTGTTTGCCCGCGCTTTGCGCACGCTGTCCGCAAGCTGCGCTATCTGGAACGTTTCCACCGTCTGCGTGACTGCGCCGGTGGGACTGCCCGGCGCGGAAATTGATGACAGCCGCGTCTCGCCGATGTTGCCGAACATCGCTTGTACATCGGGATATGCCCTGAACGGCGACAACTGATACAGGATCGCCGCCGACGCGGTCAGCCCGAAGCAACTGCCCGCCCAAACGTTTGAGTCGAAAAATCCGGTCATTTGCGCCGCTTTCACAAAATCGCCGCCAAGCACCTGAGAGTACGTTGTATCAGGAATTTTGTAGCCGCCGCCATATCCGAAGCTTGAAGCGCTGTTTGTGAAAGAGTAGGTGTCTTGCGAAAAAGAGAACTGATCGTAAATAGTAAACTTCTTATCTGTAACATAGAGCGGCTTGCCGGCCTCATAACCGAGGGAGAGCCGTATCACATAGCTGCCGGCAGCTGTCACAGGCAATACCCCGGTCAAAAGATTGACCGCGCCCTCCACAGGCTGCGTTCCTGTATATTCCTGCCATTCCGGGTTTTCGGCTTCCCTTGCGTATTCCACCTTGAACCAAGGATATTGCTCGCGGACTGCAAAGCGCCTGCCGCCGTAAGTCGAAAGGCTGCCGGCGTCCGGCAAAATAGCCGCGTAGTCGTCAAGATAGAAATTCGCTGTGGCCGTGCGCCCTCCCTCTTTATATATGATGCTATACTGACCGGCGGGCATGTCCACTGTGTCGATCAGCACCGAAGATTTCCCTTTCTGCACGTTGTTCAGGACAGCCAGAGCGTCGCCCTGCTCGATTTTGCCGATAGAGGAGGGTCTGACCAAATAGTCGCACGAAAGATCCATATCTGCAGGATATATAGTAACGCCCGGCCTTGTGGAAAAATGGATCGCTATAGGCGGATAAGGCTGCCCCGCCCTCAGCTCCGCATATAAGATCACTATGGTGTAATCCGTCCCCGGCTTGAGCATCTCGTTCGGTATTCTTACACTCATAGTCACGCCGTCGTACTCATACCCCTCGATTTTTTGTTTTGCCGTTGAAAAATCGGGGGGAGCGCTGATTTCATTTGCGGAAGTCATCCCGTCGAATCTATATCTGCCGCCGGACATTGTCTCGAGATTTGTCGTGTAGGGGACAAGGTAGATGAGCGGAGAGTCAGTCCTGAGCCCTATGGGATAATTCACGCTTAACGTCAAGCCGTGATATGGCATATCCACCATGCCGTTTTCAGGATATGTTTTGAGATAGGCGGGATTATAATTAATTTCCAACATTGCGTATTCCGGAGTGCCGAAGAAAACGATGTGTTCCTCCTCTAAGACGTTGATCAGGTATTTTTGGTTCAGCGCTTCCCAATCAATGGGTGGATTGAGCTGCTCGTATCGCTTGACTATCGTGTGATGCCATATCATCCAGAAAGCGTTCCAATAATCCGTTGCGGCGTTTTCCCGGAAATACAGATACACGGATGCGTAGCTGTTCAAATCGACACCGTGTTCTTTTGCGTAACCCGACATATCGCGTGAATAACCGGAACCGGCGCTGTTGTTTGAGGCGCTGCCGAGCGGGGAAAGCTCCGGAGGGATCTTTCCTGAGTATTTTATCAACATATAATCGTATTCGATTTCGGTTTTGCTCCAATACTTGATCGACTCAAGCAGGCTCATGTAGTATTGCCGCTTTGACGTCTCCTGTTCGAGCATTCTACGCTCTTCTTCCTCGGCCTTTTTTCTCTGTTCGTCCCTGTACCGGTATTCTTTCGGACCCAGCGGAATGTAGAATTTTGCGGCGTTCGCGGGGTTGAGTCCCACTTCGATGAAAGACCACACCAAAACCGCAATGCCCGCTACCGCGATGACGGGGGCGATTACCATGATTCCGGCTGAAATACCAAAATTCATTCCGACCGCAAAAACCGCCCAACCGGGAAATGAGCCGCCATAGGCCGCTAAAAAGAAGCTGGTCACCCCGACAGTCAGAGCCGTGGTTTCAAGCGCCGCAGACAGGGCCGCTGCCGTACCGCCGGAATCGCCGTCCAGGTCGAAGACCGGCACGCCCGTCCTGGCGCTGAAATACGAGCGGGTAAAATAATCGAAATCAAGCACGGATATGATAGATTTCCATGTAATGAACGTCTCATCGGATTGTGGATTTGCATTGGAACCAAACGGATCCCTCGCGTACAGCGCCGATATTGCCGCATCGAAATAGTTTACGTATGCACGGAGGGCGGCGCGCTGAGCGTCAACTTCCGCAAGGAACATATATCGCAGCGTGTCGTCTTTCATAGCCTCTCTTGCCTGAATCAAAAATTCCTCGCGTACACAGATCGCCTCATCGGACAGGCCGTTTCCGTTTTTGGGCACGCCACTGAAATCCGGGAGTTGATATCGTACGTTAAGACGATAATCGTTGAGCCGGTCATCGGTTAAGCCGTATGAGGCAAGCGGTTTGACATTGAGACCCAATTCGGAACGTTCCTGCGGCTGCAGGTAATAATATCCGATAAGCGCCAGGTCGGCAAAATCGTCTACAGCGACGGCATATAATGCTTCGGCGGCATTAGCGCTCAGATAATCTTGATATGGGCTGACGATGTCGCGCGCGAATGTGTACGCTGCGCGTATGAAGTAGCTGTCCTCGATATCAAGCAGGGTCTCGCCGTTTTTGTCGGCGTCTTGTTTAAGGTAGCGGAAAAAGTCCGGGTTATTATAATAATCATAAGCGTCTTTTCGTTGCGATACATACATGACGTGGAACTGATTCGCTTCCCAAATGAGGTTATTGTAAATGCTCGCTCCGGCGGCTATCGTATTTGACAGATTCTCCTCGTACTTTTGCTTATAGTCGATTTGCGGCGTATAGGCAGTATCTGCCGGCGCGTAACGGTAGCTCGCCAGCATATCCTCGACGTCCCGGAGCGTCACGGTCAGAGCGGATGTGTTAGTAAAACCTGCGTCTTTGAGCATGCTGATCTCAAGCGGTTCCTCGCGGGCGTCGCCGAGATAAGTGAGCGATACATCCCCGCCGCCTGTTTCGTCATTGATAGTGACTTCAACAAGGCTGTCCGTGTTGTTGTTCGGCCGTACCGTCAGCGTGGGAGGTTGGACGGTTACGACGGGATAGGTGGGCGGCGGCGGAGGTGGCGGAGGTGGCGGAGTTGGCGGTGACGGATCGTTTTCCACGGTAAAGGTGATTAATTGAGTTGTAGACAGCCAATCGTCATTATTGTAACTGTAGAAATCGCTTACTACCACGTTGTACACAATTCCGTATCTCAAAAAACCTGCCGGAATGTCAATGGTGGCTGTATTTCCGGATAGTGACCATATGTCGTCTTGCGGCACGAGTGCGCCAATAGACTTATAAGCAAAACTATTAAAACTGTCAGTATCCGTAAGCGTGATCGACGCAGAATCTTCACTGTTTGAGCCAATAGGAGCCTCGTTGAATGTGACAGATATTTGACTCAGGGTGATCGGAACAACCGCTCCATCTGTCGGCGATGACGATACAATAAACAAACCACCAGGCCCAGCTAGCGCGGTTACAGGAAGCATGCCGATTGCTATGCAAAGCGTGAGAATAACCGAAATAATTCTACATAAATAGCGTTTCACAAGAAAATACCCCCAATGTTGAAATTCATCATATTTTTACACAAAAATGGACCTCTTGTCATGTCGTTATCCAATGACAAGAGGCCGTTTATCTGTTGATATTGATTATGTATCTACCTCATAATTGAGAAGGCGCGCAAACTCCGCCCGGGACGAACAGCCGGCTTTTTTATAAATGCGGGAGCAGTATGTGTTGACGGAGCCGGCGGAAAGGAAAAGCAAATTTCCGATTTCGTCACGTGTTTTACCGCCGAGCAACAGAATTGCTATTTCCGTTTCGCGCGGGGAAAGGCCTAAGTCGCTTATATGAATGGTAACTCCCATCGGCGAAGCCTTCGCGAGAGCATCAAGCCGCGCCCGAATATCCGCGATTTCCTGCTGTGCTTTCGCATAATCGCGTTCAGTCTCGGCATTATCCAGCGCGACGGCCAGCGATATGCAAAATACCATGAAAACCATGCCGATCGGCGTAACTGACTCCAGCCCGATAGTGTTCTCGATAGGGAATAATTGAAGCTTGATCAAGATATCGAAAAAGCCCGGTAGTGCGACGACCAACGTTCCGACAAATGTGAGAACATGCTGTGGCTTTCTGTTTTTCAGGTTCATTGCGAGGCGAACGAGAATATATAATGCGGTCAAAACGGCGGCGGCTTCAAAACCATACAAAAATAACGTGAAGATTTTTGGGGCGACAACCAGCGTGACGACAATATATATGCCCGCAATGATGTAGAACACGCGGACGACGGCTTTGCGCAGAAGCTTTGGATGCAGTGTTTCAAGGAAGAACGCGAACGCCGCGAAGATCAGGTAATGGTTTATATATTCGAACCGAATAGCGAAGAACCAGTTATAATTCGGGAAGAAATCCAAAAGCGTTTTATAGTTCAAAAAGGAGATGAGCAGGCAGCAGACGGAGAACATAAGCGTCGCTTTTCGCTTACGGTCAATTAGAAACAGACCAAAGTTGTATAGCGATGCTGTAACCAGGCAGAAAAACAACGCGCAAGACATGAATAGGTTTGCGTCGTTTTTCCTTGCAATCATCGTAGCCGCGCCGATATAGAACTTCGGCGGGTAGGCGCCTTCGCGGTGGACGAAGTTGGCTGTCTGTATGATGACATCGGCTTCGCCCGTCTGCGTCGCGAAATAGTATGTACGTTTTAAGGTTCGCGGTATTGTCGTTTCTCGCGTCTTGCCGGGGACGCCTACGTTGTTAAAATCAACGCCGTTGATATAAATGCGCATGGAATAGTCGGCAGATTGCATTAGAAGCCCGTATGTTTTATCCGGCGGAAGTGTGAATCGCAGCCTGTGAGTAGCATATTGCACGGAGCTGTAGTCCACCTCGTCGTATGCGCGGGGGCGCGTTATAACGTCTCCGCTTGCAAAGTCAGACGGCGTGTACAGCTCTTCCGGGTACGACTCCCAGCCATAAACATTGGAGTATATCGTGTTGGTAAAATCTCTGTCAGACAGGTCCTGCATGCTCACGTCTTCGAGGCGCGCTTCGACGGGGGCTGGCAGGGCAAATAAAGCTGTCCATACAACAATGATAAGCAGCAAAAATGCAGAAATGAAGAATGTATTTGAGGTAATTTTTGGCGGCGGGCTGCTGCCTTCGTTCCAATGCTCATTCATTTTGTAGTTCTTTCCTCTTTAGATGACGGCTGTTGTGTTTTTGCCTGTCCTACGGCTGTTTTTCTTGTATTGTACTATGTCGTGATGAATGATACAACAGCGTTTTTTCGTGACTCACGTGAAAACGGTCGAGGCAGGCCGCGCCCTACAACGGCGCGTCTGGGAAGCCGCGCCCTACAACGGCGCGTCCGGGGCGGCAGGTTGCCGCCCCTTCATTTGAGGTGTGTTTTGCGCTTAAATTTTTTATATAAGGGGTGTTTTCAGGTCTTTATGGTTGATGTACCATTTTGCATCATGGAGGTGGTGTGAAATGGTCAGGGTCAGGAATAATGAAGCTTTGCTATGGTCGATCTTGGGCATCGCTTTTGTGCAGATGACGCATTTGGCGATTGTTCCGGGATTTGACGCAGCGGTGTTGCAGGTTTTCGCAATCGACGTGCGGCGCGCTCTTGAGGTCGCTGCTTTGATGCCGTACATATGCGCCATATTGGGCGGCATTGTGGCGGTCGTTCTTGTGCGGAACGATGTCGCTTCCAGACGGACGATTGTCTTGGCAGGACTGGGGCTGGCGGCTTTGAGCGGGGTGTCAGCGCTGCTTTTGAACACTCGAGTGTGGCATCTTTTTGCCATGAATTCTTTATTAGGCTTCGGTATTGGGTTGTTTGTGCCTGTGGTGCAAAGCTTGGTGTTTGATTGTTTTGACGTCAACAAGCGGCGCGTCCTTTGCGGCATGCAGTTTGCGCTAAGCTGCTTTGGGTGCATTCTCCTGGGGATCATTGCAGGTGTTTTGGAGTTGCATCTGTGGTATGGAGGGCATTTGATCGCGCTTGTAATCGTTAGTGTCGCCGTTATTACATTTTTGCTTTTGCCGAAGGAGATTCAGCATTTTGCCGGCGGCAGGAGCGGCGAGAGCGCGAGGCTTCCGGGAGGCGTGTATTATTTTGCGGTAATGACGTTTCTTTTTGCCACTCTATTTAATGTCGTGGGCGTCGACAAGGCGGCAAAGCTTGCGGAGGCGAGCCTTGCAGGAGGCGAGGCTGCAGGCCACGCTTTGATGCTCATGCTTTTGGGCGGAGTTTTCGGAGGGGTCTTGTTTTCAAAGATATCGCAGGTTCTTGGAGATGATATCTTGCCTGTGTCGTTTTTGTTGATGTTGGTTGGTTTTGCGTTTGTCAGGTATTTTCCCGATTCGCCCGTTGCTGCCGTGGCTGCGATGTTGGTCTTTGGCTGCTCGTTCGGCATTTTTGTGCCGCGCTGCGTATTTGGCGTATCAAACTTGGTTTGCGCTTCTGATTCAACGCTGGCTGCGATGCTTGTTTCTTGCGCGGCGCCTGCCGCCGCCGGGGTTGTTTCGCCGTACATCACGCGAGCGTTTTCGGCGGGCGTTGTTGGCGATGCCGGCGGGTATTTTTTCGGTTTTGCCGCGGTTGCGTGTCCGGTGTTGGCAGGGGTTGCTTTTGTTAAGAATCGTTATGATATGGTGCGAGCGCCGAATGCTTTGTGCGCGGTGATTGATTGACGGTGGGCGCGCGCGGGGCGGCGGGAGGTTGCCGCTGCGAATGGCATGAATGGAGCAGGCTGCAGGTGGTATTCCTGCAGCCTGTAGATATTGGGCGTAAATTGTTTCAAAGTGGTTATCGGTCTGACGCTCCCCATGGCTAAAGCCAGAGGATTTACGTCGCTTTTGCTAACGCGCGGGCATCGGCCCCTACGACGCGGATAATATGTAGTGGCTGTGCGGTTGCGGTTGCCAGTGTGTTTCGCTCTGTTTTATATCTCGGTTTTCCAGAGCCCGTGGAGGTTGCAATATGCGTAGACAGCGATTGGCTTGTCGTCTTTGAAGACGAAGGACGCGACGGGATCGGAGCCGACGTCGAGGCATTTGCGCTGGCCGCCGTGCTCGGTTTCCACATACACGAACATTATGTTGTGGGCTTCTTCCATCGGGTGCAGCACGCTGCCGACCTGGACATTGATTCCGTCGCCGGCCACAGTCACAGCCGGAAGGTGTTTCTCAGTGCTGGCCTCAACGGTGTTGGGGACCAGCTCTGACATGGACTCGCCGCAGCAGACCAGAGGCACGCCTTTGTCCTTGATGAGCCCGACGAGATTGCCGCAATGGTTGCAAATGTAGAATTTTTGTTTGCCTTTCATGTTGATATCCTCCTTAACGGATTTATTATTAAACTGTCCGGCGCCGTGCTGGTTCGCCCCCCTCGTTGTATCTCGAAACAGCGAGCGCTGAAAGAGTTTTTGCGCAATAATGATTGCAATACGGAGCCTCATTTTAGATCCTCAACGTTAGAACTCCGTGTTAATGCCCACGTTTATTAGCCCACGTTTAATGCCCACGTTTAATAGCCCACGTTTATAGCCCACGCTTAATAACCATAGGCGCTTTGTTACCATTTTTTATCGTATTCCGCAGGACGCACATCGTCGAAAACTTCGGCGACATTATAAAACCTGTTGTATTCGTTGCGATAGTTTCTCAAGCGCGTGCCGTCAATGCTGATCCTGTCGCAGATGACAGCGGCGATATCCGTTTTGATCTTGACATATGACTCATATCCGACGGAGGCGAAGACTCGGAAACCGAGGTCGTGGTAGAATTTGAAGGCCGGGCCTGTTTTGTCGACATCGTCGCCGTCGAGGCGGGCACCGAAAGGATATAGGAAAATTTTTGTTTCACCGACAAGCGAGCCAACTTCGTCCATCCAGCGCGTCGCATCGGCCTTGACCTCTTCGAGAGGCTTTTTATCGATCGCTATATGCCCATAGCTGTGCGAGGCGAAGTACCAACCCGTGGATTTGAGCTTGCTGATCACGGGACGCACTCTGGCGATTTCTTGCATACGGTTGAGCTTTGCGGCCGGAGTGTTGTTGTTGACGTCGAATTGGGTGCGATATCCAAGGATGCCCTCATAACCCGTGAGAGCTATGCAGCCCTTTGCCCCTCCAAGCGAGAAATCGGGATGTTCTTTAACGAATTTGTCGATAATCGTGACCACGGCGAGGTCTTGGGACGTCACCGGGTTGCCATCGGGATCGACGCCGACTGCCCAAATCTCGCCATCCTCGCCGATGATCAGCTTGTGCATGAAGCCGTTGCTTTGCATGTATTCATAGAAACTGATGTCATCGAACGAAATGATGATGGGCTTTTTGTTATCCGGGAGCATGAGAGCGTTCCTNCGCATCCTTATTTCGCCGTCGTCATTGGTGTATTCCGACCAAACATCGTTGATATTGACAAGAATGTAGTTTTTGCTATATAGGCTCTCGATGATTTTTTTGAATTCGGACACGGTGACCATGTTGGTGTCAAAGTTTTTTTGCTGGGAGTCGCCGTCGAAGGCGAGCGAGGGGTAAGCGATGACCTCATGGAAGAATATGTGCTCGACGATGCCGTTGTACGGGAATAGCTCGACATCGGGGCCCGGGTATACGGAAGGCGGGGGGCCGTCGTCTTTTGTGACAGGCGTTGTGGTGTCGTCGGGCATTGTGTCCGTGCCTAGCGGGTCTTCGTTTTGGGCGTCGGCATCGATGCCGGGCGTCGTTTCGACGGGCGGCGGCGATGGGTCGTCGAGGGGTTTGCGTAGCGGGGTGCCGCATGAGGCGGCAATAAGCGCCAGCAACGCGATGAGCATTGCGGCGATGGTTATTATGTGCCGGCTGTTGTTTTTCATGTTCGGTGGTCTCCCAGGTGCTTTTGGTATCTCACACTATACCAGATTTGTTGCGTTTGTTCAATAGTTGTTTTGAATTATCGTTGCGTATGGTATACTTATCGTTACTGGCCAGGTCTCAGTGTCATTAAGCTAAGACAGCACCCATGTAGGGGATGGGCTTGCCCATCTCGCAATGCACCGGAAAATGGGCGAGGGCAAGCCTCGCCCCTACACGCCAATCAGAAATGGCTTTCTTAACGTAATGACATTGGGCGTGAATTGTAGTCACTTTGTAATTGAGGTGTTTGTTTATGTTCAAGATTGTTTCTGCACGAGAGGCGATTGGTTTGATCAAGGATGGCGATTGCATTGCCATAAATTCTTTTTTGGCTTGGTCGAATCCGGAAGCCCTGCATGATGCGTTATACGAGTGTTATATGGAGACCGGTACGCCAAGGGATTTGCGGCTTTTCTGCGCGGCCGGCTTCGGCGCTTGGGATGTGAATCGTTTTGCGGACAGGTATATCGATGCCGGAGCCGTGCGTGAGATTGTCGCGGGGCATTATGGGAGCATGCCTTCTGCTGTGAAAAAGGCTCTTGCGGGAGAAATTGAGGCGTATTGCTTGCCGCTTGGCGTTTTGTCGCATACTATTCGCGCCGCCGCTTCGGGGAAGGAGTGGGTGCCGACTGAGGTTGGCCTTGGCATTTATTGCGATCCCAGGGTCGATACTTATGCGCTTAACGATGTCTCGAAAAGGGAGCTCGTCAGGATCAGGGAGATTGAGGGTGTTGAGTATCTTTTATATAGCACGCCGAAGATCGATGTTGCGTTTATAAAGGGGACGACCGTCGATCCGAACGGGAATATTTCGTTCGAGAAGGAATATTTGATTGTCGACGCTTTGGCGACAGCGCAAGCGGCGAAGCGCAACGGCGGCGTCGTCATTGTCGAGGTGGAGCGCGTGAGCCACGAGTTTGCACGTCCGCGCAATGTGATCGTGCCGGGGCTGCTGGTCGATGCCGTGGTCGTTTGCGAGAACGCTTATGTCGAGGGTGAGTATAATCCGGCGTTGTCCGGCGACATCCATGTGCCGACCACTCATATGGACTACTATATCAATAAGTTGGCCGAGAAGAACGCAAGGACCGGTTCGGGCTTTGATCCGAGGGATGAGACGGCTGAGATTATCGGTGAGAGGGCGGCGCGGGAGCTGCGGCCCGGAGATATCGTCAATATCGGAATTGGGATACCGGAGATGATGGGAAAATATGCGTCGAAGCTTGGCATTTTGAAGGATGTTTTTATCACTGTCGAGGCGGGCGGCGTCGGGGGGTTGCCTGCGCCGGGGCAGGCTTTTGGCGCCACTATCGGGGCTGACATGATTTGCGACATGGCCACGCAGTTTGATTTTTATGATGGCGGAGGGCTGGATATTTGTTTCCTTGGAGGGTTGGAGGCTGATATGTTTGGGAATGTAAATTCGCATAGGTTGCCGGGCGGATATTCAGGCATTGGCGGCCTTGCGAATATTACTCATTCTACTGGGACTATCGTGTTTTGCATGAGTTTTACCGCGAAGGGTCTTGTGGCCGTGAGGGAGAATGGCGGCGTCAGGATCGTGCGGGAGGGCGATATTCGGAAGTTCAGGCGCGCGGTTTCGGCGGTCAGTTTTGCGGGCGCGAACGCCGTCAGGCGGGGGCAGAGGGTGATTTTCATCACGGAGCGCTGCGTTTTTGAGTTGTTTGCCGATGGGTTGCGGCTTGTTGAGGTTTTTCCGGGGATTGATGAGGTTTCGCAGATTCGCGGGTTGCTGGAGTTTGATTGTTGAGGCGGGGGGCGTGAGCTCGACATGCCTCTGAAAGGATGATTTTACGAGTTGTTTCAAGAGTCCGTTTTATGACACACACAATATGCTATGATTATTATGCGATTAAAAATTTGTTCATACTAGATGGGTGCGGCACTTGCACATATCGCTCAAACGCTATATAATAGAGACAAACTATCTGGAGGTTCATTATGGAGATTGATTGGATAACACCACAACAAGCCGCCGAGCAATGGAATATATCTTCGCGCCAAGTCCAGACTCTATGTAGTGCAGGGCATGTTAAAGGCGCTGTAAAATTAGGACGAGTATGGCTTATACCGAAGGATGCGGATAAGCCTATTGATTATAGGACTAAAGAAGCACATATGCTTGTAGCAGAACCGGCACATGGACAGACTTCAATCTTTGGCTTTTGGAATAATGAGGTGGCAGATAAAGCTACTGATATCAACAGGGACCCGCGAATGGTTTCCTTGTTCTCTGGCTGTGGTGGACTTGACCTCGGCTTTAAGCAATCAGGCTTTAACGTGGTGTGGGCTAATGATTTTGACGCCGATGCCCAAGCCGTGTATGATCTTAACGTAGAGATGGACGAGGTAAAAATTGATCCGCGCGATATCTTAACTATTGGGGAGGACGAAATTCCAGAAGCCGATATTATTACTGCCGGGTTCCCATGTCAGCCATTTTCCAATGCGGGCAGCCGGAAAGGAGTTCATGATTCACGAGGGATGCTTTACAAGGAATGCCTGCGAATCATTGAAAAAATTATGCCGAAAGTAATCTTGTTTGAAAATGTGAAAGGTCTGTTATCGACAGATTATATTGATGGGCGTAACTTGGCTGATGTGATTATGGACGATTTATCGAACATGAGCGATACTGGCTATAATGTCGTATACCAGCTTGTGAATGCCAGCGACTACGGTGTCCCACAGAATCGTCAAAGAGTAATTTTCATTGGCATTAGAAAAGACTTGAACAAAGCATTTGTGTTCCCCGATAAGCTACCGAAAGAGAATCTCAATATCGGCAACGTACTCGATTTACCACAAGACGTTCCAAATCAAGTGCATTGGGAGTTGTCCCCACAAGCGCTGGAAATGATTTCTTATATACCGGAGGGTGGTTCATGGAAAAACGTACCATATGAACACCTCGCGCCACGTTTCCAAAAAATCCGTGATGAGATGAAAAAGTATCACTCTCCAAATTTTTACAGGCGTTTTGCTCGTACGGAAATATGCGGGACAATTACTGCATCAGCGCAACCGGAAAACTGTGGAATCGTTCACCCAACAGAAAACAGACGTTATACAATCCGTGAAATAGCTCGCATCCAAACATTCCCGGACACGTTCAGGTTTATTGATGATACTCCACGTGATGTCACGGCTATGTATAAAGTTATTGGAAATGCAGTCCCGGTTAATCTGGCGAAGTGCATTGCTGGTGCAATTATGCAGCAAGTTTTTGCTGAGGAAAAGTGATATGATGAACACAGACAAAGCATATCTCCTAGGTTTGGTTATTGGCGGGGGCGTGTTTGGAAATTCTGAAGATGCGTTTAGAATCCGCCTACCATATAAAAAATGGGGTTCTTATCTAGAAAATCCACAACGTGCCGGAGAAATCGCGGGCGACATTCTGCGTACAGTAAAGCCTATGTTTCGAACAGTTTATGGACTTTCTGTCGAATATGAGGCAACTACAGGCGGCAACTGGACTATCCTTTGCGAAGGCGATATCTCAACGCTAATTGATGACTTGGCTTCATATGATATAGCTTGTGATGGGGAAATCCGCGCAAATGCAGATATCAGCGGAGTTATCTCAGATTTGGTTGATGACAATTTCAAACGCCGTTTCATTGCGGGGCTTGCTGATACGATCGGAAGCATGGCAAAATCGCAACGCCGTTTTGACGTTAACCATCAGATTCTTTCACTCGAGATAAAAGGTTATAATTTTAACTTCGTATGTGAGTTATGCCGCTTGCTTTACAGCGTAAACTGTATAGCAGATCAAGTCAATTGGAATCATCCGAATATTCATTGTTCGAGCAATCCGTACTATTCGCAATGGAATAAAGGTTTTAAGTTACGCATCCTCCTTGACCAATATGCTCGATTTGGTGCATTTGCATTCCGCACGAAAGCAGAATCTTCAAACGAAAACAGAAGCATGCAACAACAGATCAATATAGCAGAACGATGTGAGCAGAGGGAAATCAGCATTTCACCATCATCGGTTCATCCGGCTGAGAACGACACTCGCCTGCCAGAGATCATTCGTGGAGGGCACTACATTCATTTTCGTCACTTTTGTGCTGTGCTTGGTTGTGAACACGCGCCATATGAAAAGATTAGAAGTAATTTCCATAATCTCGGTGAGCTAATTAATCCTTTCCCGATTCAATACAGAGATTCCATTGAGCGCATTGAAGATAAAGTCGAAAGAAATCCTTTATTAGCGCTACGTAATTACGAAGTACAGAGCATCAGAGCTTACTCATTGCTATCTCTTTATAGAGATGACAATTCATCTCACATATATGGCACAAATAATATAAATGGCTATCCGATAACTGAGGTCCTAAAAGCCTTAGCATACATTATTGCTGATGATGACGAACTCTATGGCAAACGACCTAAAGGTTACATTGGTATTATTGAGCGACACATAGCAAAAGATACATTACTAAGCATTGAAATCCGTAAGCCCGATTTGCTCACTCCTCTCATGTTAGTAGGTAACGAACGAGGCGTATTGGTTGGTGCGGATAATCCCAATGTCTATGCAAGACTTATCTCCTTTGACCCTACTAATGAATACAAAATCTGCGTCAGGCAAATTACTGAGGAGGATTTGCATGATGCGTAATGAGGTTTCATACTATCCCGAGATACAGCAGTTTATTGAAGCACAGATAAAAAGCAATTTTAGAGCAGTTAGCAGCAAAGATGTGTTTGTTTATTGGGGCATTGGAGAGTTAAAGTCCAATCTGGAACGCATCATTGCCGCGCACCCTGACGAATGCAAGTGTGCTGAGGCTTTCGCAAAACGCGTGCCCCCACTAAACCTTGATATTTTTGCTCTTATCACAGATGCGAATGAGTTTGAATTGCTTATATTGGAAGTCAAGCTCGTTAAAAGCGCAGGTCTTAGTGAGTGGTCACAACTGGTAGGGTACTGCCTTGTATCCGGCGCAAAATACGGCTTGCTTCTCAATATTGATAACGGTGGTAGCTCGCGTCTTTTGCAGATGCTGCAAACAGAACGCCACATGTCCCATATACGTACAACAGTAAATGGTGAGAACAAGGAACACTTACTCGGATTCATGCAATGGGATAGTTTGACACAGAATTTTGAGTACACTAACCTCGGTGTGATTAAGTCGCTTTCAGATTTGAGCGATAGGCTCGTTTCCGAATTCATATCATGCAGATCTTTTGATTAATATTTCGGTAACACTAGCAGGAATGCCATGGGAGACATTCGAATAGAGCAAGAACAATCACGCGATACAAGCATATAGACGAGGGACTGCTACAGCTCTACTGAGGCGTTGGTAGCGCTGCCCTGCCGGGGCGGGCGCTGTGAACTGCGAGTTGGCTGTGCGTTGCCGGGGTGGGGGCAGGGCGGCGCTTAGCGCTGTTTGGCTTATAATTCTTTATGCGATATGGTGTGGAGAATGCGCATATGAAATTGATCAGCTCTTATGTCAGCTCCAGGGCAATCGCATAAAAAACAAAATCCGATACTGAGCAGACCATCCGCGCCGCCCTGCCCCCACCCCGTCAACATCGGGAAAACCCGCGACTCTCAGCGCCCACCCCGGCAGGGCTTTGCTGCATATTGAGCGCACTAGCCCAAAGGCTGGCCATTACTTTCAAAAACAAACCAGCCCTTGTATGCTTTATGAGAACATGAGACTGAGCTTAGCTGCTAGCGCCTGGAATGACCTCGAAGATCAGACGGCATATTGCGTCCGGGTTGTTGCGGTAAAACACTTGCTTCGCTCTCACTGACATGCCTTGAACGGCATCGTCCAGTTTCAGCAGGTTATACACTATCTTCCGCATCAGACCAAGGTTTTCTGTCGCGTGCCCTTTCCTCGCCGTGCATCGGTCCTCCCGCAGTGCGTCGTCCAGCACCCAGTGCAGGCTGTTCTCTATCGCCCAATGATGCCTAGAGTAGCACCCGAACTCCTCGGCGGCCATATGCTTGCTGATAATGTACGTTTCCGTTTCGACCGTGGGCTTTTCCGCTATTATCTCCCCGTCTTCGTCACGGTGTATTACGAGGCGCTCCCTAACCGCCATGCCGACGGCCGCCACTTCCGGCCATTCATCCTTGAAGATGCAGGAGGCGTCGTTCCAGACATAGTAGGTCCTTCGCTCGATCCTGGAGTGCCCCTGGTCCAGCTCCTGGTGGACCCCCATCTTGTCGGTTAGCGGAGTCTCGATTTTGATGCCCTTCTCTGCATACGCCCCGGCCCTCTCCGCCTCGAACCGCTGCTCGGCGATGACCGTCTCCATCTCCAGCTTGATGTCGTTGTGCATGTTGGCTTGGTTGTCCTTCACAGGCAGGACAAATTCCGCACCTTTTCCGACAAGGATTTTGACGATCTCTTTCTGGCATCCGATGGCGTCCGTTGTGACGACAGCGCCCTTGACGTCCAGCCAGTCCAGTAAATCAGGGATGCCCTTGATCTCGTTTGTCTTAGCTTCCACCCTCAGCTGCCCGATGCAGATGCCCGTCTCCACAACTAAGGCATTGATCAGCATGGGTACTTTCTTTTGGTACACTTTTTCACATGCGGCGCGGATCGCTTTCCCGTCGATTGCCACATGCTTCCCCGCTGTGCGCGTCAATTCGACGATCCATTGGATGAAGCATTCCATGAACTCGGCGGGGTTGATGATGCTGAACGCCGCGCTGAACGTGTCGTGCGACGGAATCCCGTTTTCAAGGCCGAGCAGTTCCGTGAAATACCCCTCTTTGTATTTCAGCTCAAGTGCCATATTTGTAAAGTCCGTGTGCCCCCACAAAAGCCCGAACACGGCCAGTATGAAAATGTCCAGCAGCTTGTATCGTTTGCCTCGGTTGTCGCGTGGGTCCTCTATAGTGCTGAATATCGCCGCCAGCGTGTTCAACGGTTCGAATTTATACAGCATTGAGCTCTACCCCCAGTTTCATCAATATTTCGCGCATCTCAGGCGTGGCATCCGACAGCATGTCGCACTCTTTCGTCTCGACCAGGTACAGTTCCGACAGCGGGCGCAGGTCTTCAACCGTTACCCCGGAGAGCCGCTCATACCTTTTGTACTGTAGATTTAGGTTGATATGCAGTTCGGCTATAGTTGGCAGCTCGACGCCCCTCAGGAGGTAGCTTCTAGGCGACACTTGCTTGACAATGTGCAGGAACGCGAAGCGCAGCGTTTCCTTGTCGTGCGAATTGATCAGGAACGCGTCCGGCAACAGCGACTGCAGCGCGTATGACATCCCGTACTCGTAGACCCTCACCCTGTCTGTGGATATTTTTCTCACGTTCGTCCTGACCACGCCTTCCCTGGTTATCGTCCCGATGTACGTCTCGACTGGCTGAGGGTATTTCTTCCCCGGCACCCGCTTCGATGTTGTGCGGTATAAGTAGTACTCGTTGCCGACCTTTTTTACCGATGTGCCCTTCTCCTTGAATGCGTTGACCCAGTCCGGATAGCTAGACAAGCAGATTCCCCCTTTCAATGTATAATATATTATACTATACATTGTCAGAAAAAGCAATAGAGGATTGCATTTCTTTTTGCAACCCCCTATACATGGTTTTTCTTGCTGCTATTACGTTTTCCTGCTAACTATTTGTTTTTTATGCGATTGCCCTGTGTCAGCTCTTTTGTCTATTGACTTGTTTTTGGCTATATGATAGTCTTGTTTATATTTCATGGGGGGTACAAATTTGAATTTGAGGTGGTTTTATGTTCTGTGTTGAATGTGGGAATAAGTTAGAAGATGGTGCGCGGTTCTGCACGTCTTGCGGGGCTGCGCAGCCGGTGTATGACGCTGTTCCGAGCGATGCGCCGGCATACGATGCGCAGCCGGTGTATGATGCGCCGCAGCCGGTATATGACGCGCAGCCACCGGTATATGACGCTCCGCCGCCGTATCCGCCTGTGGACAACGCTCCGGTTTATGACGCTCCGCCGGCGTATCCGCCTGTGGACAACGCTCCGGTGTACGAAGCACCGCCGGTATATGACGCTCCGCCGGCGTATCCGCCTGTGGACAACGTTCCGGTATACGACGCGCCGCCACCGGTATATGACGCTCCGCCGCCGTATCCGCCGATTGACAACGCACCGCCGGTATATCCGCCTGTGGACAGCATTCCAGTCTATGATGAGCAGCCGCAAGCTGTATACATGCCTGTCTATGATGCGCAACAACCGCAGCAGCCTTATGTGCCGCCGCAAGCGCCGCCACAGCAGCCTCCATATGCTGCGCCTTATCAGAATATGCAGCAGCAAAAGGCTGATACGGACAAAAAGAAGATGAAGGTATGGATGCCTATTGCCGCCGCAGTTGTTGTAGTCATTCTTGTGATCGGAGCTTTGTGGCTCTTTACGGACGTCCTGCCATGGACGCACAAGAACGAGAGCTCTTCCGATGCCGCTTCGACTGAAGATGAAACTACCGATGTTGTCACCGAGGCTACTCCGGAAGATGTGCCGGAGGACATAGTTGTTGCAGTGCCGGACGAAACGCCTTCATCGGAGCCGCCGACTCCCGATACGCCTCCTCCTCCCGTGGTCGTTGTTTTGGCGGGGAACGGCGAGGTCGTCATTGTCGAAAATGAATCCGAGTTTTCATTTACTCCTGATGTATCCGGCAGATGGGAGATTTCCACGTCGGAGAACGATGGAGATCCGATGCTGACATTATATGATGTTCGCGGCAATATAATCATGGAAGACGATGATATGGACTATTCCTTGAATGCCAGAATATTTGCGGTTCTGGAAGCGGGAGTCACTTATACCATTCGCGTCGGGTTTTACGAAGAAGAGGCGAGCTGCAAGCTTTCCGTCCTGTTCAGTGCTCCGATCGATGTCATACCGCCTGAGGGTGGGACTGTGCGAGTTTTCGGTGATTCGATTTTCTCGTTTACGCCTACGGAGTCCGGTATATGGGAATTCATCACATCCGACAGCGATGGGTTTGACCCAATCTTGACCATCGCGGATTCGAGCGGCGATGCCGTCGCGGCGGGCGATGACACCGATTATGATTTGAATGCTTATGTTTCCGTGTTCATGTACGCCGGATCGACATACTACATCGACGCGCGGTTTTACGATGAGCAAGGGGAGTATGACCTGACCGCTTCGTTTGGCGAGGGGTCTGCTGTCAGGCCGGGCACGATGTCGGGCGTTCCTATTTCTAGTGAGGGCGGCGTGTACTCGATAGAGGATACCGTGATACTGGAGTTTGTTCCGTTCATCGACGGGCTGTGGATTTTCGAGACTTCCGATAGTGGCGAGTTCGATCCATATCTCACTATTTATGACAAGTATGGCGAGGAGATGCAATACGACGACGACAGCGCGGGTGATTATAATGCGATCATTTATACTTTCCTCAAGGCTGACGAAGAGTATTATATCGAGATAAAATTCTACAGCGCGGATGACCCCGTTTGCTTGCTGTCTGTCTATCTTCCGGAGCTGTTGCCGGCGGAAGGCGGGGTTACAAATGTGAATGCCGATACCGCATATACGTTCATTCCCGCATATACTGCGGAATGGGAGTTCGCCACGTCAAACTCCGGGGACAGCGATCCTTATATTGTTATTATGAGCACGGCGGGAGAGTATATTACTTTTTCAGATAACGAGGCCGGGGGATTTGACGCATGGACCATCGTGGAGCTCAATGAGAATGAGATATATTTCGTACTGGTCGGGTTTGACGTTGAGGATGGGATGTGCGAGTTGTCGGTTATCGCGCAATAAGAATTGTTTAAAGGTTAATCGGACCCCGCGCGGTGTTATCGCGCGGGGTTTCGGTAAGGGGTGGTATTTTTGCTGACTTTGATTATGGGGCGCGCAGGCACCGGGAAAACGACTTTTGTGATGAACGATATAAAGCGCAGGGGCGAAATCGGCGAGAATGGATTGTTACTGATCGTGCCGGAACAGTATTCGCACGATGCGGAGAGGCTGTTGTGCGCTATATGCGGCGACGGGCTTTCGCTTTATGGCGAGACGCTGACGTTTACGGGATTATGCGCCCACGTGTTTGCGGAGGCCGGGGGCGTGCCTGCGTTTTTCCCGGACAGCGGGGGGCAATTACTTGTCATGCATCGCGCGTTGGAGTCTGTTATGGCGCGCTTGAAGGTATATGGGAACAAGGCGATGCGGATCGATATGCCTTCAATGCTGCTCGATGCTGTTAAAGAGTTAAAGAGTTTGGGCATTTCTCCTGATGCGTTGGAGGCCTTGGCGGCGGAGGTGGCGAATCCTCTCCGTGACAAGTTGCGCGACATTTCTTTGGTCTATCATGCGTATAATGCGTTGATTGAGGTTTATGGCGGCGATGGCGCCGACCGGTTGGCGCTGCTTGCCGAGATGATAGGGAGCAGCGCGGTGGGCGGCGTCGTCTCCGGTGGCGCGGAGGGCTTTGTGGAGGGCGGCCCTGTTACCGGCAGCGTGGCGGGTTTTGCGGAGAGCGAGACTATTCCCGGCAGCGTGGCGGAAGGGCGCGGCGGCCATATTTACTTTGATGGGTTCAACGATTTTACCGCGCAGGAATTGCGTGTCATCGAGGAGCTCCTGCGAAAAAGAGCGGAGATCACGATATGCCTGACATGCGACCCGGATGGCGCCGATTCTGATGTCTTTGCGCTCCCAATGAAAACGGCTGAACGACTGCGAAGGCTCGCCGGCGTATATGGCGTCGATGTGCGCATTAGCCCGATGACTGTTATCCAGACTTCCAAGCCGGAGGGGCTGGTGTTCCTCGAAAAGAACCTGTTTTCAAATGATACTGCCGAGTTTGCGGGGGAATGCGATGCAGTCACAGTCTATGCCGCTCCGACACGTTACATTGAATGCGAATACGCTGCATATGAGATATGGTCGCGCATCCGTAATGGTTATAGGTGGCGCGATATTGCCGTTATGTCGCGCAATTGGGACGATTATGCGCAGATTTGCGAGAATGTTTTTGAAAAGTATGGAATCCCGTTCTTTTCGAGCGGTAAAGCGGACATTCTCGACAGGCCTCCAGCCGCGCTGATTGACGCTGCTTTAGAGGCGGCTGTGATGGGGTGGGAATATAGACCGATATTCAAGTATTTGAAAACCGGGCTGTCGGATATTTCGACCGAAGAGAGCGCGGAGCTGGAGAATTACGCGCTCAAATGGAATATTCGAGGGAAAGGCTGGAGCGGAGCCTGGGTGCTGCCGCCATATGCGAATATTGGCGATGATGAGGCGAATGCTGCTTTGGAGAGGCTCAATACCCTGCGTATCAAGGTGATGGGACCCTTGACGCATCTTCATGGAGGGTTGAAAGATGCTGAGGACACGGGGGGAAAGATTGCCGCTTTGTACCGATTTTTAGAAGAGATAGACCTCCCGAATCGATTGTCCGCAAAAGCGGACGAGCTGGACTTACGAGGCGAGTTGCGGCTGGCGGATGAGTACAGGCAGATTTGGGACATTATTATGAACGCTTTGGAACAAATGTTTGAGATATTTGGCGAAAGCCGGCTCAGCATGGTGGAATTCCGAAAGCTTTTTTCGATTACATTGTCGCGGTATTCTGTCGGCGCAATACCGGTTTCGCTCGACAGGACCGCGCTCGGGAGCATGGCTATGAGCCGCCGCCGTGAATTGAAATGCCTGATCATATTGGGGGCCACGGACAGCAACATTCCGTTCCTAGAGAAAGGGAACGGGCTGATTTCGGACAGCGAGCGCGAGCAGCTTGCCTCGCACGGCGCCGATATTCCTGCGGGGGTAGAGGAGCGGTTCTACCGCGAGATGAACATGCTATATTCCACGCTGACTTTGCCATCACAGGGTCTTGTGTTGACATATCCGTGCGATGGGGGTGATTTGCCGTCGTATATTGTCAAGCGCGTTCTGGCTATTTTTGGCATGAAAGAAGCCTCTTTGCGAGAAGCGGAGTATATGGCGGCCGCGATCGCGCCTTGCTTTGAATATGCCATGATTGACAGCGGCTCGGCTGCGAGGCGGTATTTTATTGAGGATGCCCGGGACAGGGCGGAGCGCTTGGCGGGGGCGGATGCAATTTTGCGCATGGGGCGTGGGAGCTTGTCCTCCGATGCTGCCGTGAAGCTGTATGGGGCCGGTTTGTCTTTGTCAGCGACGCGGGTGGACAGATACTATGCTTGCAGATTTCAACATTTTGCGCAGAGCGGGCTGAGGTTGGAGACGCGAGTGATTGTAGAATTTGACGCGCCGATGGCGGGGACATTCATGCATTATGTGCTTGAAGCGGTGTGCAGGGAAATCAAGGAATCTGTTGGTTTTAAGAATGTTGGCCGGGAGTTTTACGAGAGCTTGGTCGGGCGATTTATTGAACAGTATATAAACGACGAGTTATTCGGGTTTGAGGGGAAGAATGCAAGGTTTGTGTATTTGTTCCGTAGGCTAGAGGAGGATGTGCTGCGGATCGTGCCGGACATGATTGACGAGCTGAGGAACAGCGACTTTGAGCCTTTGGATTTTGAGCTTAATTTTGCGGAGCTTGGCAACGGGGGCTTGGGGACAAGGGAAACCGGGGGTGGCGGAGCTGGAATTGGTGCCGGTGTCGGTGGGGGTGCCGCCGGTGGGGGTGTCGGGGGTGTCGGAGCTGGAACTGGCGCCGGTGTCGGTGGGGGCGCCGGGGGCGTTGGAGGCAACGGTGTCGTCGGAGGCAACGGGGATGCCGTCTTTGAGGTCGAAGCCACCAAGAGGTCTGATGAACATGAAACGCGTTCGCAAGAACACACATTCAACCTGAGGGGAATCGTCGACAGAGTTGATGGATGGAAACATGGAGAGACATTGTTCATTCGTGTTGTTGATTATAAAACCGGGAATATGACCTTTGACCTGACCGATGTCTTTCGTGGCAGGAATATGCAAATGCTCATATACATGTTTATGCTTCAGCTATACGGCAGCGAAAGATATGGCATGCAAATTGCGCCGGCGGGCGTGCTGTACGTGCCTGCGCGTGATGTTATTCTGAGCTTGCCGCGCAATACTTCTGATGAATTGGTTATGAAAACAAGGGAGAAGGCATTGCGGCGCAGCGGAATGATACTGAACGACCATGAGGTTCTCGATGCAATGGAGAATGGCGAGGCCAAGAGGTATCTTCCCGTGAAAGTTGGGAAAAATGGGATCAGCGGCGACAGCCTTGCGAGCCGGGAGCAGCTCGAGGCTTTGCGCAGGCATGTTACCGGGATGCTGCGCGGCGCTGCCGACGGGATTCTCGGCGGGCATATCGAATGCGATCCATATTATCGCGGAGATGCGAAGGATGCGTGCCGTTATTGCGAATATCGCGCTGTTTGCGCATTTGACGAGGGGAACGGGGACAGGCGAAGATATATTCGCAAGATGGATGTTGCGGAGATATGGGAAGAGGTCGAGAGGGGGGCAGATCGATGAGCGAGGCCGTTATGACTGCGGAACAGGAAGCTGCGGTGAAACACAGGGGCAGATCGCTGCTTGTTTCCGCAGCGGCGGGTTCCGGGAAGACCAAAGTGCTGGTTGAACGGCTTTTGGACATGGTTGAGAATGGTGACGACATTGATGAATTCCTCGTCATTACATATACGCGCGCGGCCGCTTCCGAGTTACGCGGGAGGATATATGACGAAATATTGGAAAGGCTGGCGGACAACCCTGACAACAGGCGGCTACGCAGACAGTCCATATTATGCCGGGCGGCCTCAATCAGCACGATTCACTCGTATTGTACCGAATTATTGCGCGAACATGCGCATCTAGCGGAATTGGCGCCTGATTTTCGCGTTATGGACGATAGTGAGAGCGGGCTTTTGAAAACGGCGGTCCTTGAGAACGTGCTAAATGCTGCATATGAGGAAATTGAGACGTCAGGTTCTTTCAAGGCTTTGATCGACGCTGTGGCTACGGGGCGCGACGATAAGCGGCTTGCGGAAATGATTATCGATGCGCATAAGAAACTACAGAGCAATCCGAGACCGCGACAGTGGTTGGAGAGCCGAATCGAAGAATTTTCCGAAATTTTGGCGAATGAAGAGCATACGGTTTGGGATGTCTCCGAGACTCCTTGGGGCAAGTATTTGATCGAAAAGGCGAAGTATCGCGCGGGGTATTGGCGCGATGAACTCGTGCGGCTGCGTGAGGAGATGAGAGCATATCTCGATTTTGACAATGCTTACGGCCCTTGCATAGATGAGTCGATTGCGAGCTGCGACGCTTTTTTGGCGGGACTCGATGCCGGCTGGGATGAGGCAATCAGAAACTGCGATATTGTTTTCCCGAGGCCGAAACCGATAGGCGGGTATGACGATTTTAAGGATGTGCGGAATAAATGCAAAGCCGAGCTCGCGGCTTGCACGGCATTGTTGCAGGGCGGCTCGGAGGAGCATTTTGCGGACATGCAGGCCGTCTCGCCGGCAATGATTGCTTTGATGCGGCTGATTCTGGAATTTGACGATGCGTATTTGGCGGAGAAGCGCAGCAGGGGCACTGTGGACTTTTCAGACCTGGAGCATATGGTGCTGTCGTTGCTGGTTGATGTGGAGACGGGCGAAAAGACTGAGCTGGCGGTTGCTGCTTCGACGCGTTTCAAGGAGATCATGATCGACGAGTATCAGGACGTCAATGCTGTGCAGGAAGAGATTTTCAACGCTTTGTCGCGTGATGGCGGGAATGTTTTTATGGTGGGCGACGTCAAGCAGTCGATCTATCGTTTCCGCCTTGCCGATCCGACGATTTTTCTGGAGAAGTACAGAAGGGCGGGCGATGGCGGGAGCGGGGGTGTTGGTGGCATCGGCGGGGGCGGCAGCGCGGGAGGTGTGGGTCGCACGAGTGATGTGAGCAGTGCCGGAGTCGTGGGCGTTGGCGGAGGCGCGGGTGGCGCGGGTGCGGGTGGCGGCGTTGGCGTGAGCGCGGGTGGCGGTGGCGATGCGGTCGATACTGCACCGCCGAGTTTGATTCTGCTATCAAAAAACTTCAGGTCGCAGCCGGGCATACTTCATTTCGTCAATTTCATTTTCGGAAGCATAATGTCGCCAAGCTTTGGGGAGATGGAATACTCCGAACGTGAGATGCTGGTTCCCGGGAGGGAAGGCGACGCAGAGGAAACCGGCGCAGAAGAAACCGGCGCAGAGGAAACTGGCGCAGAAGAAACCGGCGACGCAGTAGAAACAGGAGGCGCAGAAAAAAACGGCAACATAGAAGAAACAGATGGGTTTTGGCCGGGCGTCGAGTTTGTTGCCATCGACATGAGCACCATTGAAAAAGACGAAGAAGAAGAAAATCCGAGAAAAACACAAATTGAAGCGCGCTATATAGCGGAACGCATTGCGGAAATGGTCGACAACGGAACTGAGATCCCTGACGGCCAGGGAGGAACGCGACGCGTTGATTATGACGACATCGTGATTTTGCTGCGGTCGGTGCGCGGCAAGGCGTGGCAATATGCCGACATGCTTGCGGAACATGGCATTCCTGCGGATATTCCCGGCACAGAGGGGTTCTTCGAGAGTGTCGAGGTGAACGCCGCGCTTTCGCTGCTGGCCGTGATCGACAATCCAATGCAAGATATTCCTTTGGCTGCTGCTTTGCGCGGACCTGTATATGGCTTTTCGGCGGACGAGCTGGCGGAGATTCGAGCGAGGTCGAAAAATACCAACTTTTATATTGCGCTGAAACAAGCTGCGGCATCGAATGAAAAGTGCGCTTCGTTCCTTGCAGATATTGAAGCGATGCGTCTGATCGCTCCTGATATGCCAGCAGCGAGGTTCATTTGGCACTTATATAATAAAACGGAGCTTTTGGGGCGCGTGGGTGCCATGCGCGGCGGCGTGAAGAGGCGCGAGAACCTGCTGAATCTGGTGGAGTACGCGAGAGCTTTTGAGGAGAATGGATATAGGGGGCTGTTTGGGTTTTTGGTTTATATGAATAATCTGCGCGAAAAAGGTGAGGAGCCGTCACGCGAAGAGAGTTTGAAAATCGGCAACTCGGTCCGGATCATGAGCATTCACAAGTCGAAGGGGCTGGAGTTTCCCATCGTTTTTATCGCGGATGGTGCAAAGCGTTTCAACTTCACTGATATTCATGAGCCGCTTGTCATGCATCCGATATTTGGCCTGGGAATCAAGCGTATTGACCGGCAACGGCGGATTGCGTATCCGACGATTGCTCGTATGGCGATCCAAGGCAAGCTGGCCGAGGAAATGCTCGCGGAGGAGTTGCGCGTGCTTTACGTCGCGATGACGCGAGCTCGCGAGAAGCTTATTATTACTGCGACGTTCAAAGATGCGGGCAGAGAGATCGAGAAAACATCGAAGCTCGTTAGGGGAGAAGGGCCGGCGAGTGTGGGCACCGGTGAGCCAGGCTTCGCTCCCGTTCCGGCGCAGGTTCTCGAAGGCATGAGAAGCCCGGCCGATTGGATCGTCGCTGCGTTGTTGCAAGGGGGCAAGAGCGTTAAGGTTGTCAGCGGCGAGGGGGGCGATGGTGGTATGGTCGCTGTGCCGGGGGGGAGCGGCATGACGGCGGGGGCGGAGAGTAATAGGGCGGCGGAGGCGGAGTCCGGCGGCAATGAAAGCGTGACGGAGTCCGGTGAAAGCAAAGTGGAGCCGAGCATTAGGGCGATGGAAGCGGAGGCTTTAAGCGTTAAGATGCTGCGAGAGCGGTTTGCATATAAATACCCATATGAAAAAGCCCCGGAACTGCCATCAAAGCTGACGGTTACGGAGCTGAAAGGGCGTATTTACGATGCTTATGATGCCGGAGACGCGCAGATCGTCGAATACTCCAAGCAAAGCGGGGATGATGGGAAGCGGCCTGCATATAGGCGCCCCCGTTTTATCCTGGAGAAAGCGGGGCTGACCGCGGCCGAGCGCGGGACGGCGCTGCACCAGGCCATGCAATGCATCGACTATGCCAAGTGCGGGAACGAGAGCGGGGTTGAGAGCGAGATCGCACGAATGAGGGACGAAGGCATCCTTTCTGAGGAACAGGCCGCCGCAATCGACAGACCAAAGGTCGTTCGCTTCTTTGAATCTGATATCGGCAAGCGGGTGTTGCGTTCGCAAAGCATGAAAAGGGAGTTTAAGTTTTCCTTGTTGCATCCTGCGGAGCGGTATTACGCGGGCGGGGGAGATGATAAAATATTGCTGCAGGGGATCATCGACTGCTTTTTTGAGGAGGATGGGATGCTTGTCGTCATCGACTTCAAGACGGATCGAGTGCTGCCGGGCAAGCTCATGGAGAAGGCTGCGGACTACGCGCCGCAAATCGCCTCGTATTCTTCCGCGTTGGAGTCCATAACGGGAAAGAATGTCACAGAGCGGGTTTTGTATTTCTTTGATGCTGATGCTGCGGTGTGTTTGTGATGATGTGTGAAGATTGCATAATATAAATATTAATTGACATTCCTTGCGAATTAGTCTATAATTATAGACGTTATGGAGGATTTGTTATGGGTAGAAAGGCTCTTGTTCTGCTGCCGCAGACGCAGGACATATTAGAAAAAATGGGCGAACAGATCAAGTATGCCAGGCTTCGCCGGAAAATTTCGTCGCAGTTGGTCGCCGAAAGGGCCGGCATTAGCAGGGCGTCGCTCTGGGCAGTTGAAAAAGGTTCGCCTTCAGTCGCTGTCGGGATTTATGCAGCCGTGTTGCATGCTCTCAACAACATGGACAAAGACCTGCTGCTTGTCGCCAAAGATGACGAGCTCGGCAGGAAGCTCCAGGATCTTGATCTCACGGTGAGAAAACGCGCTCCGAAGCGCAGAGCAACGGACAGCATAAGGTGAGCGTTGCCCGCAACCCAAAAACCGAAAATTGTCCGCGCTCGCAGTAACTAACAGCTTGCGGCAAAGAGACATTGGCCACGTTACGCTAACTTGATTAAGTCTGCGGTGACATAGGACGTAGGTGTTAAAATGAGCAGCAATGAAAAAGACATATATGTATATTCTGACTGGCAAAACAGTTCTCCGATGCTGATTGGAGCGCTTCATACAAGCAGCTTGAGAGGAAAAGAACTCATATCTTTCGAGTATGAGAGGGAGTATCTAAGCTCAACGGATTCCGGACTAATTATCGATCCTGATCTGTCATTATATGATGGACGACAGTATGTTCCGTCAGATAAACCGATTTTCGGGATTTTNTCCGATTCATGCCCCGACCGTTGGGGAAGGTTGTTGATGAATCGTAAGGAAGCGATTGTTGCAAGGACAGAAGGGCGGAAGCCTCGAGCATTGACAGAAGCTGATTACTTATTAGGCGTATTCGATGAAACACGAATGGGCGCTTTGCGCTTCTCGCTTGCTGAGGGTGCCCCATTTGTATCATTCGATCCGGATTTTCCTGTTCCTCCATGGACAACGCTGAGGTCGCTGGAATCAGCTTCACTTGCGTTCGAGAAGAGCGATAATAGCTTGTCAGAAAAATGGTTGAACCAACTGCTTGTGCCGGGATCTTCATTGGGGGGCGCTCGTCCAAAAGCATCTGTATATGGACCTGATGGTTCGTTGTGGATAGCGAAATTCCCATCGCGGCACGATGAGTGGAATTCGGGAGCATGGGAATATGTTGTCCATGAGCTTGCGGAGAGTTGCGAGCTGAATGTCCCGGAAGCCAAGCTCGAGCATTATTCAGATGCAGGCGGGACTTTTTTGGTCAAAAGGTTCGATAGAAACGAATCAGGAAGAGTTCATTATGTCTCGGCGATGACAATGCTTGGTAGGACAGATGGCGATGAGGCAAGGGGAGCAAGCTACTTGGATATTGCTTCTTTTTTGACGTCGAGTGGGGCGTCGCCAAAGCGTGATTTGGAAGAACTGTGGAAGAGGGTCGTTTTCAATGTGGCTGTTTCAAACACGGATGACCATCTGCGCAATCATGGGTTTGTTCTGACGGATTGCGGGTGGAATCTTTCTCCGTTGTTTGATGTTAATCCGAGTGTCTATGGAGAGACCCTATCGTTGAATATCAGTACAGATGAAAATACAATGGATTTTGACTTAGTTGTGAGCACTGCTGGGAGTTACGGAATCGATGGGAACAGAGCGAAGCGCCTGGTTGATGCTATTTCCGGTGTTGTTCGCAGTAAATGGAGGTCGTTTGCTTTAAATGCAGGGTTGAGCCGTGGAGAAATCGACGATATGGAACCGGCGTTTGGTGCATTGCGGTAGTGATGAAATTACGTTTCATTATATGCATAAACGATGATTCAAACGTGTATTGACAGGGGCCTGCGCCATGATGTAGACTTGGTCTATATACAACCTCCGCTATTCAGCTTACGTATCCAGTTTACGTATTCAGTTTACGTTTTTAGATATGCTATGGGCATTACGATCACGGTTTTCATGCATATTTTGGTTTGTGGTCAAAACGGCCACATAGCAGAGCCCCTGCAGCGCAACGGTTCAGGTTGATGTTCATTATGAACACAAAGCTCAGGCCTTGCAGCGCAACGGTTCAGGTTGATGTTCATTATGACCACAAAGCTCAGGCCTTGCAGCGCAACGGTTTAGGTTGATGGTCAGAATGACCACAAAGCTCAGGCCTTGCAGCGCAACGGTTAGGCTAATGAAAAATGGCGAGCGTTCGTTTGAGCCAAGTTAGCATGAGAGCGTTTGTTTGAGCCAGGCGAGCATGCGGGCGATGTTTTCAGGGGACGAGAAGCGTTCGTCTCCGTGTCCGTAATCGGGGAATTCGTCATACACGACGCGGTCGTCGCCGCATATTTCGCAGATCTTTGCAACGATTTCGCGTGAACAAGCTATCGGGACCACTTCGTCCGCTGCGCCTGATTGAATCAGCGTCGGCGGCATTTCTTTTGTTATCCAGGTGGAGGGTGATGCGAAATATGCCAGGTTGGTGTTCTCGCGCGCGTTGACGCCGAGAAAGATGTCGGCGAAATTAGCCATTTGCATTTCCGTGCCGTCGGGCAGCTTCATCATTGGGATTTTTGTGATGAATTCGGACTGCAGGATGAGGTCGCCCACGCCAAACCAGCTGACCACCGCTTGCACGTCGCCGGGAATGTCCGCGAATCCAAGCGTTTTATCATACAGCACGTCGTTATTTGCGCTCGCGGCGGCAATGACGGCATGGTAGCCGCCGGCAGACCCGCCGCATAACGCGAATCTATTGGCATCCAGCATATATGTTGCTGCGTTCGCGCGTAGATATCTGATTGCTGCCTTATAATCGCAGACCGGGTTTGGGAACAGCCCATCGGGGTCGTACCCGCCATCGGGGAGCGCTTTGCACAGCCGCTGTTCTACCGACACGACCGCGAAACCATGCGGGATCGCTTCCATATACGCCGCTGTCTGGAAGTCTCGTTTCTCACCGCCCCAGAACGCGCCTCCGTGTATGCATATCAGGGTGGGGAAGGGGCCTGCGCCTGTTTCAGGCAGGTAGACGTCCAGTTTCCGCGCAGGGTGTGGGTTTGACGGTGTGTAGTCGATGTCCTGCCATTTTCGCGTTATTTGCGATACGTCCATCAGGGGCATGGCAAAGGGGTCGCCGGGGTCCGGGGCTATGAGTCCAACATATGGCATATGTGTTTTTCCTTTCATATTAAGGTGAGCGCGGCGTCCGTATAGTGCGCGTGTTGTCCGGATTGAGAGGGTGGCGCACATTTGTAAAAGCTATCCGCCCATTACTGTGCGGCAGAGGTGCAGGACGCCGTCTTGCGTGAGCTCGCTGTCCAGTGTGACGGGCTTGCCGTTGAACATTGGGTGCATGTTTTTGTAGTTTTTTTCCGGAATGTGGGCGCTGCATTGGCGTTCGCATTCCGCGAGCAAGTCGCGGACGGTGGACCCGTCCGCGACTGCGTATGCCCCGTTTGTCAGGCCGGGCACGAGTTCGGTTGCTATGAATTTTACTTCGATTGTTAGCTGCATATCGTCCTCACAGGATTTACGCGTTCTTCGCGTTGACGAGGGGGGGCTTCGCCGCTGCGTTTGCAGCGAAGGTGGAGGTGGATTGCTGGACCGTCGGAGCGTGCGGTGTCCGGGTTGTGGGGGTGGAACCCCCCACATTAATACAAGCAATGACGAGATATAATCATGCTGTGTTACCCGTATATCTCCGCGATGACGTTTTCAAGGCCGCCGAGATCTTCAAGGGCTGCCTTGGTGGGGACCATAGTCTGCAGATCCCAATCCATTGCCCTGAAGAAATGGTCCGCCAGCCTTTCGTTGTCAATCGTGATGCCGGTGTGCGGGCCTTCTGACATCGCGGGTTTACCAACGATGCGGCCGGCAATCGTGTTGTCCTCGCGCTTCATGCCTTCACGCAAGTTGAAAGCGTGGCGCATCGTATACGAGCGGAGGCCGACCTTGCGTTCCTCGTCGCCTGTGTAGTCGTTGCCTGTGAGGGCGGTGAGGAAGCGGGCCTTGATCCCCGGAGGCATCGCGACGTCGGAGAACTGGCAGAACCCTGCCATGTTGGTGATCTCCGCATCTATGACTCCGGCAATGTCGCGGTCGGCGTTCTCGGGGGAGTCGAAGTTGTATTTAACTTCCGGCGGGTAATGCGCGGCTGCCGTGAAGCCTTGCCCGCCCTTGACGTGGCGGCCGGGAGTCGGGTCGTATTGGTACGTCCGCGCAAGGCCGGGGGAGAGGCGCGGGTCGTGCTGCGGGGACTCGATGCCGCCCGCGTGCATGACATATTCGTACCCGCGATTATAATGCCTTGACGCTGCGAGGGCGCCGCTGTTCAACACGCGGCCCATGTCGCTTGTGAGGTCGCACATTGCCTTGGACATTGCGACGATGGCGTCGCCGTTGCCCCATGTGAGGTCGATCCCGCCTGTTTCTTCTTTTGTGAACAGGCCGTTGACGTAGCACTCCATTGCCCATGCGATCGTGCCGCCAAAGGAGATTGTGTCGAAGCCATATTCGTTGCAAAGGTAGTTGCACCAGTTGACCACGTCGGGGTCGCCGGAACCGAGGCCTGCGCCGAACATGCCATCTGTTTCATATTCGGGGCGGCCCGTCTCTTCTATCGGGTATTTGCCGACTTTAATGTTATACAGCGCGCCGCATCCGAGCGAACAAGTGTTGCATGCGTATCTTTTCTTGCTGTAACGTTGATCCATGCCGGGCGATGTGCAGGCCTTGATCTCTTCGTCCGTGAGCTCGGAGGGGATGCCGCCCCAGTTTTTGACGCTGGTGTCGCCGCCGTATACGCCGCTTTCGTACGTGCCGCCCGTGCCGTAATTATTGAACATTGGCACCATTGTGTCCGCCGTCGGGCCGGTCTTGCACCACTCGGCGATTTCTTTGTTTAGCGCGACGATGTCGTCCTTGCTGAACACTTCTGTTTTGGCATCGCCTCTGCAAGCGAGCGCTTTGAAGTTTTTGCTGCCCATGACTGCGCCTGAGCCGCCGCGTCCCGCTGCGCGGTGGGTGTCGTTCATAATCGCGGCCATATTGGACTTGCGCTCCCCGGCAGGGCCTATGAGAGCGATGCATATTTTTTCGTCGCCCAGCTCGCTTTTGATGATATTTTCGGTTTCTTCGGTCTTTTTGCCCCAGAGATGCGCCGCATCGCGGAACGTGATTTCGCCGTTGTCGATGAACACATAGACCGGCGTGGGGGAGATGCCTTTTACGAAAACGGCGTCATATCCGGATTTGCGGAGCGTGGGGCCAAAGTGGCCGCCGCTGTTTGAGTCGTTCCACATGCCTGTGACGGGTGATTTGCTGACGACCGTGTACCGCGCGCCGATGAGGGGGCCGTTGCCGTTCGTGGGGCCCGCGATGAAGCCGATTATGCTTTCGGGCGCGTCCCAGCGTGTTTTTGCGGGCATCATGTCGTAGAGCATCTTTGCGCCCAACGAGGGTCCGCCTACAAAGTTTTTGAGAATGTTTTTGTCGAAGTCGTGCACTTCGAATTCTCGTTTGGACAGGTCGATGATGACATATTTGCCTTGGTATCCGAGTATGTTTGATGTACCCATTTTTTACCTCCGTCAAAGTTATTTTTCCACATTTCGATGTGGTTCTGCAAAGCCGCGGTTTTGCTGCGGATGGCAATTTTCGCTCGGGGTAAGGCCTCAATTGCTGCCACAGGTGTCGTCGCACCGTTAAGCAGTACCCGGCTGTTACATATATAGTTGTGCGTGGGTGGCGATGACTCGCAGCGCCTATGCTTCGCCGCCGATGACGACGATGTTTTTGAGCGCGCCGCTTTCGGCATCGGCGTATGCTTCGTTTAATTGGTCGAGCGTGAACTTGTTCGTGAGCATGCAGTCGATGTCGATGATGCCCTTTCTGTACATATCCATATACTTCTTGATGTCGCGGCGGAGCGTGACGGCTCCCATGACGCTGCCTGTGAACCTTTTGCCTTGCATGAATTCCATGGCGTTGAAATCGTCGAGCATTTCTTCTTCCGCTCTGCCGTGGCCTATGATGACGGCCTCGCCCCAAGGAGCGGCGATGTCGAACGCCTGGCGCTTGATGCCTTTGCCGGCGACGGCGATGATGACGTGCTCCGCGCCGTATTTTGTGATGGCTTTAACTGCTTCGACAGGGTTTTCGTTCTTGGCGTTGACAGCGTGCGTGGCGCCGCATTTTTTCGCGAGCTCCAGCTTGTTTTCCATGACATCGATGGCGATGATCGGGCAGGCGCCGGAGACTCTTGCGCCTTGGATGGCGGACAAGCCGACTCCTCCGCAGCCGATGACGGCGACGCCTTCCCCGGGCTTGACTTGGCAGCGGTTTAGAATCGCGCCGAAGCCGGTTATGAATCCGCATGCCATTGCCGATGCTACGGCATATGGGATGTCGTCGTCGATCTTGCATATGAATGATTCATGGGCGTTCGTATATTCCGCGAAGCCCGTGGCGCCGAGGTTTGTCTGGATGGGCACTTTGCCGTTGGCTCTGGTGTAGGGGCCGGGGGCGCGGAAGGCGACGGGGGGCAGGTTTTCGCAAAACCAGGAATGCCCGCGAAGGCAGTTTTCGCAATATCCGCAGCCGGCGCGGACGACTCCGCAGAGGACTCTGTCGCCGGGTTTGACATATGTGACGTTGGCTCCGACGGCATCGATGATGCCGGCGATTTCGTGGCCTGCCGTGGCGCAGCCTTCAAAGGGGCCGTGTTCGCCTCTGACGCCGTGGAGGTCGCTGTGGCATATTGTGGTCGTCATGACTTTGATGCGGACTTCGTTTTCTTTTGGGTCTGCGAGGTCGGCGACTTCGATGACGAATGGGTCTCCCATTTTTTCTGCGATTGCTACTCTTGTTTTCATTGTGGTTTGCCTCCTTTTGATTTTGGAAACGGGGGGTGGCGGCAGATTGCCGCCGCTACGGGGGGTGGGGGCGT
>WRMX01000009.1 GCA_009776905.1 Oscillospiraceae bacterium
CATTCTGAGCGCAGCGAAGAATCTTTCCCTCACGCTGTAGGGGTCGATGCCCGCATCGACCCCTACTCTCGTACACGCACCCCGCAAAAACACCAAACTCCATTGAAGAAGGGGAGCGCCAAGCTCCCCTTCTTCAATATCCAATGGCACATTTCCTGCATCTGCAAACTCAACCGCAGCCAAGCCCACAAATGCAACCGTGCAAGCAAGAATCAATAATCCGCCGCAGTAAACTTTGTCGCCAAAAGGTAGTAGCTTTCGGGATAATGCGGATGCGCCACCCCGCCAAAATTCGTAATCCCACCTACAGGGAGGAACCCCAACACAACCCCTTGCGATTTTTTCAGCTCCGAATGAGCCTTAGAATATCTGCTCGCAATATTGAGCTCCACCCCAAACCTAATACTGCTGAGATCCTGTGATTTATTATTGTTCACATTCGTCAAGCCTGTTGCCGATGCCGCTAGCTGCATGAAATATGCCGGTGTTTGACATATGTCAAAGTCCCAACCGGATACCAATCCTCCATCATGCCTCGTTATCTTTGCATATTTTAACGCCCTTGTCGGAATCTTCGCAATCGCCTTTTCACGGCTGTCCTTCGACATTCCAAGATTCTTTGCGGTGATGTCATCGTGAACCCCATTTCCATGATCGCTGCATGTATATGTGTATAGTTCATACCTGTCGTCGGCCACCGCCGCAAGCGCGGTCACAAGAGCGTTCAAACTGCCATATGGATTATAATCAAACCCCATCAAAGCCTCGAACGTACCGTCGCAATACCCGCCAAATGGGTGGATATGCTTGTCTTCGTACTTTTTCTCGATGCTCTCCGAATATGTCCTGCCATACTTGATGAAATGCCATTTTACCGGGGGCATCTGCGGGACAAAATCATCGCTGTTGACGATGTTGAATATCGTGCGGTAGTCTCTCGCATGCGAATCGGTTGTGACATTCGGCGTCGCGAACGCATATGTGAACGATGTAAACCCGGCTTTGTTTTCATAATGCGCGCCAATAATATTTGCAACCGCGGCTCCCCTTGAATGCCCCATGATCCAAATCACTTTCTCAGCGCCCGGCTCCAGCGAAACCTCATTCAAATACGCTTCAATCTTTGCAATCGCCCTGTTCGCCGCAACATCAAAACCTTTGTGATTTGCCTTGTTCTTCCAGTCCGGGTGCGATGTGCCAGCCGCGTTGTAATAATCCGTCGAATCCGCGCCAACATCAAAGTTACTCGACCATTCTTCAATCGATCCGTTCGTTCCCCTAACCACGACTGCGATGATTTCTTTCTTAATGCCCTTATACTCAACTAAACGATGCCCGATTGTAAACTGTGTTTTATCATCGGTATCAATGCCGTCGCTGCTGGCGATGTTATATGTCCTTGTATCCGCCATCCCGAACGTCCCGAGCAGATTCACGGTGCCCGAGCCTTTCCGGGAAGCTCCGCTCGTTATCTGAAGATACACATCATCAACCGTCCTGCCAACATCGTCGCCATATATGTCCATAGCGTAAAGCGACGACAATATGCTGATATTCGGATTATACTCCTGATTGTTCTTGAAAAACTCCCTGTAATCTACATTGAACTCAACCTTCCCGCGATCCGAATCCGCGTATGCGTTGATCCTGCCATTGAAACTGTTGTCGCGTTTCGCAGTGTCGCTTTTGTCGCCGATTCCATCAAAGTCAGTGTCCGGCAGCACAGGATTCGAATAATACGACCAGACGGAGATAGATTTTGCTCCCATATACAAGTCATGCGGTACACTATGAATATTCATCAGCAGGTAGATAAGCGTTGTCATATCTTTCTCATATAATCTGTTCAACTCGTCGCGGTCAACTATGCCGTCGCCGTCCGTGTCCTTACGCTCCGTCAGAGGCGCCGATAGCTTAACAGCTTGATAGCTATCCAGCAATATCCATTCTCCCGAGTTTGTGACGTCGCCTATCTTGGCGGCGAGCCCCAGCAAAATATCGCTGAAATTCCCATAAATATATCCATATAAGCCATCAGTCCTGTCAAACAGTTCACCATATACCGCCTTATCATAACTGATTACCGAAACTACGATCTCGTCTTGAATGAACAGATTCGTCATCGCCGACATATCCGTTATGCCATATCTGTTATTCACTTTGTACGGAGCATCGGTGATCAATATCACGAACTTGTTCGCATTGCTGCGGAAGTCCAGCCTCCGCGCCATCTCCAGCCCATCAATCGGTGTTTCCGGCGTGTCTCCACCGTCATCGGGAACGAGGGAGCTTATCTCAGCCTTGAACTTATTGACGTCAGTAAACCAGTTTGAAATGCCGGATTTATGNGTTTTGGTGCTGTCTGCTCCATCCCATGTAATGTCCTGGAATTCCACNAAAGCAAAATTNGCATCGATATTATATTCGTTCACAAGCCTGTCGGCAAATTCGTTCACGTTGTTTTGTACGTTCCTGATGGAGCTGCCCATNGAACCGGTCTTGTCGATGACAAATACGATATCCGCTCTGCCCATCGCGCCGGCAGCGGGAGCTGCTGTGGAAACCGCAGCAGCAGCGGGAGCAGCAGCCATGGGCGCGGCATAAAGCGAGAAACCGCCTTCGGAAGACCCCGCATCAAACGCCGCGACAGGCGAAATAATCCCCGCGCCGCCAAAAGCCGCTTCATTGTCATCCACATACAAAGGGTTATCAATTTCGCCAATCACAACGCCCGCATTGTTGACAATTGCGATCGTTTCCGGTTCATAATCCGATGAAAACAACGCTGCATCAAACCCAGCCTTGGCAGCCACCGGCGCAACGGGCGGCATATAGGCCATCGGCCCAGCCATAGCCGAGGACTCAGCTACACTTCCTAGGACATCAATGCCAATACCCTTCAGGAATTCATTTAAGTCAAGGACAAGATATGTGCCCTCGCCGGATATCTCTCCACGGATTTTGCCGCTTGCCTTATCGACAACCGTATCGACGATATATAGTTCCTCGCCGTCAAATCTGAAGATGACCAAACTGTCAATGTCGCCCGCATAATCATTGAGAGACGCGGTGCAGTCAAATGACAACGTCAGCGCGGATGAATAATCCGTCTCAATATCGATTACGGAACTCACCAAAGCGCGGCTGTCGTCGAAAGCGTCAATCGCAGATTCAACGACGCCGATATGGGAATTAATGATGCCAGGAACCTTGCCTGATATAGACGGCACCAGCCAATTATCCTTCGATGTCAACGAACCGCTGATTAGGCTGCTGTCATACTCCTGATAGAAAGTCCTCTCCGCATCAGGGGTGACCCCATCGGACTTCGGATTGTTTGGGTCGAGACCGAGAAGGATTTCCTCATAATCTGTCAAACCGTCGCCATCGGTATCTACGAGCAACGGGTCAGTATGGTAAACGTATACTTCATCATAATCTGTGAGCCCATCGCCATCAGTATCTGCGAGATCGGGGCGCGTCCCCAGACGATACTCATCAATATTTGTGATCTTATCATAATCAGTGTCCCTGTTCGCATCGCAAACGCCATCGCCCTCGGTATCCCATAACGTCGGATTCGTTTGAGTTGAATAGACCTCATAACCGTCCGGGAGGCCATCTCCGTCAGTATCTGCATTATATGGGTCGCTGCCAATGATTGCTTCGAGATAGTCCGGCAAACCATCACCGTCAGAATCAAGGACCATCAGCTTGAATGTTGCCGTTATAGTCGTATTATTTGCAGGCATCAAAAACTCTGTCTCGGTATATGCCGAGTTGCCGAATAACCCTCCATTGGAAGACTGCCAGCCCACGAAAGCATAACCATCATTTGCCAAAACTCCAAGATCAATGACAGTGTTCGCTGCATACTTACCGTTGCTGCCCATTGTGGCGACGCCGCCTGCGCCGCAGATTATCGTAAGGTCATATAATGTCTTGTCGTCATCGTCGTCTCCGCCGCCTGTATCACCGCCATCATCGCCGTCGTCTCCACCATCATCGCCGCCGCCCGTATCTCCGCCGCCGTCTGTGAACGCCACAAAGTAACACGCATTGATCTGCGTATTGCCCTTTGTGTCCACATACACCTGATATTCGCCTGCGCCGGTGCTGATCTTGTAAGTGCCATCGGAATTGTTGGCAATCATATACGACTCCGTCTTGCCGCCGCTCGTGTCCGTGACCGTGATCCACAACTTATTCTGGTTGCCGCTGAGTTTGTCCACCTTTGCGCTTACGGAAGCGCCGGGAATTTTCTTCTCTGCGGGGGCTTTTGACGCCGCAAAAGCCGGCACCGCGAGGGAGAGCACCAATAGAACCGCGAGGATGACAGATAGGATCTTTTTCATTTTCACAAACCTCCAAAAAAATGTTTAATGCTTCTGATACGCATTAAACACCAAACGACGAAAACTGTGAAAATAATGTAACATTTGTCGCGAAACGTGTAATTATTGAATAATTATTCGTAAGGAAAAACCGGCCAAAACAGCCAGCTATCCATTGCAATCGCTTATCATCAGGCCGTCCCATGGGCACTTGCCACCGATGCGTATTGTTGTGATATCAGCCTTTCACCTGATATTTTGCAAACTTTGAACTCAAATCAAGAGGCGGCGAGCGCTTATATGCTCGCCGCCTCTATGAACATTGGTTTGTTGGTCGCCGCTATCTATAGCGTCTCGCGCGCTTCACGGCCCTTCTTCTCATAATCATGCCGGCACACGCCAGGAACGCTCCGAACACCGCGAATAGCTGCACCTGCGCCTCCGCAACGCCCGTCTGCGGCAACATATCCGCAAGCGGCGGGAACGGATCGAAAATCCACATCTCCTGCTCCTCATCCCATTGCCACCTGCCTAACGGCACGTCGCCGTCGAACTCGATCCAGCCGAACTCATCCTCTTCGAGCCTGTTGCCCGGCGATGTCGGAACCGGCATGGCGGATAGGTCGAAGTTCTCTTCTTCTTCGTTGCCGCCCTGCTGTCCGCCGCCCTCGTCGTCGAAGTCTCTTCTGATGATTTCCTCGCCGCCGTCGTCTCCGCCATCATCGCCGTCTTCGTCTCCGCCGCCGGTCTGGCCGCCCCCGCCGCCTTCTTCGCCACCATCATCATCGTCGTCATCGTCATCGTCATCGTCGTCCTCATCAACCGGTTTATCCGGCGGATTCGGTCGAGAACCGTATGTGTTGGTCACTGTGACAGTATCATTATTGTTTACAGGATTATCATTACTGTATGCAGTCGTATAATCCCCATCTTCCTCATGAACCGTATAATCTCCGTTAGGTATACCTATGAGTACAACCTTTGTGCTCGAGCTGATTGTGAGATAAGTCCCATCCTCATCTTCGCCTGTATACTCATTCAGCTCATTGAATGTAAGATACTTTCCGTTTTCTTCGTTCATTATGCGAATACGATATGGAGTAGCGTTGTTCACCCCCCAAGCTGCATATGAGCCTGCGAGTTCCTTCTGTATTATTAACCTATCATACCCTGCTGCGAAATCGTTAGTTACAATTATTGTTGAGATGACGTCTGCTGCTAAAACATCTCCATTATTAGAGGAATATGTTATTGAGCAGTAACTACCGACAATCTCTTCTTCTACTGTGTATGCACGTCCTGCAGGCAAACCTGTCAATATCGCAGGATTGTTCTTTGAAAACTGAATTCTTGCTGTAGGAACTGTCGAGCTTGTGCTCGATCCAACATAATGATTAGAGTCAAACAACATATATTTACCGTTATCATCATCGATTACACGTGCGTAAAAGACAGTATCATCATTTATAAACCAGTCTTCCGGATATCCTGTAATCGACTTGCTAATAGTAAGCGTACTGTCACCCGGGCTATATGTGTTCTCAAAGTTTATGTCGGAAAACTGGAAGGCAGTAGCACTTGGATTACTAGCATTATATGAAGAATGCTCGCTTCCGTATGCCTCGTTATCAACATTAACCACTTCAACAACAGTAGGATAACTCCATACGCGAACAGTCACGACATGCACAGCAGAATCATTCGTCCACCCGGTTCCGCCGCCAGTGATTTCTTGTATCTTGAAGAAATAATCTTTGTATGCATATGCTAAATCATGTTCAATTTCGAGCTGTATGAGCGGGAACGTAAATGCAGCGCCGGTCGATGAGCCATATGATGTTGCTTCTCTAGCAATGCCGCCCACCTTCACATCATTGGCATTGGCTGAGTTCAGTTCGGTTAACGCAAACTTAAACTGAGGATTATCCGGCGGTGCAACATCAGCGTTGATCGTCTTTGTCGCTCCAAGCGTAATAACTCCGCTCCCTTTGTTTGAATAAGTATAAGTGTTTATAATTGTGCGGTATGTAGCAGTTTCAGCAGAACCGCTCACCCATTCCGTTCCGTTCCACCATTCCACATTCGTCGAACCCACACCTGTTGAAGCGTTGATACTGACAGTGACTTTAGCATATAGTATCTCAGCCCCATGAGTCCATCCGTTCCAATTTGATCCGGATGTTGTGTTTGGTTGTTCCACAATACTATAGTAATATGTACCGGGCGAAAGATTATTGAGTATGCCTCCGCTGAAAGTCTTTTTTCCGATTCCGCCAGAAGCCGAAAGAGTGGCTTTGCTTGATGTGGAACCCATCTGAGTTGGATCATCTCCACCTCCGCCTGATAGCAGCGTGAGGTCATATGAAAACGTTTTGCTTGGGTATCCGCTGCCGGCATATGCCTTGGTGAAATCTAGAGAAGCATTTACTCTATAATATGAGTTTCTGAAAGTCATACTAGTCTTTGAATTCCCAATAACATGAATTGATACATCAGGAGCCGTCGTCCCTGACTCAACCACCACTTTAATATAGAGAGGAGTTGTGTCGAATGTCCATCCTGCTGGTAATGGACTTGGCAGTCTCTCTGTGACTTTATAGTAGTAAGTGCCTTCCGTGAGCCCTCTTAATGGGATAGATACATTTCTCGATGATGATGTGTTGCTCGCGGTCGATACTGAAGTTGACCAAGACGGAGTTATTGTTGATGAATCACCATAAGCATCCACTTGCTCAACATCAAATGTAAATACCCTATTGCTGTAGCCTGATCCAATAACACTTTTTGTGATAGTAATATTTGTGTCTACAGCAGCATATTTGTTATTGAATATCGTGCTGGTTTTTCCATTCGCAAAACTCTCTTCCGGTGTATTAACGTTTTCACTGTATACAGGGTAATCTATGGTTACTTTCTTAACCGTAACACCATCAATCACATCATCAGTAACATTCGTTTTGATAATCACTCGTCCCTCATCATACGTCCAACCAAAGGGTATAGTGCCTGGGATTACTTCCTTTATCTCATAATAATGCGTGCCATTTCCCACGTCTTTGATTGTAAATGATGTTTTTCCATTTGTGCCTGTCGATACACTTGAAATGGTATTTGTATAAAGTATGCTTCCTATCGGGTCTCCAGCCGCATCAATTTCTTGGATTGTAAAGCTGAACGGATGACTCGATCCCACTAATTGCCCTTGTACTGCCTTCTGAATCTCAATCTCAAAATCAGCGCCAAGGTAGTAGTTGGTAAAACTAATCCCTGATAGTGCAGTTGGGTCTCCTTGCTTATGATACTTGACATCAATTGTCTTTGCGCCGATATCCACATCAACAACCGCAATATATACTGTACCGTCGTTTTTCCACACCCCTCCGGAGGCAACTTCGGTAATCTTGTAGTAATATGTGTCTGTAGAATCATAAGATAATAGACTAAATTCTATCGTACCGCTTTTGTTTGTTCCGGTAAATTGAATTGTTTTTGTTTCAGAATAACTGGGTATATAATCGTTATCTCCCGTATCATCTGTCACCTGCGTCAGCAAAACATCGAAACTAACGTTGCCGACCCATGCGCCTACGATGCTTTTTGTAGCAGAAAAAGAATAGTACTCGTAATGTTTAGGCGTGTCATATTGGTTTGCGAATGTATTGCCTGTAGATAACCATGCTGTGCTACTGCCGATGCTGCTGTCGCTGCTGTAATCAACAGTTAACGGTCCTGTTGTTGGCACACTGACCCTAACATATATCTGATTAGTGCCAATAATGCTCCAGCCATTGCTAGGCGTCGATTCCGTGACCCTGTAATAATAATATTTCGGAGTTGACTCACCGGAAGCGCCCGTGGCGGGTGCTAAATTGTTCACGGTAAAGCTAAAAGTAGAATTGCCAGGTTGGCCTTTAACATAACTAACTGTTTTCGTTTCTTGATGTCCATCGGATACATTATTTCCAGACGCATTCACCTCTTGTATCTGAAAACTGAATGACGTGTTTTCCGGTGTCCCGTTAATAGTAGGAAAGCTCTTTGTGAAAGGTATGTCTACGCTCTGTGTTTTAACAGCAACAGTCGGGCTGATCGTCAAAGTCGCAATACCGAATTGCGCATAGCCTGTCAGTAAATCCTGATAATGATCATTTGTAACATTATGCAGACGATCTCCTTTTATACTGCCATTCAATAATATCAATGGTGACGTGGTTTCTACTGTTATCGATAGACCATCACCATAAATATATATGTTGTCTGTTGGATTGATTGCAATTTTGGTATTCGAAGAAGATTTTATGCCATTGACATATATCTCAATGTTAGTTCCGGTAACAGACAGACCCAAACTAGGTGTCCCATACCCTGTATGTGAGACAGATAGTTTTCCTGTCGCATCATCATATTCTGCCGATACTTCTGAAATGCCTTCTATACCTGCAGCATTATAAGCATCTATCATGTCTTTTATTCCATTTGCGACAGTCTCATATGTCGTAGAAGGTACCCTTGATGTAAGCGTACCTTTTAGTGAAGTTAGCGTTGCCGTCCATGCCGATAGATTCGCTGCTGTATCAACGCTATTTGTTGTCTCCACAGCCCATAAAAATGCGCTCAGTATCAATGCTCGCTGTAAGCCGTCGCCGGTAATACCAAAAAGATTATTAAATTCACTGTCTGAGAGTTTTGCTCCATATGAGGGATGCGCAAGTGCGACAGCGAGAGCAGAAGCGTTATTGACGGTTCCTGTTAGCACATTATGGACATCAGGATCCGTTGGAGGCGTTAACGTATAGTCAGCGCAAAAGGCAACATATTCTGTGCCATTTGAACCTGAAATGATAAATCGAGAATCCTCAAATTCTCCGGGAATATTGCCTGTATTCGTGTACGTTTCACCCGATGTGATAGGATAAGTTGATAGGTGCGCCAGATCAACATATAAGCTGCTAGTTTCTGAATACGTGGTAGCAGAGGCTTTATACGCAAAATTAATCCCTCCGGATGCGATAGATACTACCATTACCAGTGAGAGTAAGATCGATATTGACCTGCTTTTCTTCATCTTGAATCCCTTGCGATTTCCCTTTTTCATAAAGAACCTCCAAACTATGACCACTATGCATGCAGATAGACAGCTCTGCATCGAGAGTCAACAAATGACGGTCAGCCAGTCCGTTTTCAGGCTGACCACCGTTGGTGTGTTTTCTACATTTCCAGTCTACATATTTTTTACACATAGTCAAGTGAAAAGTGCATAAATAACTGTGACATTTTTGTTACAAACGCTGATATTTCTACGTTTTCCTAGCAACAGCCATACTTATGACAATATGCAACATTCTACAAAATTTTCACACTTTATGAAGGTACGCCACATTGCCACACTATAACGGCTGCGCCTCTTGACATAGCTTCGCATTATTTGTACTATATACGCAAAAAAGAACACCATTATCAAGGAGGCCACCCATGAAAAAGAACAAAACCCTAATAACCCTCGTCGTCATTGCGATATGCCTGACGACAATCATCTCCGCAACAGCATCCGAAATACGCACGCAACAGCTCAACGCGGTGTATCGCGACATCAAGATCGTCATCGACGGCGAGGAATTCACGCCGACCGACGAAAATGGCAACATAGTTGAGCCCTTCATCGCCAACGGAACCACATATGTCCCGCTGCGCGCGATTGCTTCCGCATTTGACAAGGACGTCCGATGGATTCCCGAGGATTCGACGATTGAAATTAACGCGATTGACGTAGGCGCGCCTCAATACGAAGCACCCACGCTAGAATACAAAGAAGCCCCTGCCGAGCCGTCGATCCAAGTCACGGTATCGACGCCGCAGGAGCTGATTGACGCTGTCGCGCCGGACACATGCATCACGTTCAAGGCAGGCCTCTATGATCTGTCAACCGTCACGGAGTCCGATAATCAATATGTATGGGCCGGCGATGAAACAGCCGCATTATACGTATGCGGCGTAGAAGGCCTGACGCTCCAAGCCGAGCCCGGCGCGGAAGTGGAACTCGTCACTCCAAAGAGCTTCTCAGAGGTATTGATGTTCGATGGCTGCAACGGCATCAAGCTCTCCGGCATCAAAGCGGGACATTCGATAACCGGCGAATATATGTGCGATGCGGGCGTGGCCAGGTTTAATTCGTCGATGAACATAACTATAGAGGACTGCTTTTTCTATGGCTGCGGCTCCATCGGAATAACATTATTGGATTGCATCGCGGCGGATATCACCAACACAACGGTGACGGACTGCTCGCTGCGCGCGATCGATCTCGGACGCAGCACCGATATTGCATTTTCAAAATGCAGCTTCGTCGATAACCGCGCATATGGCTGCGCGATATTTGCATTATATTCTTCGGCGGAGTTTTACGATTGCGTGGTGACGGGGAACAAGAGCCTCCTATGGAGCCTTGTCGAATTTGACGGTTACGCCTTGTTCGAACGCTGTGTTTTCAAGGACAATGCGTTGATCGAAGGCGAGGTGCCCGTGTTCGCGGGCAGAGAAATAAGCCTGCTCGACTGCGAAGTCGATAGCACAGGCTTTGGTGGGTTCTGGGACAGCGGCGTCGCTGATTTAGGCGGAAACACTCTTACGCCGTAGCTCAAGCATTCCTACGCCATAGCTCGCGCCGCTTCTCACTTATAGATGCATCTTTAACATCGCGTCTCATGCTGCGGCCACGCTGACTCGCAGGTTCCACGCAGGTTACACGCAAACTACACGCAGGTTCCACGCAAGCTCCACGCAGACTCCACCGCGCTATAGCTGCGCGACAACGAGCCCTGTGATGATCCCCAAAAGCGTGACGATCGTCGCCGCCCTGCTCTTCACGAGAATGATCGACTGCGGGATGATCTCTCCAAAAACGACATACAGCATCGCACCGCCCGCCGCCGCCAAAGATAGTGCTATGGCAGTGTCGGAAATGCCGCCGATCAAGCTTCCGATAACTCCGCCGAGGAGCGTTGGCGCTCCCGACAGCGCAGCCAGCAGCACGACAACCACCTTCCGCATGCCACCCGCCAGCATCGGCGTCGCAATCGCCATGCCCTCCGGGATGTTGTGCAGCGCAATCATAATCGCCAATAGCAAGCCGAGCTGGTAGTCGTGGCTGCCCCCCGCTCCGATAGCGAGCCCCTCAGGGATATTGTGCAGCCCTATGGCCGCGAACATTATGAACCCCGACTGCACCATGCGCGAACGGTTTTTAATGAGCTTGCTCTCGTGGTAGAGCTCTTCATGCGTCGTGTGCAGCTTTGGGTGGTCTCCTTTCGATTCCGTGATCCTGTCGATAATCCTGTTTAAAGGCATGATGATGATTATGCCTGCAACGAGCCCGATGACTGCAATTACAATATTCGTCAGGTCGACAGCTTCCGGGAGCAGCCCGAAGCATACGATGCTCGTCATCACTCCTGCCGCAAACGATAACATCCAGCACGCCACCCTTTCCGAAGAGCGTCGCATGAACACCGCCGACACCACTCCGCCCAATCCTGTCCCGCATATCCCGGCTATCGCGCTGAATATTATTGCTTGCATCAATTATCCCCCTGTATGTTATCAGTGTGTCCTCGAAAACTCAAAAGCCTTGCAACACCTGTCATTCCGAGCGAAGCGAAGAATCTTTGCCTCCGTTATTTCGCAAGTGCTCAAACAAGATCCTTCGCTATCGCTCAGGATGACAACGAGAGTTTTCGAGGAGACTCTATCATTCCGTGCCGTTCCGCGCCGTCAACGCTGCGACGAGCGGCGGTTTCTCTTTGTCGTATACATCTCATAATCCGCCGCCTTCATCAACTCCTCGATCTGCTCATAAGGCGACGTCTTAATCTTATACCCAAGAGCAATTGACGCTGTCGCAAGCTCCGGATCATCCGCCTGCACCTGCAAGAGCCCGTAATCGATTTCCTTGATATACCCCTCGACGCGCTCCTCGGTCGTGTTCGGCAGCAGCCCGACAAACTCATCGCCGCCCATCCTAAATAGAATCGCGTCGTGAGGGGCGCACTGAAGCATGATGGACGAAACCCATTTAAGCAGCAAGTCGCCCTTCACGTGGCCATACGTATCATTGACGAGCTTCAACCCATTGATGTCGCCGACTATAACGCACAGAGGCAGCGATTCCGGCCTGTCGATCTCATAAATCATCTTGACGAAATAATTGCGGTTCGGCATGCCCGTCAAGCTGTCGTAATAAGCCGCGTCCTGCAGCATGTGGATGAGCGACATGATGGGCGAAATATTCTTGATCTCCATATATGAGCCGATCACGTGCCCGTTCTTCCCGAACATGTCGTTGACCTGGACCTGGTAATGATAATCCATCTCGTTCTCAACGATTGCAAATATCGAAGCATCTTCCTCAAAGACATAGCTCTGCGAAGAGCTGCGCCACGATTCGAGAAATTCGTCTCCGCGCATCCCGATCAAATCCGCAATCTGCAGCCGTCTGGCGACCTCATTGGCCTGCTTGTTGTAGTCCACAATGCTGCTTTCGCTGTCCAGGACCAGGATGATGCTGCTCGAATTGTCGAATATGATGTCTCGCGAAATGAACAGCATGTCCATTGATTTTGAATTAAAGAGCGCGTTGTAAAACATGACGAGCATGACCTGCACTCCAAACGGTGCGAGATCGATCGGATAAGGCAGCAGTTGCAGAACGGCGGTCAGAGTCAGCGCAAAAACGACGACCATCCCGAAAAAAAGCCATCCGAGCATCTTCCCATGCCTCTTCGGAAGGCGGATGAATCTTACGATGATGTCTGCGGCGGCAAGGGCCAGAGGCGCATATGAAAGGATGCAATGGTATATGAACCCGATCCCATCGGTCTCCACGAGCGCCCGAAATCCGTTTATGGTGATATACCCTGCATAATCGATGAATATTCCGGTAGTGCTGTTGGCCAGGACCAAAACGAGGTCAATGATCGGAAATAACGCCAATAGCAGCAGCGTGCGGCGTTTGAATGGCTGGTGCGACAGCGTCCTGTGAATGAATATAAAGACAAACCAGCCCGACGCCATGACAAACACATATCGCAGGTCGATGAAAAAGATCGCAAGGTTCCCCGTGGGCAGCAGATAGAACAGCGCGTATGTGATGCTCCAAAGAATCGCCGACACAATGAGGCACAAAAGCCACACAGCCGCCTTCGCTTCGCGCCTGCGTAGATACGCTTTGATGAAAGCGGCCATGCCAATGACCGTGAATGACAAGAGCATTACGCCGAATATCAGATCGTTCAATTTCGCCTCCTGTGCGCGATTGTCAACTTTTAGTGCCTTAGCGACTCGCAACACTAATAACAAACACGTTGTTATCGGTCGCTAAGGCGCTATCACCGCGCGAAGCGCGGTGCGCCGGTGCGAAGGCGAAAATTCACAGGCGGAATTCATTTTCGCCGTTGAGTGAATTGAGCCGAAGCGCGCGGCGTCCGGGTTGTGGGGGTGGAACCCCCACGTTTAACAGTCATTATATATTGTTTTCACTCAAAGTTCAATCATAAATAATATGTATATTATTGCCTCAATCTTCATTAATATGGTACAATGCGAATATATCGGAACGAATCTCGTGGAAGCGCCCGGGGAACAGGAATAACGAACGATTATGAACATAAAAATCATCTGCGTCGGAAAGCTGCGCGAGCGCTACCACATCGACGAATCCAACGAATATGTCAAGCGGCTCTCCGCTTTTTGCTCGGCAGAAATAGTCGAAATCGCCGAACAGCGCCTGCCTTCCGACCCCTCCGAAAACGATATCGCCCTCGCGCTGCGCAAGGAAAGCCTTGCGATCATCGATAAAATCCCAGCAGGCGCGACGGTCGTCGCGCTTTGTGTCGAAGGCGACGGAATCGACAGCGAGTCGCTGTCTAAATTTCTCGAGACTGAAGCATTGCGCGGCATATCGCGTTTTTGTTTTATCATCGGCGGGTCATACGGTCTGGGCGCAGACATCAAAAAACTCGCCCATTTCAAGCTATCGCTGTCAAAGATGACCTTCCCGCACGCTCTGGCCAGGATTATCCTGCTCGAGCAGCTCTATCGCGCGTTCAAAATAGCCGAAGGCAGCAAATACCATAAGTAAAACAAAATATTGCAAGAAAAACCATGAAATGTCACAAATAAAAACAAGAAATAATGCTTGCATTATTTACAAATTGTGTTACAATGTAACAAAATGATACAACTCTGATACAAAATGCAACAAATTCACATTGGGGGGAACATATCTGTGACGCAATATGTCATTAACGGCGGGAACAAACTCCATGGCGAAATCGAGATCAGCGGCGCTAAAAACGCTGCCGTGGCTATTATCCCCGCAGCTCTGATGGTAAACGGCGTATGTAGGATCGAAAACCTGCCGCAAATCTCCGATGTTTCTACGCTTCTCAATATCCTCAAAGAAATGGGCGCGGTCATCCGCGTCGTTGACAAAAGAACCATCGACATCGACTGCTCGCATGTCGGGACGTCTTCCGCCACCTTCGACACGATGCGCCGCATCCGCGCGTCATACTACCTCATCGGCGCCTTGCTCGGCAGGTTCGGCAAGGCCGATGTCGCAATGCCCGGCGGTTGCAATTTCGGCGGCGTCCGCCCGATCGACCAGCACATGAAAGGTTTCGTCGCCATGGGCGCGGAGATGACAGTGCAAAACGGCATCGTCTCTGCAACGACCGGCGGCCGTCTGCGCGGCGCTTCGATATATCTCGACGTCGTCTCTGTCGGTGCCACGATCAATCTCATGCTCGGCGCCGCCCTCGCTGATGGCAATACTTTCATCGAGAACGCCGCCAGGGAGCCTCACATTGTCGATCTCGCTAACTTCCTTAACTCCATGGGCGCCGACATTCGCGGCGCCGGCACTAACGTCATAAAAGTCCGCGGAGCGCGCCGTCTCAACGGCGGTTTCTATTCCATCATCCCGGACCAAATCGAGGCCGGGACGTATATGGCGGCTGTCGCGGGCGCGGGCGGCGAGGTTCTCATCAAGGACGTCATCCCCAAGCACCTCGAGTGCATTTCCGGCAAGCTGCGCGAAATGGGCGTTTCCGTTTTCGAACATGAGGATTCCGTCACTGTCCGCCGCGTCGCCCCCCTTCTCGGCGCCCATGTCAAAACCATGCCATACCCCGGTTTTCCGACTGACATGCAGCCTCAAATTTCCACGATTCTCAGCACTGCGACGGGGACTAGCACCGTCACGGAGGGCGTTTGGGACAATAGGTTCAGCTACACGGACGAGCTTGCCAAAATGGGCGGTTCCATCAGGGTCATCGGCAGGACTGCCATCATCGAAGGCGTGCCGTACATCACAGGCGCGCCAATCAAGGCCGGCGACTTGCGTGCCGGCGCGGCCCTTGTCATTGCCGGCTTGTGCGCGCGCGGCGTGACTGTTCTCGAAGGCGTCAACTACATCGAGCGCGGCTACGAAAAGATGATCAAAAAGCTTTCCGCCATCGGCGCGGACATTCATTCCAGGTATGTCTCCGACGAGCCGCAAATCGTCGTGCAGGAAGCGGGATAAGCATATTAGCGTGGGAGCACCCCACAATCCATATCGTGTTATGCAACATATGAATAAATTTTAGAACAAGGGGGCTTTGCTACCCTTGTTCATCTTAGGCTCGATTATGGGTCTATATTGGAGGCGTGATACTTTGGCTCGAAAGAATAAACCGGACCCAGGCCCCGACTGGCCTTACGACGCGGAGGGCTCAATGGTTCCGCCCACGTTCCTGAAACGTGTTCACGGCGGGCCGCTCGACATGGAGCTGACATTGAACCTGCTCAATGCTTATGGCATCCCTTTTGTCTGCGAATATCCGAATAATGGCCTCTTTGGCAAGCTGATTCTCGGCTATTCTCCCGGTGGCATGGATGTCTATGTCCCCGAGTCCATGCTCGAGGACGCGCAAAACGTGCTGAACGCCGACATTCTTGAAGACGACTATGTTCTGACGGACGAGATCGATGACGATGGCGGCAGCGATGCTTTTTTAGGCAACGGCGAAAATGGCGACGGTGCAAATGGCGGCGGCGCAAATGGCGATGGCGAGCGTATCGATGAATTGCCTGCCGGCATCGCGGGTGACGGCGGTGTTTCGCCCGGCGAGGAGGAGTAAGAAATGAATTATCTCGATGAATATAATAAATGGTTAAGCAGCCCCGCGCTTTCGCAAGACGAAAAGGATGAGCTGCAAGCAATCTCTGGCAACGACGCCGAAATCAAGGACCGCTTCTTCAGCAGGTTGGAGTTTGGGACCGCGGGGCTCCGCGGCATCATGGGAACGGGCCTTTTCAGGATGAACATCCATGTCATCCGCCACACGACTCAGGCGCTCGCCGAGCTCATCCTCATGGAGCAAAGCCCCTCGAAATGCGTCGCAATTTGTTATGACTCTCGCATCAATAGCGCCAAGTTCGCCCGCGAAGCCGCCTGCGTCATTTCCGCCAATGGCATCAATGTCCGGCTCTTCGACGCGCTCCGGCCGACTCCCGAGCTGTCTTTTGCCATTCGCGAATATGGCTGCATCGCCGGCATCAACATCACTGCCAGCCATAATCCTAAAGAGTACAACGGATATAAGGTATATTGGGACGACGGCGCGCAGGTGCCGCCCCGCCATGCGGAGATAATTGCGCAAAAAATCGAGGAGCTGGATATTTTTTCCTCGATAAAAAGAATCGACTTCGACGAGGCTGTCGAAAAAGGCCTAATCAGCATAATGGGCGGCGAAACTGACGAATTATTCTTGAAAAACGTCATGGAACAGGTGAACGACTATGATGTGGTCAAACGAGCCTCTGATAGGTTCGGCCTTGTTTTTACGCCTTTTCACGGCGCGGGGCATAAGCTGGTGCCCGAAGCCCTGCGCAGGCTCGGCCTTACAAACATCGTATGCGTCCCGGAGCAAATGGTGCTCGATGGCACGTTCCCGACCGTCATATCGCCAAATCCCGAAAACCCCGAAGGCTTCCACTTGGCTTCCGCGCTGGCCGTGGAACACGGCGCAGCTCTGATAATCGGGACCGATCCGGACTGCGACCGCGTTGGGATCATGGTGCGCGACGATGCCGGCGGGTTCGTGCCCCTTTCCGGCAACCAGACAGGCGCGCTGCTGCTCGATTATGTCATCGGCGCCAAAAAACGGGCGAATACGATGCCCGCCGATCCTGTCGCGCTCAAAACAATCGTCTCCACAGAGATGGCGCGTCACATCGCCGAGACCAACGGCGTCGCCTGTTTCGACACTTTTACGGGTTTCAAGTTCATGGCGGAAAAAAAGAACGCATTGGAAACGAGCGGAGCCGGAAAAGTGATTTTCTCATATGAGGAGTCGTATGGATATATGTTCGGAGACTTCGTGCGCGACAAAGACGCTGTCACGGCCTCCATGTTGATAGCGGAGATGGCCGCATGGTATTTCGAGCGCGGCATGACCCTTTTCGATGCAATGCGCGATTTATATGAAAAATACGGCCAATATGGCGAAAAGACGCTCAATCTTCTGATGCCGGGTCTGGACGGCCTTGAAAAAATGCGTGAGCTTATGTCCGGGCTGCGCGAAAACCCGCCCACTCAAATTGCCGGCTCGCGAGTGGTTTCGACCCGCGACTATCTGTCCGGCGTCGTTACGGACACGGCGACCGGCGCCACCGCTCCGATGGAGCTTTCCGGCTCCAATGTGCTGCGTTACGAAACAGACGACGGTACTGTCGCAATCGTGCGCCCTTCCGGCACCGAGCCGAAGGTCAAGGTATATATCATGGCGAGCGATGCAACTCGCTCCGGATGTGACGAAAAAATCGAAAAATACTCCCGATGGGCGGAAACGCTGTCATAATGTTTGATTTTGCACAAACTGTTGACTTTTCTGTGTAAAGTGTATATATTATATGTCAAGGATTAGACAATTTCTGAATCACTACTTAGGAGGGATCGCAATGCGCAAGAAAATACTATCTACAATTCTAGTAATAACCATGCTATTCGCCTTCGCAATACCCGCCCTCGCAATAACAAATGTTGACCATGATGACTTTAACGATATTGCTCTGAGGGCAATCATCGTTGAACAAACTTCGTCCGTCGCGACATTGGTCGCGAACATCCTCCCGGCAGATACAATTAAAGAAGCCATCAAAACCGCCGTCTCGGGCATGCTGGACCTCGACGATGTCAGCAAGCTGGCAGGGCCGGCGCTCGCCGGGTTGCTCGGAAACGCAGCGAAAAACTCGCTTGGCCTCGCCATCCCGGACTCTGTCGACCTTGAATCCATCGTCAACAGCGTCCTGAGCAGCGACATCGTCAGCTCCATAGTCACAAGTGGCTTCGTAAGCAAGGTGATCGACAGGACCATCGACAATCTCATTAACGCGCTGGTCGTGGAAGATGCCATCAACGCGCTCGCGGACAGCGTAGTCGACCAGCTCACCGCAGAAATTTGGAACGATGCCAATCCCAACTCCGGTTCGTTCCTAGGCATACAGACAGGCCACTGGAATACCAACGGCGGTTGGAACAAAACAAATATAGGCATCACGATCGCTGCAAAACTCGGCATCGCCGGAGTAAGCGGCAACATCGAAGACTATATCGATGTTGACAATATCGACCTCACAAAGATATTCAGCGTGGAGACGCTGCTTGGCGCCGTGACGAAAGCCATCACCGACACCAGCAAGGAATACTTTGAGGCATATAAGGCAGCGTTGGTCGCAAAAGTGCAAGCGAAAATCGAGGAATTGAAGACCTTGGCAAAGAACGAGCTCGTCAACGAACTCAACAAGATATTCGGATTGAAGCTCGCCGCCCGCGACGATTTTGATGCGATCGAAGCAAAGATCACCACTTTCATCAATGAGTCAAAAAGCTACATCGATGCGAACAGGGACAAAATAATCAGGGAGGTCAAAGCACTTCAGACCGCCGTCAAGACTCTTGATAAATATTCGTGCCTGGATCTCGGCAAGGTCAACTCCATGCTCGACAGGCTGTTGAAGTGCCTTGAAAAGAAAGAGAAACCAGTCATCCCCACTCCCGATCCTATCCTCGATTCCGTCTCCGCTTCCGCTGTGGTAGAAAAGCAAAACGGTAACCAAAACAAGCTGACGATCACAGTTACGGAGAAATTTAAGGACGGCACGACAAAAACATATACCAAGAGTTTCCAAATCAACAACAACGCAGCCGGCACATATGAGGTGGGCGCATATAAGGTCTATGTCAATACGAAGGGCAACACCCAGATCCGCGAGTGCTATATTGTTGCATAGCAATCCCCACAAATTAAAAAACAGTTGCTGCTCATATGCGCAGCAACTGTTTTTTCTTATCTAACTTGGGAGGTTCCATCCCCACAACCCGGATGTCGCGCGCTACGATCTATTTCGCGGGCTTTTGCGAGGCGACATTCACAGCATCTAGAACCATCTGCGCATAAAGCTCCATGGACGCGGATCCGCCCATATGCACCTTGTCTGCGGCAAGCACGTTGGCCTGCTCCCCGACGATATAATTCCAATCCGCAATTGTAATGTAGTCATATTGCCACGACAATCCTCTTAGCCACTCGGCGGTCTCCTTCGTAAGTCTACCGTTCGTATTGTTATTGCCATCGTATGGGGTCACAAAAATCAGCCTGTGGCCGGGTTCCAAAGCTGTCACTATTTTCAGCAACTGCTCCGCATAATCATAATTCGCGTTCGTCCCCACGGCTATGACAACATATTCGCGAAGCTCCCCTTTGTTCTGCAAGTTCACCATTATGTTTCTGCCCTGCGGCACCGTGCGGCTGACCTCCGCGTCCACGACGCAGTTCGGAATCGTTCTCGTCATCGCAGACTTTGCCCCAAGCGGCACAGAGTCGCCAATCAGCGTGACCCCCTCCGGCCATTTTCTATCCTCCGGCTCCGTGTCACCGCTGTCATCGCCGATATCGTCAGTGGTTGCAGCAGGCGGCGTTGCGCCATCCTCCCCGACGTCCGCGCCCTGCCCCTGTGCGGTCTGCGTCGCCGAGCCCTGTCCTTGCGCAGTCAGCGTCGTCGAGCCTTGCCCCTGCGCGGTCTGCGCCACCGAGTCCTGCCCCTTCGCGGTCTGCGTCGCGCCCTGTCCTTGCGCGGTCTGCGTCGCGCCCTGTCCTTGCGCGGTCTGCGTCGCCGAGCCTTGCCCTTGCGCGGTCTGAGCCTGTCCTTGCGCTGTTGACTGAGGTTGGGCATTATTATTTTGATTACCGCCGTCTGCGCCGTCGCCATTTTCCATTGCGCCTTGCAACGCACCTGCACCATCCGCCGAGCCTTGCAGCGCACCTGCACCATCCGCCGAGCCTTGCAGCGCACCTGCACCATCCGCCGAGCCTTGCAGCGCGCCTATGCCTTCCTCTGCTGAGCCCTGCTCCGCGCCAATGCCTTCTTCATCTATCGAGCCTTGCAACGCAGCCTCACCCTGCATCTCGCCTCCGCTCTGAGACGATTCTTCCGAAACCTGCCGCTCTTCGCCTAATTCGCTATCCGTACCCTCATGCGACAAAGACTTCAAACTCGCGCTCATCTCATCGGCTCTGCGCCCGTAATCAGCCTTTTGGCTCATCAAAAGCATGTCATGCACGTCGCTTGCGACATAGTTCGCGACAAAATCCGCTTCAATGCTCGTTATTGCGGGCGCTTTATAAACGACGAAACCTCCCAAGGCCACTCCCGCAGCCGTCACGGCTCCGATCGCAGCCAACGCAATACGACGATGTTTCATGCCCTTCCCGCCATTGCCGGCAAACAGTGCCTTTTCGACTATATAAACCATCAACGCGGAAAAGCTTATCGAAACCGCAAGCGTCGTAAGCGAAGCGGCAATATGGTTCAATACCACCGCAGAAACGATTATATATATCGGCCAATGGAACAGATAGAGGTCATATGACATCTCGGAAGCAATAGTCAGCGCAGCCGGTTCTTTCATTTTCACAGGCGTCAAAATATGCAGCCCGTGCGTGCAATATATCATCACGACAGTCAATGCTGATGTTAAAACGAACCCATATTTATAAATGAATAAATCATTAAAATCATACTGCGAAAAAATGAATACAATAACGGCAGCAGAAGCAACCGATACGATTATCATTGCAGCGGCTTTTTGCTTTTTATGCTCTGAAAGCAAACGCTTCTTGATAGCTTTATCCTGTTTTGAGTTGATGCCCCATATCGCGCCTGCGGTGGCTCCTATGAAAAATGGGAATAAACGTGAAAGCGTGTTAAAATAGATATCGTTCAATCCGATTTCCGACACGATCTGCAGGCGCAAAAACATATACGATCCAATCGCAACCAAGAGCGATATTGTCAACACCGCACCATTCAAAAATAACAGCCGTTTAGAGCTGTATTTTTTATATATCGCCTTAGATACCGATGACAAAAGCGCGCAAACAATACCCCAGGCAACGTAAAACTGCATCAGTACCGCAAGCGACCACATATGCATGTATAATTGCGGCATCAGCTGCGCTTCGTAGCTCGACCCGCTGAAAATATTGAACCAATTGGCCGTGAAGCTAAGCGCGGATGCGAGCTGTTTTGCAATGCCGACCGTGAAATCAGGCGATATTAACAATGCAAAGGGCAATGTAAACGCGATTGAAAGGTACATCGGCACAAGGATACGCTGCACTCGTCTCTTGAAATACTTAAAAACAGCAAAATCGCCGTTCTTCCTGACTTCTTCCATTATAAGCGCGGTGATTAGGAATCCCGAAAACGTGAAGAACACATCCACGCCTAAAAATCCGCCCGGCAAAGCGCTGTGGAAAAGGTGATATCCCAATACGAGAAAGAGCCCGAATGCGCGGACAGAGTCGAACCATTTGATCCTATTCATATCTAGCTATCAGCGCCCCCCTTTCCCATAATCCGCCCACAATTTCGCCCTCCACCGAGACGAACGTCCCCGAGCCGTCGAACAGTCCCTCGCTGAAACCGCCCTCGTAAGCCCAGCCCTCCGCCGAGACAAACGTCCCCGAGCCGTCGAACAATCCCTCGCTGAAGCCGCCCTCGTAAGTCCAGCCCTCCGCCGAGGTGAACGTCCCCGAGCCTTCGAACAATCCCTCGCTGAAGCCGCCCTCGTAAGTCCAGCCCTCTGCCGAGATGAACGTCCCCGAGCCATTCGGTTTGCCGTTCAAAAAATCTCCGACATATATTGCTTCACCGTCATCGTCTTTAAATTCTCCGTTCCCGGAAAACCTCCCGCCTTCAAACCGGCCCGAATACGTATATCCGCTCGAAAAATCGATCGTTCCTACTCCATCAAAAAGCCCATTCTTCAGCTCGCCACTATATATAATTTCACCGAAGAGGTATGCATCAAACTCGACTTGCGCAAGGATAGCCTTATCCGGCAGCAAAATAGCGTAATACGCAAAAAACGCGATTACGGCAATAAGCAATATTGATATCACAGGGGTCAAAACCTTAGACATCAGATTATGATAGACCTCCGATTTTCTTCGTAACTGTTTGGGACGAGCCGGGCATCGCCCCCGCACGCGCCTGCATCATTCAAGGCCTACAACGCGGCAGCGCAGGATGGAGCCGGGCATCGCCCCCTCCGCGCGCCAGCATCATTCCGCCTGCTTGCTCAAATACGCGTTGATAAACCCATCGAGATCCCCGTCCATGACCGCATTAATATTCCCATTTTCAAAATTCGTACGATGATCCTTCACCAAAGTATAAGGCATAAAGACATATGACCGTATCTGGCTTCCCCACTCGATCTTCATCTGCTCGCCCTTGATGTCGCTGATTTTGTCCAAATGCTGGCGCTCCTTGATCTCGATGAGCTTCGACCGCAGCATCCGCATGGCAACCTCGCGGTTTTGATGCTGGCTGCGCTCCATCTGGCAAGCGACTATCAACCCCGTGGGAACATGCGTGATGCGGACAGCGCTCTCCGTCTTGTTGACATGCTGCCCGCCCGCTCCCGATGAACGATATGTATCAACCTTCAAATCCTCGGAACGGATCTCTAGCTCGACATCGTCGGAAATGAGCGGAGTCACCTCGATTGCAGCAAAGGAAGTATGCCGCCTGCCGGAAGCATCGAAAGGCGATATCCGCACGAGCCGATGAATGCCGCCCTCGCTCTTTAGATAGCCATAAGCATTATCGCCGACGATCTCAATAGACGCCGATTTGATGCCGGCTTCCTCGCCATCGAGCCAATCGACCAGCTTATATTCCATGCCGTGCCTCTCCGCCCAACGCGTATACATGCGATATAGCATCTGCGCCCAATCCATCGCTTCAGTCCCGCCCGCGCCCGCATGGAACGACAGAATCGCGCTGCAATTATCGTATTCCCCCGAAAGCAGCGTCGCAAGTCTTGCAGCTTCAAGCGTGTCGCTATATGCATCAAACTCGCTCGCGAGCTCCGGCAGCAAGCTTTCATCAGTTTCCTCAATTGCCATCTGGCACAAAGCCATCAAATCGCTCCAGCTGCCTGCGAGCTTATCATATTTGTCAAACTTGCTCCTGAGCTGCTTCGTCCTCTGCAACACTTTTTGGGAATTATCCAAATCGTTCCAGAACCCGTCGCTTGCGGACTCCTCCTCAAGGCTTCTAAGCTCCTCAGCAGCATCATCCAGCTTGAACGCTAACTTCAAATTATCCAGCGTAGGCTTCAATGCCAGGATTTTCTGTTTAAATTCTTCAAATTCGATTAACATATTTCGCGACCAATCTCGCTGTTCCCGGAGCGAAATCCAGTCCGACGTGAGGTCTCCGCCCCACATCCCGGACACGGTCCGCTCCCCAAAACAATCAACCTTTCTTTAAAATAACAACCGGGATATGCGGATTATTCAAAAATCTCGGCCAACCGGTATGGTTGCCAATCCCGCGCGAAACCACCATGTTCGTGCTGCCCATCGAATATAATCCATTCGTATATGACGGCAGCCATTCACGTGAAGGCCCGATCAACCCATCCGTGAACGGCAGTCTGATGATGCCTCCATGCGCATGGCCGGACAATACGAGGTCGATCCCAAGCTCGCTATAGAGAGGCAAATTTCCGTTCCTATGCTCGAGCATGATAAAGAACGAATCGCCTTCTGCCTGACGCACCCTCTCGACGAATTCCTCCGGTTTGGTCATATCGGCAGGGCCGTTCGGATCGTCAGTGCCGGCAAGAACCAACGACTCCCCGCCGGATTCGAGAAGCACATACTTATTGCGAAGAACAGTTACCCCATGCTCCTCCAGCATTGGCAGAAGCTCCCGAATCCCACCATCGTCCCACTCATGATTCCCCGTGATGTAGTACAAGGGGGCGATAAGCGAAAGCTCACTGACAAGATTCTCCGCAATCGCAAGTTGGCCGTCAATCGGAGGTTTGTCATAATGGTCGGTGAAATCCCCAGCGATCACGATAATATCCGGCGCCGTATCCCTGACTTTTGAAACAAGTCTGATATTATCCTTGCCAAAAACCGCCGCATGGATATCAGAAAGCACGGCGATCCTGAACCCGTCAAACGCATCGGGCAAGTTTGAATATTCCAGAACATACTCCGTTGTGACGATTCTATAATAACTATCCAGCAGCAATGCCGCAACAGCAACAATCAACAGCAGCAAAACCCACGGAAGCACCCTATGCTTCCTCCCGGCATTCCTATCATCACTACTCACAATCCACTCCACATATCTACGTCGCCTCGCGGTCCCGCACAAAAACATGCTTGATATTAGGATCCGCCGTCTGGCGAAAATCGATTTCAAAACGATCAATCGACTTGATCATCGCAGAAAGGCTCATATAGCCGAAATTCCTATGGTCGAAATCCGGCTGCTTCTTTATAATCAGATTACCAAGCTCGCCCATAAAAACAACGCCATCATCATCCGCAAGATCGGCGACGGAATCCGCAATCAAGTGGACGACAGGATCCGGCACGCGGACGCCGCGCTGCTTTGATGAACTTGACGAATGGGCCTGTCTGTCACGCAGTGCGGACTCCAAGCTCAGCTCGCCATCATCATCGCCAGGCTTCTCATCATCGCCGGATTTCGCATCACCGTCCGTCTTAGCGGCATCACCGCCCGTCTTGGCTGCATCGCTGCCCGACTTCGCGGCATCACCGCCCGATTTGGCGGCATCGCCACCCGACTTGGCAGTACCGCCGCCGGATTTCGCAGCACCGCCCGACTTGGCAGCGCCGCCGGAACCGCCATTGCCATTTCCGGATTTCTTCTCCCCACGCCCCGGCCGCGTATTTTCCGTCTCCGCCGGCGCCTCCTCCTCATCCACGCCCAAGCCATTGCCCCTGGCGCGGATGACCTCGATATAAGTGAACTTATCACAGGCAGCGATAAACGCGCTCGGCGTTTTTCGCTCGCCAATGCCAATCACGCGCTGCCCCGCCTCGCGAAGCCGAATCGCAAGCCGCGTGAAATCGCTATCGCTCGAAACAATGACAAAACCATCAGTTTTCTCAGTATACAAAATATCCATTGCATCGATGATCATAGCGGAATCGCTGGAATTCTTCCCTGTAGTGTAGCCATATTGCTGAATCGGCGTTATCGCATTTTCAAGCAAAGAGAACTTCCAGTTCGCGACGGAAGGATTCGTCCAATCGCCATAAATTCTTTTAATCGTAGGAGTGCCGTATATGGCAACCTCCTCCAAAATGCTTTTTATATGCTTGCGCGGCACGTTCTCCGCATCAATAAGCACTGCAAGCCTCAAATTGTTGAGATCAAGCGCATTATTCACCATCCGCACCTCTCACATAAGATTTAATACCAACTAACGTGGGCTGCGCCCACAACCCATCGGGACAGCTCGCTTACGAGCGAAATGAATTCGATCTACTCGCTTGTCCCTCACGCAGCTACGCTGCGCACCGCGCTTCGCGCGGTGTTAGTACCTGACGGACTGAAAATATCTTGCTTTTTGTTGGTGTTATGCATCCGTCAGGTACTGAATGAAATACCGTCGCTATTCTACCACATAAAAAAGCACTACGCAATATATCGAATCGGGGGGTGTTCTGGTTGACATGCAGATATTATTGTGATACTATCCATATAACAAAAACACAGCAAAAAGCAACAGCAAAAGGAGGAATATCAATGAATAAAAGAAAGCTACTCGCCCTGCTGCTCTCGGCAATGATCCTCATCAGCATCCTCGCAGCCTGCGGAGGCACGGAAACCAAAAACGAATCTCCACCCCCGCTAGAAAACAACGCCACAGACAGCACGGACACCACGGACACCACCCCGCCCGCGACTAACACATCGCCGCAACAGCCCGGCGGACAACAGCCCGGTGGACAACAAACTGAGGAAACCGACAATGCGCCGCCGTCCACTGACAATTCCGGAGCTCCCGCGAATATCAACTCCAAAGTCCCGCGCGACACATTCATAGTCGGGACGCCCGCCATGAACGGCGACTTCATCCCCGGCTTTGGTAACAGCGCATACGACAAGTCCATCAAAGTCCTCACTAACGGGTTCTACGAGACGTATTGGGAAACCCCCGACGGCCAGCTCGCTCTCAACCCCACGGTCGTCAAGGACGAGCAGATATCTTTCGACGCTGATGGCAACAAAACCTACACATTCACCATCTGGGACGATCTGAAATGGAACAATGGCGAGACTATATACGCTAAAGATTATGTCGCGACGTATCTGTTCTTCGATTCTCCCGAATATGCCGCCGTCGGCGCCGTGTTCGAGTTGGAAGGCATCATCGGAACATTTGAATATCTCGAAGGCGATGCGGAATATTATGCCGGCGTCAAGCTCATCGATGACTTCACATTCTCCCTGACTGTCTCCGCTGATGAGCTCCCGTATTTCTGGGAATCGGCCTTCGTCACGACAGCCCCCTACGGCCCCATCTGCCTTAAAACTTACTCCCCCGGCAATGACATTATCTCAGACGAGAACGGCTCGCGCTTCGTCAACGACATTGCGGCCGACTGCGAACGCATTGCTGCCGGAGAGCGCTATGCCCCCACTGTGACATGCGGTCCGTATAAATTCATCAGCTTCGACGGCTCGACGGTCACGATGCAGCGCAATCAATTCTATAAGTCCGACCAGACCGGCAACAAGCCCGTGTTCGAGTGGGTCATCCAAAAGGAAGTTCCCACGGAGACCGACGTTGACATGGTGCTCAGCGGCGACATCGACTTTCGTGCCGGAAACGTTGAGGGTAATAAGATTGAAGCAGCCATTGCAAGCGAGAATGGTTCATACACCACTTATCTGCGAGCCGGATATGGCTTGCTTGCGTTCGCGTGCAACTTCGGCCCGACTGCCGACGTCAATGTCCGTTGGGCAATCGCCAGCATCATCGACCGCAACACGATCATCAACAACGTCCTTGGCGGATATGGCGGAACAGTCGATGCTTCTTATGGCATGGCGCAGTGGACGTATCAGCTTAAACGCAGAGAGATTGCCGCGCAGCTCACCCCCATTGCGTTCAACCTCGACAAAGCCAATGACCTGCTCGATTTGTCCGATTATAAGTATGAAGCCGATGGCACGACCCCCTTCGACCGCACGAAAGCCGGCCCCGATGGCTCATACATGCGGTATAACAGCAACGGCGAGATGTTGGTCATCCACCACCTGAGCGCCTCCCCGACAGTCGGCGGCGCCATCGAGAGCGAGACAATCAAAAACGCTCCGCTCGTCGGCATGAAATATGAAGTCACCCACGGCGAGTTCAACGATTTGCTCAACAACTACTATTACGGAGCCGACATGGGCGACGACCAATATTTCCATTCGTTCAACCTCGCGGTTGACTTCACTTCTGTGGACGATAAATACTGGAGTTCCCACTCCGATGTCGCAAACACATGGATGAACCCCACCCCGATCATCGACGACGAGATCGACAGGCTCACGGAGGAGATGCGCCGCCTCGATGGTTCGGAAACCGAGAAGTATGCCGACCTTTGGCTGCAATACCAGGTACGTTGGCAGCAAATCCTCCCGCAACTCCCGCTCTATTCAAACCAATACTACGATATTTATAACACTGTCGTTGTAGACGTTCCGACTTCGCCATACGCGAATTATGACAACGTGATCTGCCAGATCACAAAGTGGCCGTAAGCATTCGTCTGCATCTGCCGCATCATCACGCACGCAATTGTGGGGATGGGTGAACTCCCATCCCCACTAGACAATTGTGTATGAGCTAGGCTTCGCGAGGCCCGGCGGGATCTGCGCAACAGAGCCACGTAACAGAACCACGACTGACGGAGGGGGGCTACTATGTTCAGATACATAGTAAAGCGTATATTGATACTTATCCCGGTAATCATCTGCATATCCATCATATTATTCGCCATTGGCAAAGCGATGCCCGGAGACCCTGTTCGCGCGATGCTGCCGCCGACGTTAAAACCCGATCTCTATGAGATCGCATACGCCAACACCTACGAGCGCCTCGGACTCGATAAATCGTTGCCTGAGCAGTATTTCCGATGGATATATAACATAATCCTCAAAGGCGACCTCGGCTGGTCGACGATGAACAACCGCCCGGTTGCCGATGCCGTGCAGATCCCCCTCAGAAACACCATAATGCTCAACATTTTCGTCAACATATTATACCTTGCTATCGCCCTGCCCGTTGGCATAAAAATGGCGACAAAGCGGGGTTCTTTGTTTGACAACGCATTTCAGGTCGGCTCGCTGATAACCTGGTCGGTGCCGACATTCTTCCTCGCGCTCGTCCTTGTCTTTTTCTTCAGCGTAAAACTCGGCTGGCTGCCGATGGGCGGCATGCCGGACACATACATGCTGGGAGCATTCGATTCCTTTGTCCAATGGGTGAGGTTTCTTATCTTGCCCGTGATTACGCTCACGATCGTCAGCCTCGCCGGCGCCCTTAGATATATTCGCAACGCAATGATCGACGCATTGTCCCAGGACTATATCCGCACGGCGCGATCAAAAGGTCTGGGGGAAAAAGTGGTCATATATTCGCATGCTTTGAGAAACGCGATGATCCCGATTTCCACAATAATCGTTTCGACATTGTTCTCCCTCTTCACGGGCGCAGCGCTCACGGAGTCCGTTTTCGCCTACAACGGCATCGGCAGGCTGCTCCTGCGCGCGGTCTACCAACGGGACACCATGCTCATCGTCACGATGAACCTGTTTTTTGCGCTCATAAGCATCATCTCCGTGCTGGTCTCGGACGTCATATATGGCCTCGCGGATCCGCGCATCAAGCTGCGATAGGGGGGGGTGGAGATATGGCAAAAAACAGCAACGGGGCAAACAAGGTCGGGCGTTCATTCGGCTCGATGTTCAAGCGTTTGTTCGTGCGTGATAAAAGCGCTGTAAACATACTTGAAGAAGAAGCGCTCAGGACTCCCGGCAAGACAATATTATTGAATCTCTTGCATAATAAGCTCGCGATCATCGGCTTCTGCGGCTTTGTCGTGATAATACTCTTCTGTTTCGTGGGCTCCGCCATCAACCCTCTGACAGAGACATACAGCGAGTTCACCAACGCGAACCTCCGCCCGGGGATCAACTATCTGAAATATCCAAAGGATCTTGGCGATAAAAACATCATAAAGATCGTATCCGGCGTGTCGTTCAGCATCGCGCTCGACGACCGGGGCGACTTATATATATGGGGCACGGAATGCAACCTTTTGCAAGCGGGCGTCTCCGACCCTATATTGAAAATCCCCGATGAGGTCAAAAATGCCCGCATCGTGGACATTGAGAGCGGGGGCGCGCACATAATCGCCCGCGACGATCAAGGCTATTTCTATGCATGGGGCCATTATGGGCATGGGCAGACGCGCATTCCGGATGACATCATGCAACAAATGTATGAAGAGAACCTCTCCTCAATAGTTAAAATGGCCGCAATGACGCGCTGGACAGCCCTTCTCGGAGACAATGGCTATGTATACTTATGGGGCAGCTTGCAGTCCGAAACAATTTTCAACACCGGAATATATGCGACGACGGGCGTCATAGACATGGCTGCCGGCGACAACAACATGGTGCTCCTCCATCGCGACGGGACTGTTTCCGTCGTCGGCCAGTCCGGGACGGAGGTCATCACCCAGGTTCCGCCGGAATTGCAGGATGGTTCCGTCCGCGTGGTGTCCATCGCCGCGACAAACCGCAACGCGCTCGCCTTGGACGACACGGGGAAGCTGTGGCTCTGGGGCAGCACGGAATATAGGCTCAATAACATGCCTGAAATCAAAGGCACGCCCATGGAGATCGCCGGCGGTTACAAAAACCTCGTCGTCCTTACTGACGCAGGGGAAATCATCGTATGGGGTTCAAATGAACTCAATCAGCTCAAGCTCCCGAAAAGCCTCTCCGGCCCCACGACGAGCGCCAAGCACATCTTTGCGGATTATCACCAATTCTATGCCACCGACGCCAATGGAAAAATCCTCGGTGCCTGGGGCAACAAAGGATATCTGTGGGGCAGCGATCAATTCGGCCGCGATATCTTCACGCGCACGATGCACGGCGGCAAGATTTCGCTGACGGTCGGTATTTGGGCCGTCATCATCTCTACTGTCATCGCAATCGTAGTCGGTTTAACAAGCGGATACTTGGGCGGGTGGATCGACCAAGGCCTGATGCGCCTGACCGATATATTCAGCGCTCTCCCCTTCCTCCCCATCGTCGTCACTCTCAATTACGTCATTGGGCAGAGCATTTCGTCGGCAAATCGCGTAAACTTGTTGATGATCCTTCTCGGCGTTTTGGGCTGGATGGGCCTTGCGCGGCTCATACGCGCGCAGCTGCTGCTCGAACGCGAAAAGGACTTTGTGCTCGCGGCGCGTTCGCTCGGGATCAAGCAGCGCGGCATCATGCTGCGCCACATCCTCCCCAATGTCGTCAATTTCGTAATCGTCAGCGTCACGCTGAATTACGCCAGTTTCATATTGTCGGAAGCCGTTTTCAGTTTCCTCGGTTTCGGCGTCCCAGAGCCAAAGCCCTCCTGGGGCAATATGCTCAACAGCGCGATGGAGTCGGCTGTCATCCAGTTCTACTGGTGGCGGTGGATCATCCCCGCGCTCTTTGTCGTGGCGGCTGCTTTCTCCATAAACCTCGTCAGCGACGGTTTGCGCGAGGCTATGGACCCAAAAGCGAATGAGAGGTGAGGGCACGAATATGAAAATGTTGGAAATACGCGACCTCCATACTTATTTCGATACAAAGCGCGGCCTTATCCGCGCCGTTGACGGCGTCAGCCTCAGCCTGGAAGAGGGGCGCACGCTCGGCGTCGTTGGCGAATCCGGGAGCGGCAAGAGCCAGACCGCCCTCTCCATACTCAAGCTATTCGAAGATAACCAACGCATCCACCAAGGTGAGATATATTTTGACGGCGACAAAATCAGCGAGCTCGACGCGGAGGCTATGTTCAAAATCAGGGGTAACAAAATCTCCATGATTTTCCAGGAACCCATGACATCGCTCAATCCGGTCTTCACAGTCAGCAAGCAAATCAGCGAGGTCCTCATCTTGCACCAAGGCATGTCAAAAAAGCAGGCACACGCGCGCGCCGTGGAAATGCTCGAAGCGGTCAAGATTCCGAATGCAAGCAAAATGGCAAGCCAATACCCGCACCAGCTCTCCGGCGGCATGCGGCAGCGCGTCATGATCGCAATGGCGCTTGCATGCAATCCAAAACTGCTAATCGCCGACGAGCCCACGACCGCGCTGGACGTCACCATTCAAGCGCAGATTCTGCGCCTGATGAACGACCTGAAAAACGAGTTGAAGACGGCAATAATGTTCATCACCCACGACTTGGGCGTCATTAACCAGATGGCGGACGAGGTAGCTGTCATGTATTGCGGGCAGGTCGTCGAAATCGCACCGGTAGACTATATATTCAAACCTATCACAAACTATTCGCATCCATATACGGAAGCGCTTCTGCTGTCGATTCCCTTGCTTTCCGGCGATCGCGGAAACAGGCTGGAGGCGATCCCCGGCGCGGTGCCGCACCCTCTCGACCTGCCGCAAGGCTGCCGATTCGCGCCGCGATGTAAATATTCCACCGAGCAATGCAAAAAAGTGATGCCGGAGCTGAACATGGTCACAGAGGAGCAAGGCGTCCGCTGCTTCTATCCCAAGAAAGGGGTGCGCCACGATGGTTGACACAAACAAAGCGCTGCTCAGCGTCAATAATGTCAAGATGCATTTCCCGCTTAAAAAAGACCGCTTCTTCCAAAAAGAGATATCATATGTGAAAGCCGTGGACGGCGTGACTCTCGATATATATGAGGGCGAAACGTTCGGGCTCGTCGGCGAAAGCGGCTGCGGAAAATCCACGCTCGGCCGTATATTGCTCCAGCTCTATACTCAAACATCGGGTACGGTGCGCTACAACGGCTCCACTCTCAACGATTTTGCTCCCGCATACTCGTTTAAAGATGCCTCCGGCATCGCTGCGGTCAATGGAACTCCTGATGAGATATTGATGAACTTTCCTCATCAGGCACAGCTCGCAGGCGCTCTGCTGCTTTCAGACGATACTGCGGGGCTCTCGCACCTCCTGCACCAATACCTCGTTGCTGTCCGGTCTGTCAACGACATTCAGACAAGCCTCCGTTTGTGCGAAATCAAGCACGACGCGCTCGTCAGCAGCAAAAATCTATCTGCTACGGAGCAAAGGCGACTTAAAAAACTGAAAGCAGCCATGATTGAGCAAAATGATGAGTTGCAAAAAGCACAGCAATCACGTGATAAATATATTATGGAGCTGGAAAAAATGCGGGCCGCCTGCTCGGATAAACCGGGGTATGAACTGCTGGAAGCTGCGCGCGATGCTTCAATCGACCTCAGCAGGCTCACAAAGGAGGAAATGCGCCGCCAGCGTCGCTATCTCCAGGTCATTTTCCAAGACCCTTATTCCTCGCTCAATGCCCGTTTCTCCGTCGGCCAGATAATCAGCGAATCATTGGTCGCGCACAAAATATTCGGCCGAGGGTCGCGCCAGCTTGAGGAATATACGTTGAACATCATGGAGAAATGCGGTTTGCAGCATTATTTTCTGCATCGCTATCCCCACCAATTCTCCGGCGGCCAGCGGCAGCGCATCGGCATCGCCCGTGCATTGGCGCCACAGCCGAAATTTGTCGTCTGCGATGAAGCGGTCAGCGCGCTGGATGTGTCGATACAGTCTCAAATCATCAACTTGCTGCTGGATTTAAAAGAGAGCTCAAATCTGACTTATCTGTTTATCTCCCATGATCTCAGCACCGTCAAGTTTATCAGCGACCGCGTCGCCGTCATGTATTTGGGCAATATTGTAGAGCTTGGCGATTCCGACAAGATTTTTTCGGAGCCGCTGCATCCATATACAAATGTCCTCCTGGAGGCGATCCCAACGACGGAGGAAGCGTCGCAGAAGGAGTTGCAAGTCATTGAAGGGGATGTGCCGAGCCCGATCAATCCGCCGCCCGGTTGCAAGTTCCATACGCGGTGCAGGTATGTCACGGACGTTTGCAAAAGTGAGCCGCCGGAGTTTCGCGAGCTGCGCCCGCGCCACTGGGTCGCCTGCCACTTCCCCCGTTAGGCCTTGTCATTCTGAGCGCAGCGAAGAATCTTTCCCCTCGTAGCGGCGGCATTCTGCCGCCACATTGGCAGCGACCGCACCCCGCCCTTGCAATATCAAACTAGGTGATGCCATGTTTCTCAATAATAAAGCAAAAAACCTCTTGCCCAAATCCAAAACAAAAGACGAACTCGATGAACGCTACGACAAAGTCGAGCTTGAAAAAGGCGACTTTCCCGCAATGATCATCGCGGCATTCATAACATTCTTCCCTGTTCTGATCATTGCGATGGCCGTCCTGTTTGGCATAATATGGCTTCTATTCCTGCGCTAATCCTCCCCGCGCCACCCCCACAACAGAGAAGGCAGCCACCCGGCCGCCTTCTCTGTTATTCACACCTTAATACCCAACTAAAACCCAATCACTTAGGCTCGTACATCTCCTTCTGCTTCACCAGCATCTCATAACGCTCCATGGCCTCCTTCTCCGCAGCGGCAAACAACGTCTCCGCACGATCCGGGAAAGCTAACTTCAACGAACTGTACCGCACCTCACCCATAATGAAATCGTTATAACTCGTCGTCGGCGCCTTGCTATCAAGCGTCAACGGATTTTTGCCGGCTTCCTGCAGGCGCGGATCAAAGCGGAACGTATTCCAATAACCCGCCTCCACAGCGTTCTTCATCTGCTCGATCGACTTACCCATGCCAATGCGCACGCCATGGTTTATGCAGGGCGAATACGCAATGACTATCGAGGGGCCGTCATAGCTCTCGGCTTCGAGCAGCGCGTTCAACGTCTGCTGGTAATTCGACCCCATTGCTATTTGCGCGACATAGACATAACCATATGCCATGGCAATCTGCGCCAGGCTCTTTTTCTTTACGGACTTGCCGGCAGCGGCAAATTGCGCGACCGCCCCGGTCGGCGTGGACTTCGATGCTTGGCCGCCCGTGTTGGAATACACCTCCGTGTCAAACACAAGCACATTGACATTCTCGCCCGATGCTAGGACATGGTCGAGCCCGCCA
>WRMX01000010.1 GCA_009776905.1 Oscillospiraceae bacterium
CGCTCAGATGCGCATCCATGCGCATATTCGCGCCGCTTCGCTTCCTTGCTACGCGGTCGGAAGCAAAATAAACGTCTACCTCACCGGGCGTGAATTGTAACAAAAAATTGCTACAGATCACCCGCTTCGCTCAGGATGACATACATGTGACTGAGTGTCACCCTACCGCCGGAGCCGTCTCGTCAGCAGGCAGCCCCACAGGTTCTGCCTCCGGCGGAGCGACACCGTCGCCGGGTCCCTCCTGCGCCGCAGCGCCGGCGTCCGCATCGCCCGGATTGCTCGTATCTCCCGTATCGCCAGGCTGCAGGGCCGGGCCATCCATGCCCACGCCAGGGTCCTCGGGATTTGCATTTGGACGCTCAGCATTCGTATCACCATCGCCGGGATTGTCAACCGTGCCGCCACCGTCGCCAACATCGCCAACATTAGTATCAGGACCGCCCGGTAGCGCGTCAGGATCGCCGGGCACGACATCAGGATCGCCCGGAACCGCATCCGGATCATCAACATCGGCGTCGGGATCTTCGACGTCGGCATCGGGATCTTCAGGTAGCTCAGGCGGCGTCAGAATGATCCTATGCTGCACCTGGTAAGCGCTCCGGCCGACAAGCGTCGTGCTGATAAGATTCCCATCGACATCGTAAAGATGCTTATAAACATCGACGACATAACCGGTCGAACCTTCCGACAGCACCTTTGTGGTCCCTTGCGGAATCTCCTCATCCTCGCGCATGATCACCTCGACAGGAGTCGAACTGACCACAGTATGCTCGATTTTATAATAGTTGTCGTCAAGCTTCGTTCCAATCAACTGAACAGTCAAGTCACGGCCGTCGATCGTGACATCGATGCGAATCGGATACTCGGTGTTGTTCTTAAATTTAAAATCGATGGACCCCCAATTGACGGTAGCGTCGCTGCCTAATGGGAGATACCCGACGATCATTCCGTGCGGCCGCCTCTCGACGACCTCCAGATCGGTCTTGAGAACGCAAGCATAAATGGTGGATGAGGACTGGCAAATGCCGCCGCCTATCTCCGTCACAAGAAGATTGCCGGCATAAGCCCCCGCTTCCATATATCCCCTCGCCACAGTCCTTTGCCCGACAGTCTCGTTGAATGAAAACACATCGCCCGGATTGAGCTTGGTGCCGTTTACGGCGCCCGATGAAAGCGTAACGTTGTTCAGCCTGTTCGAATTGCCGCCGATATACGTCGTCTGCTCCGCAAGAATATCGCGGAAAAGCAAACTGTTGATGTCATCCTCGACAACATCGGGCTCGACAGTAATAAGCGGGATGATGACATGTTCGCCCATGCCCGCCGCATCCATCATCGCCCGCGCTTCCGCAATGTCAAAAGTGGTGCCCTTGTAGCTCTTCGTCGCGGAAAACGTTTCCGGATCGTAAACAGAAGAAATCGCCTCGACATAGATAGTGTCGAACAACATATCGAGGTCTATCACTTTCTCAACGGAATACTCGGGATCGTAATACGCGGTCAATTGCTTCTTTTCGGCCATTGCCTGCAAAAGCGTGCTCACCGCCAGCTCAATGACGGCATCCTCGTCAGCCGGCGCAAACGATATGCCCTTTTCGATGATGATGCTGTATCTGCTTATCGTATATGAATCTGCCATCAGCATGTCGTTGTATGCCTTCGTATGCGCGATTGCAGCCTCGCGCACGTATTCCTCATTGAACTTTGAAGCGCTGACATCGCGCAAATCCGTCTTTGACAGGTGCGCCCTGATATACGCCAGTTCGTTCTCCAGGAAAGACCCGCCCCTGCCGATTTCAAAAGCAGCGAGCGCGGCCTCCTCGGAATTCAACGCAAACCCGGCCTCCTCGCCATAAACGGTGAAGCTGCTGTCATCAGGGAAGACGATGGTCGCGGAAACGCCTTCCGCGTTGCTCTCATACCCCATGTCGGTCAGCGTCTTGCTCGCTTCCGAAAGCGTCATGCCCGACATGCTCACGCCATCTGCCCAAACATTCGGATAGACCGTATCAAGACTCCTGACATAGTAGCCCAATGATATGAAAAGCGCAATGATGCCGACAACGAGAATAGCGCCGATGATTGCGACAGTCTTCCCCGCCGTCCCTCGCTTGACGGCCTTGTTCGCCGGCGCCCCACGATTGACAGAGCCATACGCCGCAGCGCTTCGATTGGCCGCGCCGTTCGCTTGCGTTCCCCGGCTTGCCGCGCCGTTCGCTTGCGTTCCCCGGCTTGCCGCGCTGCTCGCTGCGGACACCCGGTTTGCCGCGCCGCTCGCTTGCGCTCCCCGGTTTACTGCGCTGCTCGCCTGCGCTCCCCGGCTTGCCGCGCTGCTCGCTGCGGACCCGCGCTTTGCAGCCTTTTTTCCTTTGCTGCTGAACATTTTTACATTTGCCATAAGCTTCACCTGAATTAAACTATATATTCGTATCCGTTTAAGAACCTGCGCACAGCTCCGATCAATTTGGAATACGCTCCGTGCGCTTACCGCTGTAGACTCCCGCCGCCAGCGGCCTGTTATCAAACAAAGTCATCTGCGTATCCTCGACCGCCGACTGCGTCTGCCACGGCTTGCTGATCTGCGTCCGCTGCTTCGTCTGCGCCTCCAAAATCTCGCCGATCAGAGTATTTGAAAGCATGAACCCCTTTGGCGTGAACCGCCACCGCCCATCTTTTTGGATCGCCCAACCGTTTTCCTCATACTTGCGCAGCAGCTCCAAGACATTATCCATCTTTAACCGATAGATATCGTAATACTCCTCTTCCGAAATCCCATGATAAGTCCTGAGACGAAGCATGAGATACTCGCCGGCATTCTCAAAATCCGACATCTCCTCGCTATACTCGACGACGACCTGCCCCAGCTTCACACGTTCGATGTATTTCTCGATGTCTTCGATGAAACTGTATCTGCAACGCCCGATATATGAGTGGGCGCCCGGCCCGAAGCCGATATAATCATCGCCGAGCCAATATTTCATATTGTGCTTAGACTCAAAACCTCTGCGCGCGAAGTTGGAAATTTCATACTGCCGATACCCAAAACGTGCAAGAGTTTCCACAGCAAAGAGATACATGTCCGCCTGCGCATCGTCATCGGGCAGGAACGGCGAATCTTTGAACATATAAAGCTGAGTGCCCTCCTCAATGTTCAAGCCATAACACGAAATATGCTCAGCCTTCAAAGCCGCTACCCTTGCGACAGTCTCCGCCCAGGAATCCCTGTCCTGCGATGGCAAGCCATAAATAATGTCGACGCTGATGTTTTCAAACCCCGCCTGGCGCGCATCCTTGACGGTCTCCTCTGCATCTGCGAACGTATGCGCGCGCCCAAGGCTCTTGAGAGTCTTGTCATCGGAGCACTGTACGCCGATCGACAATCTGTTGAAACCGGCGCGCCTCAGCTTCAAAAGCTCCTCCTTGGCAATCCCGCCGGGATTGATTTCGACAGTAACCTCAGCATCCAAAAGCACATGGCCATGCCTTTTCAGCGCATTGAAAACGCTCACGAGCCGCCCTGCCCCGAAATGATTGGGCGTGCCGCCGCCAAAATACACGGTGTCTATGAGATAACCATCGAGCTGCGGAGCATATTCTTTGATATGCCTCAAAACGGCGGAATGAAACTGAGGGATGAGCTTTTCCGCGCCCGCAAGCGAATAGAAGTTGCAATAGGCGCACTTGCTGGCGCAAAAAGGAATATGCACGTAAATGCCGACACGCTTGTCCATGTCACAGCCCCCAATTTATCGTCTCCATCGCCGCTCGGCATCCGGAGCGTGTCCCGGACTTATATTACAAATATAGCATTTCGACAGAAATTTGTAAACAGAAAAATTGAGGGTCCGTCAATTTCATTATATATGTTAATGTATCAGAATTGTAAATTACTCGAACGATATAGCGAGGATTCCTGAATGCGCAAGAATTGCCGTTAGTCTGGCAGCATGAGGCGATTTCGAGCGCGGTATTTCTACAGAGTTTTCCACTTATTCATCAAAAGTTTAAAATTTCCCTTTGATTTTTTAACATATCGCTATTATAATTACACAATAGCCACAAACGAACCAAAAAAAATAAACAAGGAGAAAGATACATGAAAATAGGAATCACAGGATTCGGCAGAATCGGCCGCCTTGTCTACCGCGCCGCCATCGAACGAGGCATCGAAGTCGCAGCAATAAACGACGTCATGGAACCCGACTACATGGCATACATGCTCAAATACGACTCGATCCACGGCACATTCAACCACAAAGTCACATCGACGGACAAAAGCATGATCGTCGACGGCAAAGAGACGCTCACATACTCGGAAATGAACCCCGAAGCAATACCGTGGCAAAGCTGGGGAGTCGAATACCTTGTGGACGCGACAGGCGTATTCACGACGATGGACAAAGCAACAGCCCACCTCAAAGCAGGAGTCAAAAAAGTAATTGTCACATCGCCATCGTCCGACATCCCCATGTTCGTCATGGGCGTCAATGAAAAGAAATACGACAAAACGATGAACATAGTCTCAAACGCATCGTGCACGACAAACTGCCTGGCCCCACTCGCAAAAGTCCTGAACGACAAATGGGGTATCGCATCAGGACTCATGACAACAGTCCACTCCACGACAGCGACGCAAAAAACCGTCGACGGAGTGTCGAAAAAAGACTGGCGCGGCGGCAGGGCGGCATCCACGAATATCATCCCATCATCGACAGGCGCGGCAGCCGCAGTCGGGAAAGTAATCCCCGAGCTCAACGGCAAGCTGACAGGCATGTCCATGCGCGTCCCAACGCTCAACGTATCGGTCGTCGACCTCACGGTCAATCTCGCAAAACCCGCCAAATACGATGAGATCTGCGCCGAGATGAAACGCGCATCCGAAAACGAACTCAAAGGGATATTGTCATACACGGACGAAGCCGTCGTCTCTTCGGACTTCAACGGCGACCCGCACACATCCATATTCGACGCGGCCGCCGGAATATCGCTGACGGACACGTTCGTCAAAGTCGTGGCATGGTATGACAATGAATGGGCATATTCAAACAAGGTCCTCGACCTGACGGAATACGTCTACAACGCCAACCACTAATTGCAGTTCTTCACACCCTTGTGCTCGGCAGACGTTTTTTTGCTTCCTCATCGCTCAGATGCGCATCCATGCGCATATTCGCGCCGCTACGCTTCCTTGCTACGCGGCCGGAAGCAAAACAAACGTCTACCTCACCGGGCATGGTGATTATAACCGCTAATCTTTGTCCGCGAGCTTCAGCCACCATTTGGACCCCGGCGCGTCGCGGCGGACAAACCCATTGTTACGCAGCTCCTCCGCACGAGCATCGGCCATCGCCGCGAGCGACTCAACGCTGCCATCCCACGAGGCAAAGTCCTCCGGCGATGTGTTTGGTCTGGTCCAGGGACACATCGCGATGCAAACGAAGCAATTGGTGCCGTTGTCCTGCTTAGCATAGGCGACCGCGCACTTCTCAGCGTCAAACACCCACTTGTCATACCCGTTATATAATTCCTTGTTGCCCTTAGATATCGCGCCGCCCAAACAGTGGTTGGCACAGATACCGCAGCGCGAACAATAAGCCTGCAGACCAAAGTCGATCGGCTTGTCCGCCTGCAAAGGCATGTCCGTCAATATCGCGGACGATTTGAAATCGGCCCCGAAAAACGGGTTAAGCGCAATGCCCATTCTGCACGACTCGGCCAGCCCCGAACGAATTATCAACGAAGGCATCTGGTTCTTGCTGTTTCGCGAATCAGAGCTTTCAGCCTGAAACCCGAGCATCCTGACATACGACAGGACAATTTCTGAAATCATGGTCAAGTGCAGGTATGTGCGCTGCGCCGTAGCGTCCACGATCCAATCCTGCCCGTCGGTCGCCATCGTGGTCGCGAGATCGTTCCTCTTCAGAAACACGATCGCATTCTTGAGCTTGCTGTCCTCGGGGTCCCAATCGCGGACATCGGCGAAGAAGCTGGCCAAAGGCGCTTCGCAAATGCCGACGGCGTCCGCTCCGAGGAAATACGCCAGAGCCTTGATGTTCCTGCCGAGCATCTTCGGATCATCCGGCACCTCGAGCTTCGGCAGCGGCGGCGTTCCGGGACCTCCGGGCGGATCGTCCTTTGAGAGCGCGTTGTTTGAGATACGCGACCTCACTTCGTTGATTACCGGCCCCAGCGGATATCGAAAGATGAATTTCCCGACGCGTTCTGCAAGCTCCGGGCCGAAATCTCCCCTTGCGACATGAGCGGCGCCGTTGTCCGCAAGCACGCGGCGTTCCGTCGGGCCGGGAGTAGCGACCGTAGGCCTGTCGACCCGTTTCAGCAAGTGTTCCGGATAGGGCCCCAGCTGGCGGTCGTCCGCCAAAATCGCATGTTCAGTATAATCTTTCATTAGTCTCCCTCCAAAATATATCGTTCATGGCTCATGCGCGTCAATCTCTTTGACCGCAAATATTCTCTCATGCGCGTCAATCTCTTTACCGCAAATATTCTCTCATGCGCCTCTCGTCCTCGATCTCCAGGTCACGTTCACCGGCAAGCGATTCGAGATGGTGCGTAAGCTCATGCGCAAGCAGCTTCTTCAGGTTGTCCCTCAATTGCGGACGCGAGTCCCCGCCATGGACGGCACGGATCGACCCGAAATATAGGACAATATACCGCCCCATCTGGTCGCGGCGATATTCCCCCAGCGTATAAAGCCCTCCGTTTGGATCGGCATCGTTGTATTTCACATCCGGGACAAGGCTGACTCCGCCATTAAGCTCGGCAAATATTTCCTCGGGAAAGTCGGATGCGACCTCATCGAGAATCTCGTTCACATCATCAATAGAAAACATACAGCATCCTCCCGCAAATTATTACGATCTCAACAAACAAAGGCAACGCGCAAATATTCTGCTTAAGCGACATACAACATTAATCAATGACAAGATAAATATCACACGCTAACAAACAACCAAGGAGTATCATTAATGAGAAAAACAAAAATCATCGCGACGGTCGGGCCTGCGACGGACGATCCGACCGTTATGAAGTCCATGCTCTCCGCCGGGCTCGACGTCGCCCGCTTCAACTTTTCCCACGGCACTCATGAAGACCATGCGGAAAGGCTTGCAAATCTGCGAAAAATCTGCGCCAAAGCAGGCATGACAGTTGCAACCATGGCGGACACGAAAGGCCCTGAAATCAGGCTTGGAGTTTTTGAGAACGGCCGCACCGACCTCATCACGGGGTCCGCGTTCACGCTCACAACGAAGGAAGTGTCCGGAGACGCATCGCGGGCAAGCATCACATACGAGAGCCTGCCGCATGACGTGTCGCCGGGGACCAAAATACTATTGGACGACGGGCTCATCGAGCTCAGCGTGGAATCTGCGACGGGCACCGACATAGTCACGAGAGTCGTCGTAGGCGGCCCGATTTCCGACAGGAAAAGCGTCAACGTGCCCGGAGTCAAGCTGGACATCCCCTTCATCAGCGCGCAGGACCGTTCCGATTTGCGGTTTTTCGTCGAAAACGATTTTGACATCATCGCAGCCTCCTTCGTCAGAACCGCAGACGACATCAGAGAGATGCGCGAAGAACTTCACAGGCTCGACAGCGCGAACAGGATCAAAATCGTCGCGAAGATTGAAAACGCCGAAGGCGTCGCATGCGCGGACGCGATCTTGAGCGCGGCGGACGGAGTTATGGTCGCCAGAGGCGATCTCGGCGTCGAGGTGGATTTTGAGGAACTTCCGATCATCCAGAAAGACCTGATAAGGAAAGCTGTCCGGCAGGGAAAATGCGTCATCACCGCCACGCAGATGCTGGAATCTATGATCAACGCGCCCCGCCCTACCAGGGCCGAAACATCGGACGTCGCGAACGCAATATACGACGGCACGGGCGCCATAATGCTCTCCGGCGAGACTTCCATCGGCAAATACCCCGTCGAAGCGCTCTCCGCGATGGCAAAAATAGCGGAGCGCATAGAGCGCGGGATCGATTACCGACACCAATTCTGGCAGAGCGAGTATAAGCCGGAAACGACGGTGACCAACGCGATCTCGCACGCGACCGTGACGACCGCGCACGAGCTGCGCACGGCGGCTATACTGACGGTCACGATGTCGGGGGACACGGCGCGCAATGTCGCAAAGTTCCGCCCGATTTGCCCGATCATCGCATGCACGCCAAACCCGACGACGGCGCGCCAATTGAAAATCGTTTGGGGCGTCATTCCGCTATTGACGCGCGAAGAAGATGACACCGCGGCTTTGTTCAGCCATGCGGTCGAGGCCGCAATGGCCGGAGGCTACATTAAAAAAGGCGACTTGGTCGTGCTGACGGCCGGCGTGCCGGTCGGGCATTCCGGCACGACGAACATGATACAGGTCCATGTGGTCGGAGAGAAAATAAGGGTTGGTTAACGCAGCGCGAGCATCGACGGGAAGCCCCGGTCGCATAAGACGGTCACGGCGAAAGCAGCGCGAGCATCGACGGGAAGCCCCGTAAGCCCCGGCCGCATTAGCCGGATCATGGCGCAAGTAGCGCGAACCTCACTTGGAAGCGCATGCCGCCGCCTTTCAGCCTTGCCGCCTCAACCTTGCCGCCCAGCTCACGCACGGTATCCTGGACGATCGACAGCCCCAGCCCGCTGCCGCCCGCGCCACGCGACCTGGCTTTATCGACCCTGTAAAAGCGGTCAAAAATATGCGGCATGTCCGCATCGGGAACGCCGATCCCCGTGTCATCAACGGTAAGAACGACTTCATCGCCCTCGATAACGAGCTTAACGGTCAGCTTACCGTTGGGCTTGTTATATTTAATAGCGTTTTCAACAAGATTAAAAATAACCTGGTGCACGGAATCGCCCGTCGCCAAAACAAAACACCCATCCGATAATATGGAATCAATTTCCAAGCCGAGGCTTGCGGCGAGCGGGCGCAGCATCCGCAATGTGTCATTGACCGCTTCTTTCATGTCGATGCGCGTCTTGTCGTCGGAAATATTCCCATCCAGCCTCGTCAAAGTCATAAGCTTCTCGGTCGTGCGCGTAAGCCTCTCCGCCTCGATGCCGATGTCGCTGACAAACTCCTGCACGGTCTCCCGTTCGATGCCCTCGTTTTGGAGAATGCTGTCGCTGAGGAGCCTTATCGACGCTAGCGGAGTCTTCAACTCATGCGAAGCGTTCGCGACAAAACTGCGCCTTATCTCGTCAGTTTCGCGCAGCCTGTCCGTTAGGCTGTTGAATTCATCGCCGAGCAGCGCAAGCTCGTCGCTGCCCCTGACGTTCACGCGATAGTTGTATTCGCCCTCCCGCACGGTCTTGATGGCCTTGAAAATCCCCGTAATGCGCCGCATGACAGACCAAATGATGATTACGACCATCGCAACCGAAAAACCTGCGACAATGACCGAAATATTCCATAGAGTAGTCTGCATGTCCATCAGAATCGTCCCCTGCTCGCGGTCCTCCTCATGGACGTACACGGCGCCGATGGCCGCCCCCCTGCTCATTACGGGGGCCAGCGCGCTGCTGGAAAAGGAGCCGCCCGCAAACTTCCCCGCAAAAAGGTCGAAGCCCTCCATCGCGCGCGCGATGAGGCCGTCGGGGAAGTCGGACTGCATGTAGTTGTCGTCGGACCCATAGATGACATCGCCGCTCGTGTCGATTATGACAATGTGGGAAACGCCCGTGACATCGAGGACATCCATAACCCGCGCCACGTCGTCAACGGTCAAAACATCGAACAAATCCTCCAAACTCGCGGTGATGATCGATGCCTGGCTTTGGATGAACGCTTGCTTCGATGAAAAGATAACATCGCGGGACGCCGTCAGGAAGTAAGTATTCATTAAGATGAGCACAACGGCGATAACGGAAAAATAAGTGAGGGCAAACTTCGTGCGAATGCTGCTGAACACCCTCAGCTTTCTTGCGCTAGCCCCTGATATAGTAGCCCACCCCCCATTTTGTCATGATGTGCTCAGGCTCCGCAGGGTTCTCTTCCAATTTCTCGCGCAGCCTGCGAATGTGCACGTCGACAGTCCTGATATCGCCTTGGTATTCATACCCCCAAACAATGTTGAGCAGCGTCTCCCTGGAAAAAACACGCCCCGGGTTCTTAGCAAGAAGCTCAAAAACGTCGAATTCCTTGACGGTAAGCTCTATCGGTACGTCTTTTCTCAGCGCCACTCGTTTTTCCGCGTCGATGACGATATGGCCGACGACGAGCCTGGTCCCCGTGGCGCTTGAAACAAGAGCGGAACGGCGCAACAGAGCGCGCACCCTCGCCTTCAATTCGAGAATGTTGAAGGGCTTTGTCAAATAGTCGTCGGCGCCATAATCAAAACCTATCACCTTGTCATTATCCTCGCTGCGCGCCGTGAGCATGATGATGGGAACCGTTGAAAACTCGCGTATGCGCATGCATGCCGAAAGCCCGTCAAGCTCGGGCATCATGACATCGAGGATAATGAGGTCATATTTGCCGCTCCGCGCGAACTCGACGGCTTCCGTCCCGTTGTATGCGGCATCGACCTGGTAGCCCTCGTTTTCCAGATTGAATTTTATGCCCTTGACGAGCAGCCTTTCATCATCGACGACTAGAATGTTCATATACCCGACCCCTATCCCCCGGCCTATTTATGGCGGGACACTATATATTAATCCTCACACGCCGGCGCTGCGCGTTTCGCGCGGCGATAGCGCCTTATTGTCTTAAGGACAAATCATTTTTTGTTGGTGTCGCGTTTCGCGCGGAGCTATCCACCGACGGTTATTCTGTCCTTCATCGCCGCGAACTTCTTTTCGCCAATCCCTGACACTTTCTTAATGTCTTCGACAGCGGAAAACAACCCGTTGCGGTTACGGTAATCAATGATCCGCCCTGCGATGACCTCGCCGACGCCCGGGAGGTCCATCAGCTCCGCTTTCGACGCTGTGTTGATGTTGATCCTGCCGTCTCCGCCCTTGGGCGCGCCGGACGGACTCGCGCTCGCGGCCTGCTCCCCATCGTGCGAGCCGGTGCCGTTCGCGGCATCCTCGCTGCCCTCTGCCGATGTCCGGCCCGATGCCGTGCCCGAAGGTGACGTGCCGTAAGGCGCCGTGCCGCCCACATCAGATGCGCCGCCCGCATCTGAAGCTCCGCCAGCATCCGCACCGGCCGCGTCCTGCGTGGCTTGCGACCCTTGACGGCTCTGCGGATCCTGCGCGTAAACACGCTGAACCTCGCCATACTGAGGGTCGATGGCAACAACGCTGACCGACTCTTTGCTCCCCGTGTAATATCCGCCTAAAAAACACAAAAAAGCAGCCGTGACAGCAATAATGATAAGCTCAACTTTTCTCAATCTCATAATAACACCGCAGTCATAGTTTCCGCAACTAAATGTTTATAATATATGTTCTTTTTTCACCAAAACCATGATATACTAACCACACCCTACCTCGGATAAACCGGGTACCGCGTAGGGGCGGATATTATCCGCCCGCGGGCGCATGATATGCGCCCCTACATCGCACCCATTAATTGCGCCAGAAATTGTATGAATTTGGGAATAAATGAACAATTCCATCAAGACACCAAGCCGAACAGGAGCGCGACATGAAAACAACACCAGCCAAGGCAATAAAGGTGATTTCAGCAGCGGTCGCAATCGCTGCCATGCTCTCCGTCGCCGCCATAATCGCGGACGTGGCCCCCGCCTCGGCAGCCGACCCCTTTCGCAACCTTGCCGCCGATGCCGCGCTGCTCATCGAAGTTGACAGCGGCACTGTCTTGTTTGAGCGCAACGCCACGAGGCGCCACCCCGCCGACGCGCTTACGAGGACGATGACGCTCCTCCTTGCGGTCATAGCCTGCGAGGACGGCGACGTCGCGGTCGACGACATCGTGGAAATGACCGAGTCAGCGTTTTATAACATAGACACCGCAAGCTCGGCGCCCGTCGTGCAGCCCGGGGAATCGATGCTCCTGCTCGACCTCATGCACTGCGCCCTTGTCGGGAACTCGGGCGAGGCGTTTAACATGATTGCCGAGCATGTCGCAGGGAACGCCGGCAAGTTCCTGACGGAAATGAACGCCAAAGCCAAGGAACTGGGGTGCCTGGACACAAACTTCACGAACACGCACGGCCAATACAACCAAATGCAATATACCAACGCGATCGACCAGTCCGTTATATTCCGCGAAGCCATGAAGCACCAGCTTTTCGTCGAGATTTCCAGCGCGCTCAGATACGACATGCCGGAAACCGAAACCTCCGCGGCGCGCAAGATGACAAACCAAAACTCGTTGCTCAACCCAAACAGCAAGTATTATTACAGGCCGTGCACATCCGGCGTGACGAGCGCGACATATGAAGGCGGCTATTCATTCGTCGCATATGCCGAATCCGAAGGCCTGTCGCTGATATCTGTCGTTTTGGGGTCCGACGTCATCATCTTTGAAGACGAGTCCGCCGAGATGCGAAACCTCACCGAAACGCGCAGGCTCTTTGAGTGGGGGTTCTCAAATTTCTCGCGCAGGACGATTATCTCGCCCGTCGACCTCGTCGGAAAGGTCCCCGTGACGCACGGCGCCGGAGCCGATTTCGTCAACCTCAGGCCGGATTCGTCGATCACGCTGCTGCTCGACAACGACATCAAGGACGAGGACTTCACGCGCAAAATCACCGTGTATAACGTCGAAGCAAACGAAACGCTTTACGCGCCGGTCTCCGCGGGCGACGTTCTCGGCGAGATGTCCCTCTCCCGCAACGGCATCGAAATCGGGACGGTGCTGCTTGTCGCGAACACGAGCATCGAGCTGCACAAGCTGCAGTATATCAAAGTACAGGTCACGGACATTCTCACGAGCAAGGTGGCGCGCCTTGTCATATGGGTGCTGACGATGCTCATCTTGGGCTATGTCGCGCTCGTGATACGGTATAACGTCCTGCGGCGCAGGCGGCTGCGAAAAATCGCGGAAGCGAAGCAGCGGCTGCGCGAAGAGCGCCAAAACCCGCATCGCGATGAATGATGCCCATGACAGCAATCCATCATTTGATAAAGTTCACGTAGCACCTTTGTGCGTGTCATTCTGAGGGAACTTACGACCGAAGAATCTTTTGCTGTGAATTGAGCGAAGGATTATTCATCTGCGGCTCAAAATGGCATGTAAGAGTAGCCAATTAGCAATATGCGTGAATTGTAAGCCATCATATGCAGCAATTCTAAAGCACTCCTCTCCCCCCTGTCAATTGCCACTACTTTCCATTTTTCGAGGCACGAATCCTTCGCATTTCGACAAGCGCAATATGAAACTCACAGCAAAAATCGCCGTGGCTCCCCCACGGCTACACTCTAAATGATTAAAAAGGAAGCACAATGAAAAGAATAACCACAATGAGTAAGATAACCACAATAATCCTTTGCTGCCTGCTCGCGCTGGGAATGCAGGCCGCATGCAAAAGCAAAACCGAAGAAACAAAAGAAGCCACCCCAATTAAAGTCATGTTGGTCGACGGAGCGCCGTTGCTGAGCATGACGGCCGTGATGTCTGACGATTTCGAGGGCATAGAAGGATATGACATAGAATATACGATAACGAACGACTCCGACGCGCTCGTCGCCGCACTGCTCAACAAAGAGCCCGACTTCGCGATCGCGCCGATCAACGTAGCGGCGATGATGAACAACAACGGCAGCGGGTACTGCCTTGCCGCCGTCACGATATGGGGCATCATGCAAATAGTGTCCGACCGCGACGTTTCCACGCTCGAGGACATGATTGGCGAAACGATTATAGCTTTCGGCAGGGGCGGCACGCCGGGAATCACGTTAAGGGCGGTGTTAAAGCAAAACAACATCGCATATAATGAACCCGACGACACGAACTTCACGCCCGACCCCGATAAGGTCAACATCGTGTATCTGACGGCCCCAACGGATGTCAGGGACGCTATCGCGACCGGCATGGTCGTGGGCGGGGAGGCCGCCAGCTTCGGGCTTTTGGCGGAACCGGTCGCGACGGCCATTACGGGCTTTGCCGCCAATGCAGGCAGGGACGGTTTCACGCCAAAAATCAATTTGCAGGCAGAATGGGCAAAAAGCAACAATGGCGAGGTTTTCCCCCAGGCCGCGCTAATATTCCATGAAAGGCTTTTGGCCGATAATTCAGGTTCCATCGTCGACGATTTTATAGCATATGCCGAGCAGTCGTCAATTTACGCAAACGAGCGCCCCGCGGAAGCGGGCGACCTTGCCGTGACTCTCGGGTCGATTTCAATTCCAAACGGAAAGATCGTCGAAGCAGCGTATAACGCCGGCAGAATACAATTGAGCTTCACATACGCTATCGACGCGAAAACGGCGATAAGCAATTATCTGCAGATATTCATGGAAGAAAACGCCAACCTCATAGGGGGCAAAATGCCTTCGGACAGTTTTTATTATGACCAATCACAAAGCTAAAAAATTCCTGATATCTATATTGTCTTTCATGATTATCATAGCGTTGTGGTGGATTCTTTCCGAAACGAGCCACAAGCAGACGGGGATAATCCCGACGCCGCTGGATACGCTCCGGATAATCGTGGAAGAAATGCGAAAAGATAGCTTTTTAAAAGCTATCTTCAGCACGTTGGAGCGGTCGCTCATCAGCTTTATTATTTCATTTTTCTTCGCGAGTCTTTTGGCCGTAATCACTCATTTCAAAAAAGTCATCGGCAAGCTTCTGAACCCGTTCATCGTCCTCTGCCGTTCAATGCCCACGCTGGCGCTGATATTGATTTTGCTCCTTGTCGTGGGGAGCGAAATGCTACCGACCGTTGTTGCGTTCCTTGTCGTTTTTCCCCTCTGCTTTGAAAACATGAGCGCGGCAATTGCGGAGACGGATAATAAACTGATCACAATGGCAAAGGTATTCAAAATCCCCAGATGGCGTCAGATCACAGGCATATATGTCCCATCGATGCTCCCGTATGTTTTTTCATCGATTATCGCGGGCTTCGGCCTGAACATCAAAGTTGTGATTTCGGCAGAAGTGATGGGCCTGCCGTCCATGTCCGTCGGATATCTTATTCTGCAAGCAAAGCAGAGCTTCAGTTTCGGAGTCTCTTTCGCATGGCTGGTGATAGCGGTGATACTGAGCCTGGTTTGCGAGACAGTCCTGCGAATGATTGGGAGGCTCTGCATGCCGTATAAATACCCCGGCATTAAGAGGGTATTCACATGGCGGAACCGCAGGAGGACGAGCGAGCTATGATAGCTTTCAACAACGTAAACATGCGATATAACGACGTCGTCATTATGGACGATTTTTGCGAAGAATTTGCCGAGCATAAGATCAACTGCATTTTGGGGCCGTCAGGGTGCGGAAAGACGACGTTGCTCAACCTTATATGCGGCATAATCAAGGAAAATAGCGGGCAGATAAGCAAGCACGAAATGGTTTCATACGTGTTTCAGGAAGAATCGCTAATACCGCAAAAAACGGCTCGAAAAAACTTGGAGCTTGTTTTAAAAAGCGTTTACGCTGATAAAAACGAACTGAGGTCCGTGATAGACAAATTTCTCAAAATATCCAATCTGGAAAAGGCCTCGGAATTGTACCCGCACGAAATGAGCGGCGGAATGCGCCAAAGGCTTGCCTTAATAAGGGCATTTGCGTATCCGTCCGATGTCTTGTTAATGGACGAGCCATTTAAAACTTTGGACGTGACCTTGAAGAACAGCATCATAGAATCATTTTTGTCGCTTTACGATGAAGACAGGCGAACCGTCGTGTTTGTAACCCACGACATAGACGAGGCTTTGTTAACCGGGGACTATATCTATGTATACGGCAACAAGCCGCTCCGCCTGTTGAGGAAATTCGCGCTCGATGGCGACAAGAACGAACGCAAGCTATATGCGGACGATCTTATCAAAATCAAGCAGGAAATATATAAGGAAACGGAACAGTGGCATTAAAAGGACTTATTCTCCTCAGAATCGATGATCCGCGGCGTCTCGCGCCACTCTTGCCCTCCGACTCGCTTTTCAACGTCTTCATATGCTAAAACATAGAAGTCCGTCGCCGCAGCTTCCTTGCTGAATAATGCCGCAGCACGGCCTCCCAATGCCTTTACAGTTGCCGCTTTAGTGATAATCGGCAGCTTCGCTTTATCCTTCGCCTCCCGCAACAAGGCCATTCCGATTTCATTCATCGCCAAAACGCGTATATAAGGCGGAGGTTCGAGCGTGTCATCAACCGTCATGCCTAGGCAAGCGCACATCAACAACCTGCGGACTCTCGACATCGCATATCGTTTCGTTTTCACGCTCCGAAGCAAGCCATCAATCGTCGGCTCCTTCGCTGCAAAAGACGCAAAACGGCGTTCGATTCCTTCCGACAACCCAGGCAATGCGGAAAAATCGTCAAGTGACCGCAACCTCGACAGCATCGCCTGCTCATATTGCGCCATAAAGACAGGCCCCCGCCTTATCTTGATTTCATCTATGAACACAAAAGATGCACGATACGGCATATCTATCCAAGGTGGCACCATACGCGTAGTACCATTGGAATTATTAGTGCTTCCGCGTTGGTTTTTTATAACCATTGGCATATGGCCGCTTGCAAGACGGCTTCGCAGCCCGGAGGCAGACGACCCTCTTCCGCTTCCGCTGTCATGCGCCACGCCGTAACGCTCCACGGTAATCGGGCGCATTTTGGAAGATTGCGCCGCAATCGCCTTTATGTATTCAATCCCCAAAAGATTGTTCGGCGACTTCAGCAGCTCGGCAGCCTCACCGGCCAGCCGGTCGACGGCCTTTTGCGCTGCGACCGCATACGACAGCCCCAAATCCGAATATTCCCTTATCAATGCGCCCGCTTCAGGCTTCGCTAAAACTTCCGCAACCGCCATGAGCCCGGCTATCTCCCCCGCTTCGCTGCCAAAAGAAAGTTGCGAGCACACGCCGATGCTTTCCAAAATATGCACTCCTGCGGCGGCAAAGCCCTCCGCAGACAATAGCGCATATGCCGATGGGATTTCCACGACCAAGTCGGCTCCGCACCTCACTGCGGCTTCCGCCCTTGTGAACTTCCCGAACACTGCAAAATCGCCGCGTTGGACATAGTTCCCGCTCATCGCGCAGACGATCGCGCAATCCTCCCCCGAGAGCTCCGCGATGCTTTCGCGTGTCTTTCGCATATGGCGCTCATGGCCATAATGAAAAGGATTATATTCGCAGATGATTCCGGCAACAGTCATAATGCACCTCCTGATAGTTTTACAAATAATTGTTAAAATATAAAAAACAATTGATATTTTTCCACACTTGCATTAGAATAAGCAGTAATCCACATAAGAGGCAAATATGGGTCGCGCGATGGGCGCCGATATGCCATGTCTTGCGAACCGGACGCGCAGCGCGACAATCGGACGCGCAGCACGACAATCGGACGCGCAGCGCGACAATCGGCCACGCAGCGTGACAATCGGACGCGCAGCGCGACTTTGGTACAAAGACGTTGGCTGCCAAGCGCCATTCGACGGGCCCGGATTTGCACTCAATTATAATATAAGCAAGAGGTTTTGTAAATGAATGTATTAGTCATCAACGCAGGAAGCTCATCTCTCAAGTACCAACTTTTCGACATGGAAAACGAAACAATCATCGCAAAAGGCAACTGCGACCGCATCGGCATCGACGGGAACCTGAAGCACACGCCGTTCCTCAACGACAAGCCCGTCTTCAACGACGCGATCGACCTACCCACCCACGCCGAAGCGATACAGGCTGTCATCGAAAAACTCCTCAGCGCCGAATACGGCGTCATCACGGACCTCTCGGAGATCAACGCGGTCGGCCACCGCTTCGTGCACGGCGGCCCGAAGTTCTTCAACAGCGTGCTCATCGACGACGATGTAATCAAAGCGCTCGAAGACTGCGCCTCCCTGGCCCCGCTGCACACACCCGCGAACCTCATGGGCATCAACGCCTGCAAGAGCATCATGCCGGGCATCCCGCAGGTCGCCGTGTTCGACACCGCGTTCCACCATACCATCCCCCAATTCGCGTACGTTTACCCCATTCCGTATAAGTATTACGAGAACAACCACATCCGTCGTTACGGCTTCCACGGCACGTCGCACCGCTATGTGTCGACAGCCGCGATTGAAAAGCTCGGCGGCAAAGCTGAGGGGACGAAAATCGTCACATGCCACCTTGGCAACGGCGCTTCGCTCGCCGCGATCAAAGACGGCTATTGCATCGATACGACGATGGGCGTCACCCCGCTCGAAGGCGTCCCGATGGGCACGCGCAGCGGCAGCATAGACCCCACCCTGATCGAGATCATCGCGGGCATCGAGGGGAATCTGTCAATCGGCGATACGTTGAATATTCTCAACAAGGAGTCCGGCGTCCTCGGAGTGTCGGGCGTTTCGTCCGATTTCAGGGATGTCGAAACATCGGCGGGCATCAACATCAACGACGGCAGCAGGCTCGTGGGCTCTGAGGTCAACCCGCGCTCGAAGCTGGCTCTGGACATTTTTAACTATCAGGTCGCGAAATATATCGGCTCATATGCAGCTATCATGGGCGGCCTCGATGCCATCGTCTTCACGGCCGGGGTCGGCGAGAACTCGCCATATACCCGCATGGGCGTATGCAAGCTGCTGAAGGGCATCGGCATAGAAATCGACATCGTCAAAAACGGCTTCCGTGGCAGGAGCGAGTTCGTCGACGTCACGGGCGAAGGTTCAAAGGTCAAGGTGTTCGTCATCCCCACCGACGAGGAGCTTGTCATCGCGCGCGACACGGTTTATATCGTCGGCGCCGAAACGTTGGAATAAGGGCGATTATCGGACGGTCTGTCCCGGACGCGCCCTGCATGACGGCGCGTCAAGGATGCCGCGCCCTACAATCATCGATAAATATTATTAAATAAATGGAGGTCACAAAATGTCAAATTACTTAAGCGGCAAAGTCGCCCTTGTCACCGGCTCCGGCCAGGGCATCGGCCGCGCGATCGCCGTCGCGCTGGCCAACGAGGGCGCAAAGGTCGTCACCAACAACCGCGCTCCCGTGACGAAAAACGTCGCGAACCAGCTCGATGAGGCAAGGCTTGCCCGCCTGACGCCTGAGGAGCTGGAATGGTACAACACGGAAATCGAGAAATACACCGGCGATGCCGAGACCACGGCGGCAGCGATCAGGGCAGCCGGCGGCGACGCGACGGCTTGCTTCGGCGACATCGGAAGCTTTGCCGAGGCGGAGAGAATCGTCGAGAAAACTGTCGAGCTCTACGGCTCCATCGACATCGTCGTGAACGTCGCGGGCGCATTCGGCTTTGCGCCGCTCGAGAAAATCACGGAAGAACTGTGGGACAAGGTCACGACCGTCAAACCTAAGGGATATTTCAACATCATCCGCTTTGCAGTCCCATACATGAAGAAAAAAGGCTGGGGCCGCATCGTCAACTGCGCGTCGCCGGCATGGCTCGGCGGTGGCATCCGCCAGGCCGAGTATTGCAGCGCAAATGCGGGGACTGTCGGACTCACATGGGCTCTCGCCGAGGAGCTGAGCGATGACGGCATCACGGTTAACTGCTTCGCCCCCGGCGCGAAGACCAGAGCGTCTGTGGATATGGAGCTCTTTGACAAGGTCGTCGACGACGATGAGAAATCCACAAAGACCGGCATGCCCTTGATGTCTTACGACGGGACTTCCCCGCCTGAGCCTTTCGCGGCCTTCATCGCGTATCTCGCGACCGACGCGGCGAAAGACGTCACCGGCGCCGTGTTCATGACCGGCGGCGGCATGATCGCCCGCTATTCGCACCCGACGATCGTCGCTACGATGATGGATCCCGAAGGATGGACCGTCGATAAGGCCATCAAGACCGCTCCCGAGACATTGTTCAAGGACTATAAGAACATCACGCAGATGGGCGGCCCGCCTCCGCGCAGGGACTAGTATTTAGACCACGCAGCGCAGCCCCACGCGCAGCCCCACGCGCAGCCCCACACGAACCCACGCAGCGCACACGCAGCACATACTCACAACCACGCGGCAACCACCCTGACAATAACATATGGCGGTGGGTAAGGAGCCTGGGACTTCTGTCCCGGGCTCCTCAGACAAACCCCATGTCAATGCCCGCCGCCTGAAAGTCAACAAGCGCAAAAGGAGCAATTAAATGGACTTAAACGATCTCAAAAACATGCGCGGCGGCGCATCAGGCGGCGGGGGCCCGAAAAAGGTCTACGACGCCGCGGAAAAAAAACGCATAAAAACGACCGTCATAGTAATAGCCATATTGATCATCGCCGCCATCATCGTATTCACCAGCATGTTCACGGTTAACGACAAGCAGCAGGCAGTCATAACCACGTTCGGCCGCGTGACCGGAACGCCGGTCAGCTCGGGGCTGCACTTTAAGCTGCCTTTCGGCATACAAAAAGCCCACACCGTCGACGTGAACGTATACCAGAAAGTCGAAATTGGATACCAATCTTTTCCAAACGGCACATCAGTAAGCGTGACCACCGAGAGCAAGATGATCACCGGCGACTACAACATCGTCAACGTAGACTTCTTCGTGGAGTATAAGGTGTCCGACCCCGTGCAATACCTCTTCGCGTCGCGCAACCCCGAAATAATCCTCAAAAACGTCGCGCAAGGGCAGATCAGGAACGTCATAAGCTCATATCTGGTCGACGACATTCTTACGACAGGGAAGCTGGAAATACAGTCCAAGGTCCGCGAAGCGATAATGAGCGAGCTGGACTCATATCAGATTGGCCTGATCCTCACGGAAATCAGGATTCAAGATGCCGAGCCGCCCACCGAGGAGGTCATCGCGGCGTTCAAATCCGTCGAGTCCGCAAAGCAGAACAAAGAAACGACGATCAACCAGGCCAACGCATATAAGGAGCAGCAGCTCCCTGTCGCAAAAGCCGACGCGGACCAAAAAATCCAAAACGCGGAATACCTGCGGCAAAACAGGATCAATGACGCTATCAAGCAGGTCGCGATGTTCGAGGCGATGTACGCGCAATACACGCTCAACCCGCTCATCACCCGCGAGCGCATGTTCTACGAAGCGATGGAGCAACTGATGCCGGGCATTCGCGTATATATCAACACGACGGAGAACGAGACATCCATGCTCCTCCCGTTGGACAGCTTCATGGGAGGTGACACGCAATGAAGAAGAAAAGGAACGGCATAATCATCGCAGTCGTCGTGCTGCTCATCATCATCGTCGCGAGCGCGTCGTTCTATTCCGTCAGGCCAAACCAATTTATGTGCATAGCGCGCTTCTCGCAAATAATCGACACCGTATCGACCCCGGGCTTGCACGCCAAAATACCGTTCGTCGACCAGATCATCGAATACCCGAAAGAGAAGCTGTTTTATGACATCCGCCCGTCGGAAGTCCTTACTTCGGATTCAAAGGCGATGACCGTCGACAGCTTCGTCGTGTGGCGGATAGTCGATGCAAAGAAGTTCTACCAAACGCTTGGGACGACGGAGACGGCGGAGGACCGCCTGGACAACATCACGTTTAACGCCTTGAAGGTCGTCATCGGCAAAATCCTCCAGGCGGACATCATATCGACCGACGAGCAGAGCCGCAACGTGCTCAACACGCTTGTCGTCTCCGACGTGCAAAACGCAGTCGGCACTTATGGCATCGAGGTCATCGATGTGAAAATTAAACGTTTCGACTTGCCTGACGACAACGAACGAAACGTCTACGAGCGCATGATTTCGGAGCGCGACGTCATAGCCGAGCAATATAGGGCGGAAGGCATCGAGGAGGCCGCATACATCAGGAACGAGGTCAACAAGGACGTCAATATCATCATCTCGAACGCCGAAGCCGAGGCGGAGAAGATCATCGCCGAGGGCGAATCGGAATATATGAGGATTCTCGGCGAGGCTTACAACACGCCGGACAAACGCGATTTCTACATATTCATGAGGGGCTTGGACGCTTTGAAGGCATCAATGACCGGCGCGGAAAAGACCGTCGTGCTGGATGCGAACTCCGAGCTCGCGAAGCTGCTGATATCACCGTATTAGTAACTAAGCACTTCGCAACACAAACAAATAACAAGATATTTTACTGTGCATAGTTACTATCGCCGCGCGAAGCGCGGTGCGCCGGTGCGGAGGCGTAAATTCGCAGGCGGAATTCATTTCCGCCGTAAAGCGAAATGAGTCGTAGCGCGTGGCGTCCGGGTTGTGGGGGTGGAACCCCCACGTTAGCAGACGATGGGCGCAGACGACGGGCGCGGCATCACTGCCGCGCCCATTGTCATTGTGCTACATCGGCGAACCATCCGGGTTCATCAACGGCAGCTGTTGCAAAAACAAAATATCCTCCCGGAACTTTGCGTCGCCCTCCGCCAGAATGGCCATTCTGCCCGCAACGATACCCCCCGCCTCCTTCACGAGCAGCTCCACCGCGCGCACGGACTCGCCCGTGCTGATGACATCATCGACGATGAGCACGTTTCTCCCCTTCATAAGATTAGCTTCCGTCGCGTCAATATGGAGGCTCTGCCTTTTCACGGTGGTTATAGACTGCACCTCGACGGAAAAGACATCCTTCATATATAGCTTTACGCCTTTGCGGGCGACGATGTATTCATTTCGCCCGCTCTGCCGGGCCATCTCATGCACGAGCGGGATCCCCTTAGCCTCGGCAGTGATGAGGATGTCGTGCGGGGGCGCCATCTTCAGCAGCTCCCTTGCGGCAGTGACCGTCAGCTCGACGTCCCCGAAAAGCACGAACGCCGCAATGCTGAGCCTGTCTGAAACCTTGCAGATCTGCAAGTCTCTTTCCAGCCCGGCAATATTGATTCTATAGAAGCTATCCATAGTAATGGTCATTCCTTTCGGTTTTTCTCCTGCAAAAAGCATCCCACGTTACCGCTGCGATCATTTTATCATTATTTCAAAATAATTCAAACTATTCTTTTCTTTTTCACAAACCCCTTGATTCTTTCCGCAACACAATATAAAATGGCAACTGAATTTAGTAACTGACGGATGCACAACAACAATAAAGACAAGTTATTTTAGTCCGTCAGTTACTATCGACGCGCGAAGCGCGGTGCGCAGCGTAGCTGCGTGAGGGACAGGCGAGTAGGGTGTATTCATTGCACCCGTGAGCGAGCTGTCCCGATGGGTTGTGAGGGCGAAGCCCTCACGTTAGAAAGAATCATGAGAGGGAGTGCGCAAATGGAAAAATTCTTCAAGTTCAAGGCATCGGGCACAAACGCAAGAACAGAAATCGTCGCCGGAATCACGACATTCTTCACGATGGCATACATCATATTCGTAAACCCGGACATCCTGTCCGCGTCGGGAATGTCATGGGATGGGGTCTTCGTCGCGACAATCATCGCCACCGCCATCGGCACGCTGATCATGGGCTTGGTCGCCAACGTCCCATATGCGGTCGCCCCAGGAATGGGCCTGAACGCATTTTTCACATACACTGTCTGCTTCGGCCTCGGATTCGTCTGGCAGGAAGCAATGGCGATGGTGTTCATCTGCGGCATCATCAACATCATCATCACGGTCACAAAAATACGCAAATACATCATCAAAGCCATCCCGAAAAGCCTCCAGTTCGCCATCGGCGGGTCGATAGGCCTCTTCATCGCGTATATCGGGCTGAAAAACGCAGGCTTCCTCGAATTTGGGGCCACCTCGGAAATGACGACCGCCGGAGCGGACATCGTGCCGGCGCTCGCGAAGTTCGACAACCTCGGCGCCATCATCGCGCTTGTAGGGCTCGTCATCATTGTCGTCCTCATGCTGCGCAAGGTCAAGGGCGCGATGCTGATAGGCATCGTCTGCGCCACCCTGCTCGCCATCGTCACGGGGTACGTCCAATTACCGTCGAACCTCTTCGAGAACAGGATGGGCGCGGTCGGCGACGTCGCGTTCTCGTTCTTCGGAAAACCCGGCCTCGGCAGCATGTTCAGCGACTCTTCAAAGATCCTCCCCGTGCTGCTGGTCATATTCGCCTTCAGCCTCACGGACACGTTCGACACCGTCGGGACGTTCCTCGGCACCGGGCGCAAATCGGGCATTTTCGACGACAAGGACGAAAAAGCTCTCGCTGAAAGTGCCGGCTTCAAGTCCAAGATGGACAAGGCCCTCTTCGCGGACTCCGTCGCGACGTCCATAGGCGCGCTTGTCGGCACGTCGAACACGACTACATATATCGAAAGCGCCGCCGGAATCAACGTCGGCGGGAGGACGGGGTTCGCTTCCGTCGTCACGGCCGTCCTGTTTCTACTCTGCCTCCCATTCGCTTCTCTCTTTGGAATCGTCCCCTCCGCTGCGACGGCGCCCGCGCTGATCGTCGTCGGCATTCTGATGGCGGAATCATTCGCGGACATCAAATGGAGCGAGCTTGACGAGGCCGTGCCGGCGTTCATGACTGTCATCGTCATGGCGTTCGCCTACAGCATATCATACGGCATCGCCGCCGGCTTCCTCTTCTANTGCATCGCCAAGATATTCAANGGNAAGGCAAAGGACGTGCATCCCCTCCTATATGTCTGCACNCTGCTGTTCCTTTTGAACTTTGTCGTGCTTGCCCTCGGCATCATCTGAGCCATTGTCTCGATTCCTGTCAAAAAAGCAGCTTGCCATATACTTGTGCATCACAGCGGCCGTGTTCGCGCTGTCGGTGGGCTTTGCCTACTGGAGCGGCGAGAACACGGCTCGCGTTCCAATATTGATGTACCACAATCTGGCGGACGAAGGCGAGCCGGGCTCGACGATTTCTGCGGAAGCCTTTGAAGGCCAAATGCGCGCCCTGCGAGATGCCGGCTACACGGCCATCACTTTCAGCGACCTCGAAGCGTATGTCTCGAGCGGGGCTCCCCTGCCGGAGAAAACGGTCATCATCACGTTTGACGACGGATATCAAAGCGTCTATGACGTCGCGTTCCCAATCCTCAAAAAGTACTCCATGAAGGCCACCGTTTCGGTGATTGGCGTTTTTTATGGCGAAAGCACATATAAAGGTAAATATTTCCTGCCAATTACGCCACATTTTGGTGATAAAGAATCTATGGAAATGGTGGAATCCGGCATCATTTCGATCCAAAGCCACTCGTACGACATGCATCATTACATCCCATATGAGCCCGATGAGCCAAGGGTCGGCATTCTCCGCAGGAGCGGCGAGAGCAGGGAGGAATATATCGCTGCATTCAAGGAAGATTTCGGGCTTGCCGCGGACCAGATCGAGAATGCAGTCGGCATCAGGCCTTTCGTGTATTCATATCCGTTCGGGAGGGCCACAATGCTCTCCGAGAGGCTGCTGCGGGAGATGGGCGTCAAGGTCACACTGACGACTTCGGCGCGCATCAACACCGTCGTGAAAGGCGTGCCTTCGTCCTTATTCAGGCTTGGGCGGCTCAATGTGCCCGGCGACATGTCGCCCGCAGAACTGCTGGACTTGATCGCCGTCTGACTTTTTCACATAGCGCTTGCAAAGCCTTCTCTTGATACGATAATATGATCGTCCAGCTTGATCCCGAGCAAATCCCCCGCCTGCTTGATGCGCCTGCTCACTTCCCTGTCATCGCTGCTGACTTCAAGCATGCCGCTGGGATGGTTGTGCCCGATGATGATCGATGCTGCTCTGTCCTCTATCGCGGGCGAAAACACCTCTCGCGGATGCACGAGGGAATTCATCAATGTCCCGATTGAAACCGTCCTGTTGTTGATGAGCCTCCGTGCGCCGTCCAGCGTCAGAACGACGAAATACTCCTGTTTCTTGTCTTTAATGCCGTCCATCTGCATCGCTGCCTTTTCGGCGCAATCGATCAGAGGTGCGGCGTTTTTCGTGAACTTCCGGCGCCAGAACTCCAAAGCCGCGAACACCGTCGTCGCTTTCGCTTCGCCGATGCCTTTGACGGACTTGACGTCCTCGATGGTCAGTTCTGCAGCTCCGACTTTCTGAATGACGGCATCGAGGTTTTTCGCGATCTGCTTGAAATCGTTGTCCTTGCCTCCGCTGCCGATGACCGCTTGCAGCAGCTCAATGTCCGTCAGCGCCGCCGCGCCTTTTCTGTTCAACTTCTCCCTTGGGAGGTCCTGCGCTTTCTGCGTTCTTGTCTGTTTCTCCCTTGGGAGGTCCTGCGCTTTTTCCGTCCTTGCCTGCTTTTCCCTTGGGAGGTCTTGCGCTTTCTGCGTTCTTGTCTGTTTCTCCCTCGGGAGGTCGTGCGCTATTTGCGTCCTTGTCTGTTTCTCCCTCGGGAGGTCGTGCGTTTTCTGCATAACGTGCTCCTTTCGTGCTATGTCGTATACAACGCGGAGCTTACGCCCCATAAACGACATATTACAGCATGCAAGGCTCGCTTGTCATTACACGTTTGAATCGCAGCCACGGCCCGCAAACGTGGAAAAAGCGGGGGATGGAAAATCCATCCCCCGCTGTTGCGCGCTCCAAGGCCAATCGCTAAAACTTCAATATCGGCTTGATGACGGTCCCCTCGTGGCAATCGTGCAGTGCCTTCTCGAGATCCTTGAAATCATAAATTTTGTTGAGCTTCTTGATCGGCAGCCGCCCCTCTTTGTAGAACCTGACCAGCTCCGGGATGAACACCTTAGGATTCGAGCACCCCTCGACGGCGCCAGTCACCGTGACGGACGGGTTCATGATCTGCCTCTCGAGCTCGACGGGAATCGTAGCGGGCCCCGTCACGCTCACGAGGACGGCAGTCCCTTCTCTCGCCATGCAATCGAGCATGGTGCTGACCATGTCCGGCACACCCGCGCTCTCGAGCGCGTAATTGACGCCCTTTCCGCCGGTAATTTCCTTGATACGCGCCGTAACGTCCTCGTTGCGCCCGTGAATGACGTGGGTCGCGCCCGCTTCCAGCGCCTCGTCGCGCCCGCGCCTGCCGTGCACGGCGATGATCGTCGAGCAGCCGGCGATCTTCGCGGCCATGATGCCGCCGAGGCCGACATTGCCGCACCCGAAAATCGCAATGCTCGTGCCGGGGCGCGGCTGCATGCGGTTCAATACCGAGCCCGCGCCGGTCTGGATGCCGCATCCGAGCGAACATAGGTTCGACAGGTCCTCATCATTGTCGACGTCGATCTTGACGGTGTTGCTTTGGTCGGCGATCGCATACGTCGCGAACGACCCCTGCCCGAACATGATGCCGATGTCCGCGCCGTCTTCGCCCTTCATGCGCTTCGTGCTGTCGCGGTAATTTCCGCCGAAAAGCATCGTGAAGTTGTCCTCGCAAGCGTAGGGCTTGCTGTCCTTGCAGTTGTCGCATTCGCCGCAGCTCGGGAACGACATCCCGACCCTGTCGCCGACCTTGAGCCCAACGACCCCGGAGCCGACCTTCTCGATGATTCCGACGCCCTCGTGCCCTGCGACGTACGGGAACTGCACCGGCAGGAACTGCTCGATGACCGCGATGTCAGTGTGGCAGATGCCGCATGCGACCATCTTGACTAGCACCTCGTTGGCCTTTGGCTCGGCCAGCTCGACAGTCTCAAAGCTGACCTTCCCTTTTTCGCGCGTGACTGCTGCTGTGATTTTCATATAGCTTCCTCCTTAAAATTTATGCATTTATAATCAATAACAGAGGTATCCTTACATGCGCGTGTATTCGCAGGGCGTGCCCGTCTGGCACTTCCCGCAGCCATACCGCGGCATGTATTTGGCGCAAGTCTTGCCGATGAACCCGCCGCAAACCGCGTGGTCCTTCCCATGCCTGTCGGGAAAATGCGCCTGCGCCGGGCACTTGCGGATGCATGCGCCGCAACGGTTGCAATACCCGAGCCAATCGTCGTAGTCATGCGAGTCCGGCTCCGTCTCCCACTCAGTTACGACGCTGATGATGCGCCCCGCGCTGCCGGCCTTTGAAATGAAGTTCGTGGACATCCCGAAAGTCCCCAGCCCCGTGATGACGCCGATGTGCCGCTCCGACCAATTGGACGAAAACGGCGGCACGGCGATGTCCCCGGGCCTTGGCCCCGGCCCCGGCCCCGGTCCCGGCCCAGCAGTCATGACGAACCTGTCGTCCGTATATGGCGTGACGGTCTTGTAGCCGTCGGCGATCAAAGCGTCCCTGATGGCAGCGCCAAGCGCCAGAAGGAACCTCTGGCCGTCGACGCGCGCGCAAAGCCACTCCATCGCGGGCTCAACGGGATCTTTCTTGTTCGCCTCGACGATGGCCTTCTCCATTGGCAAATAGAACGATATGACGGTCTTTGCCTCAGGCAGCCAGTCATGCGGCATCATGTGATGCTCACCGACTAATTCAGGCCGCTTGATCTCCGCAAAACCGGGGTCGTCAGCACGCGCAGCCGAGAATATCGGCCTTTGGAAAAACCTCATCCCCACAAGCTCGGAAATCCCTTCGGAGAGCGACTTGCCCGAGGTGTTCACATGAATCAGATTGTTCTTTGCGTAATTGTTCTCGTCCTGCGACTCGTCGTATATGCTGAGATAGTTCGTCGGTGAATTGTCGCTGAAGTCGTCCACCAATTTTTGTAGCTTTTCTCTTGTCATAATAGATAACCCCCCAAGTAAATATTTATCATCAAACGTGGGGTTCCACCCCACAACATAGGACGCACGAAGCGCGACGATAGTTGCTTAAATGCTTCCTCCGCTGCACTTTGCCATTGTAACACACCGTCGCTCATGTTTTCAATAGCCAAGCGCCTCTCTTTTATGGATAAAGATTCGCCACATATTCATTGCTGCATTATGTCAACTGTTTTCTCGTCATGCCCAAATGCCGCTTATTCATTCGCAAGACGTGGGAATTTTAAGCGTATTTGCCGAAATGCGTTGCAATTGCTATGGTTGAAGGGTGTGGAAAACCATGTGCGTAATGTTAACAACTATTTGTACAGGCCAAAATGACGAAAAATTATGTTAACCTTTTCAACGTGCGGTAGGTATTGAAAACAAACGCTTGATTTGTGGTTTTTGATTAAATCGTATCGAATATAACGGTAGAATTGACGGAAAAACAGATTGTGATGAATAAGCATTATTGAATATTCATATAGAAATATTCAGCGTAAACAGTTGGTATACAATATGTTATCAGCGTGTAAAAACCGTGTGAAGCCGTGTGAAAAGTTTGTTGCCATGATGTGGCCGGTATGGTATTATATTTACGACAACGAACAACAGGAGGCGGTCGCATGTCCGGACACTCAAAATGGCACAACATCCAAAGGGCAAAAGGCGCCCAAGACGCAAAAAGGGCCAAAATCTTCACGAAAGTGGCGCGCGAGATGATCGTGGCCGTCAAGGAAGGTGGAAGCGGCGACCCGGACAACAACACGCGGCTCGCGGCAGCGGTGGCTAAGGCAAAGGCTTCAAACATGCCGAACGACAATATAAAAAGGACGATAGAAAAGGCGCTCGGCGCGGGAGGCGGCGACAGCTACGAGCGCGTCACATACGAAGGCTACGGCCCCGGCGGCGTCGCCGTCATCGTCGAAGCCATGACCGACAACAGGAACAGGACCGCTGCGGAAATCCGCCACCATTTCGACAAATACGGAGGCAACATGGGCGCGACCGGCTGCGTGTCCTGGTCTTTCGACCGCAAAGGCGTCATCATCATCGACAATGAGGATGGCGACATCGACGAAGACAGCGTTTTGACCGACGCCCTTGAAGCGGGAGCCGACGACATTGAGACCGACGACAGCGTCTATGAGGTCTACACCGCCCCCGACGACCTCGCCGCAGTCAGCGGGGCCTTAGAGGCCGCGGGATATGCGTTCCTTTCCGCGCAGGTCGAGATGGTGCCGCAAAGCTATATCGCCCTGAGCGCGCCCGAAGACATCAAGAACATGGAAAAAATGCTCGACATAATGGAAGACAACGACGACGTGCAGAATGTATGGCACAATTACGACGGCGCCTGACGGCAAACAGCCCCCTGCGGTTAAAACGCCCTAGCTCATGCAGTCGCCCCCGGCGGTGAAAACACACCCCATCAGCGGTTTGCGTAATATCTAACCGCAAGGGCGTGACCAGTAGCCCAATCCATCCCTACTCAGCGCGGCCACGCCGCGCTTTTTTTCCGGCCTTAAGCATGAACAAAACCAGCAGCGCCGTATAAACGAACAGCAGCGCGAACGTCAGCCACGTCATCTCCTCGGACACCGGCGCGAGCCCGACGAGCACCAGCATCGGGATGCCGAAAAGGATGCCCGTGCCGCTCCCCGTAATGAGGTTGTTGGCGGCGGGCGTCTGGAACAACGGGTCCACCTCGCGGAGCAGCAGTACCCCCGAGCTGATTGTCCCCGTCATCATCCCATACATCGACAGAAACCCCTCGTAAAAATATCCCGGATAAATCTTTTTGCACATCCATTGCAGAAAGACAAACGTGATGACGGTTCCCATAACGCTCATCAAGATAAAAGGCACCCACAGCCCTTTCAGGTCGCTGATCAATATCGAGCCGATGCCCGCGATTATCATCAAATCGAAGGCGAACCCCGAAATTCGCGACAGCAGATAATTGTTCTGGTACTGCCGCGTCATTATTTTATTCTTTCGAAGCGATTTTAGTATCGCGCGCAGCAGCAAGGCGATGGCCGACCCAACGATGAAGTTGAACCCCCAGAGCAGCGTCGATACCGTGTTCGATACCCCCTCGCCCAGCCCTGCGACCAATTTGCTGATGCCCGCAATCGCGAGATAACTCACAAGGTAGACCCCTATGACCAGCGCCATCTGAATGCTGAGCCTGTCGACAGATTCGGATATTGGCACCTCGCCCTTGTCCTGGAAGGTGTCGACCGAGACGGACCCCGACTCTATCTCCACGTCCGTCCTTGTTATCTTCTTTTTGCGCACGAGGACGTTCAGGTATATGACCCCCACGATGCATGCGACAAGATATCCCGACGCCGCCAGCGAAAGCCCGAACGACCGCCCGCCGACAAACCCATATGTCTGTTCGTAGGTGGAACCAATGTTGTTCGCCTGCCCCGGCCCCTGTCCATATCCCATCGGGAGGAGGATTCCGGATGCCTTAAACATCCCGGGCATGAACGTATATGCGAGCGCGAGGGACACTATCAGCCCCGCCATCCCCTGCACGGTATAGCTGCAAACGATGAGCGCACCGCTTTTTGGCGCGGTCAGGGGCTCGACGCCCACGGCGTCCCCGGCATCGGCGACGCGTAGTGACAGCGCGATGAAGCCAAGCGCGATGCCGTGGTAAGTGAGCATTTCCAGCGTTTCCGATGTCACGATGTCCACGCCGAGCGAGCGCAGCAGCAAAAGCAAGAAACCTGCCAGGACGGCCGTCGGCATCAGCGTTTTTTTGATGAAAGGAACCCTGCGGCGGAGCAGGTTGGCGACAAGCACGAGCCCCGCGATGACCCCCAGTTGGATCATGAAGCTCCATAGCGCCGTGTTTGATGAGGAGAAGTCCATTGATTAACACCTACTTTCTGTCAGTCGATATTATTTGAAATATGCAACGCTCGGACGAGATATTGCTATGTGGCTTTGCCGGTCGTCAGTATACGATATATTTCACGATATTTCAACGCGCTGCGGGGCCATTGGCTGTAGACCTCATATGAGGTGCCGTCTCGCAGCGCGAATATCAACGTCATCTGTCCCGTGACCGCAAATCGGGTGATCTGCTCCATGGGGAAGCTGTGCCCCGCGCAATGGAACTCATCGCGGGAAATCTCCATCGTCCCCTGCCCCACCTGCAGGCTCTCCGCGGCCGTGCGGACGACATACAGCACCTGCCCCTCATCGGAGCATATCGGCGAATCCCCGGCGCCATCGACGATTTCGGAGAGCTTTTCCGTTTGCCACTCGTCCCATTCCCTGATTGTGGAAAACCGCAGCCCGTCGCCGACAAGCAGCCCCGTCTCGGAATATACCGCGTCGAGACCGCATCCGCAGAAGAAGCGCTCGCCCTCGGATTTCAGCGTGCCGAGCTTTTCGCATCGGGGGCATAGATACAGGACGGTCTCGATCCCCTCCGCGAGGTTCTTGCCGCGATATCGTATGAGGCTGGCCTTTTGCCGCTCATAAGCGTCTTCATATATATCAGACTCGATCAGCCGCGTGATTTGCTCAGCCGACATCGTTTTGATCTCTTCGCTGCTGTAGCGGTTGACGTGCCTGCCGCGCATGCCGCCCCTGCGCTGCTTTCTAGCCCATCGGGGCGCCGTGAAGTACCCGCCTTCCAGCCGAAAGGTGATGAGGTCCGCCCCGCTCTTTTTGACCAGCTTGGCAGCGGAATTCGTGATCGGCCCCGTCGTCCCGGAAAACGACCTGTCGCCCTCGGCAAAAAAGCAGACATTGCCGCCGGCCCTGACCCTGCGGATCATTTCCTTGATCGCGTTCGCGTCCGTCTTGCTCTTGTTGATGGGTATGGGGTTCAAAAAGAACCGCAGCAGCCGCGACGCGATGCCCTTTCTCAGGACGTGCTCGCTCGTTAAAAAATACATGTGGCGCGAATAGCTCATGGCTATGAGGACTGGGTCGAGATTCGTGTTATGGTTGGCAATGATGATGCTCGGGGCTTCAGGGCCTTTTCTTTTTTCGCATTTATATTTCATCATGCGCTTGATATACAGCCCTGCCGTTCGGCGAAAGATAATGAACATGAACCTATGCAGCCTATAATGCTTCATCGTCGCTTTCAACATATTTACCTCTAAATTCACGGTTGTTATTCTTATGTCAACAGGTTAACGCAACGCCTATGTAGGAGATGGGCTTGCCCATCCCGCAATGCTCCGGAAAACGGTCGAGGCAAGCCTCGCCCCAACATCGGCGCGTCTGGGAAGCCGCGCACTACATCTTATACGATCTCCCTGCATTCAAGGTAATACCGCTTGTCCTTCGCGTGCCCGACGGAAAAACTTTTTTTGGGGAATACTCCGCCGTTTGCGACGGTCCTGAATAGCTCCGATTTGTCCATCGAAGGGAGGATAAGCCCGACGCAGCCTTCAGACCGCGCCAAATGCTCGACAGATTCGGCTCCATGAATGTAGTCGATGTCGCAGCTCTTTGCCCGTGCATAATTATCCATGAAATCCACGAGGCCGTCAAGCATGTCGCCGATGCACCCTGCCGCGACGCCGACGATGCCGCTTTCGCCGCCGGAAACCCAGCGCAGCCCGTAATCGCTGCCCCCGGGCATGGCCTCCGCTAGCGCGTGAATGAAATCCGCGCGGTCAACGTTGAAAACGACGCGATGGATCGCTTCAAAGTCGATGGCGGGGTCGAACACATTGTTGATCTCGACCAAGGCCTTTCGCGCGGGATGGGCAGCCCGCTCATCCGGGCTCATGCCGCGCTTGATCTCGTCCCAATAGACCTTCGCCGCAGCGAGCGAGTGGTTGCCGTCTCCGACGACCAAGAGAATGCCACCGTCGGCTTGCAGCGCGTGAAGCGCCGCAGCGACGTTTTCCGCAGCCTCGCCAAAAACCCTCATGCCCTTGATGTGGCCGCCACCTTCCATTAAGTCGAAATCATAAAGCAGCGGCAAGTCGCCGGCTATTTGGGCCAGCGGCTCGATGACGGTCTTATTGGGGTCGCTGATAAACGACATGATATGCGGGAGCTCAAAACGCGCCGCTCGCCTTATGCTGATTCGCGCGGGGAGGCGTTCGAGAACGGTGCCTTCGCTGGCCAAAATTGGCGCGGCCCCGCCCGAGAAGCTATATTGCTCAAGGTCGACGGCGCCGACCAGCCCGCACCGCTCCCTTCCGTCGGGGAGCGTCCTGACTATATAAATAAAAGAATCTTCAACAACGCGAAACAGGCCGTCAGCATTGTATTTCTCCATCGTTTCGCTGATTATCCCGGCAGAAGCATCTCCGTCTGCGTCAAAGAGGAAAGCTTCAGGAATGATCATGTTGAGCGTCGAAGGCTCGTCTCCGGCAAACGTACGAACTCGTTCCCAATATTCTCGTTCGGAAGAGAATTGGTCGCAAGCTATGACGCTCCATTTTTCCATCGAGATGTTATGCGGCAGCAGGATGTCCGCTGTGGAAAACACGTCGCTGCCCATGCCAATGGTGTCTGTTTTTGTCATAATGCTACACTCCATGCCTTGCTGTCTGTTTTTGTCATAATGCTACACTCCATGCCTTGCTGTCTGCTTTTGTCATAATGCCACACTCCATGCCTTGCTGTCTGCTTTTGTCATAATGCCTCAACCCATGCTTGCATGGCTTTCCTTAATTCTCTGATGTAATCCGGCGTCGTGCCGCAGCATCCGCCGATGAATATTTGCCTGCGCAGCGCCTTTGGAGAACCTGCTGGTTCCGCGCCGCCTCTGGCATCTCCGATGCTTGAAGCCCGCGCTGCGTCGCGGTCTTGCGCGCGCACAGCTTTAACAAGCGCGATCATCTGCATCGCAAATTCTTCGGCGCTCACATTATACTCGCCCGAAGCGCTATCAGGCAAGCCCGCGTTCAATTTAAATATAAGCGGGAGGCTAGATGACGCTGCGATCCGCAGCGCGGTATCGACCATCTCCGCCGGATTGCGCGAACAGTTGATTCCGATGGCGTCAGCGCCCGCCGATTCGGCAGTTTTCGCAAAATCCTCAGCGGAAAAGCCAAGGTATGTTT
>WRMX01000011.1 GCA_009776905.1 Oscillospiraceae bacterium
ATGAAGGGATACATAGAATCGAGCAGTTCATGTTTCATCCTGACGCATTTAAAGAGATTCTTTTGAATGCTATCGTGCACAAATTATGGAAAGCTTTCCATAAGCGGTGCAAGATAGAGATTACTATAGTGAATAGTTATTCACTTATAGTTGTTTTCATGTTGAAAACATTTGACATTTTCGGACACACATGATAGAATGACAACAAATGATCACAAAGTGAGGCGATATTATGTCAATACAAGTTTCGACCCGTATTGATGCGGATACAAAGCAACAGTTTGATAGGATATGTGCCGGCATTGGGATTTCTCCATCCAATGCTTTGAGTATTTTCATTAGGAGCGTTATCAATAACAATGGTATCCCTTTTACCTTGGTAGCACCGCAGTTAATGACTGTAAAAATGTCAAGAGAAGCAATGTTTGGTTGTATGCGTGGGCAATTTAAGATGGCAGATGATTTTGACGCACCTCTGGAAGACTTTAAGGAGTACATGGAATGAGGATTTTACTGGACACACATACAGCTCTTTGGATGGTCAATGAACATGAGAAACTGTCACCTACTGCGAAAGCCCTATTACGCAATGACGAAAATACTCTATTTATCAGTATAGCCTCGTTATGGGAGATGGCGATAAAAGTGAGCCTCGGAAAACTGTCAGAGTTGGATGGCGGAATAGGTGTTTTTATGGATAAGATGGAAACAATGCCTATCGAGTTATTTCCAATTACTACCGACCATANAAGAGTTGTAGAATCCTTGCCGTTTGTCCACCGTGATCCTTTTGATAGGCTAATCGTCGCTACAGCAATGACAGAAAATATGACCATCTTGACGGCTGACTCATTTATTCCAAAATATGATGTGTCATGTGAATGGTAAAAGATAGTGACCGAATGTCTTGAGGGAGTGATAATTCATGACACAGACCCAGCAAGTAATTGACACGATGAGAAGGTTGGGCGGGATTGCAACATTTGGTAAGCTCAACTCAGAAGTAGACTTTTCTTTTTGGGGGACGAAGACACCAGAAGCATCTGTTAGGCGTATCGTACAGAACAGTCCGGATATTTTTAAGCTACGACCCGGTCTTTAGGCACTTAAAGAGTATGAAGAAGAAATACGTGCTAGATTTGATATAGCAGTTGGAAACGAACGGGAACCAGATGCGTTTTCCCATACATATTATCAGGGTTTAGCAGTCGAAATAGGCAACTTTAGAGATGTAGATACATATGTACCAAATCAGGATAAAAACAGGCTTTACATTAATAAACCGCTCAAGGAAGTCGCTAGTTTACAAGAGATCTTGCACTTCTCTTACACCGAGATAGTTGACCGGGCAAGAACAATCGATGTTATCTGGTTTAACGAGCGCCACTTGCCATGTGCTTTCTTTGAGATTGAGCATTCAACTGATATTCAGAACTCATTGCTCAAGTATTATGACTTACAGGACTTTAGCGCAGATTTCTATATTATAGCCGATGAGTATAGACGCAGTAAATTTAACGAGATAATTACTCGTTCAGTATTTAAACCTATAAGAGACCGTGTTAAGTTCAAGAGCTACAAACTGCTCTCTGACACACACAGCCTGGAATACCGGCGAAACCGCGCAGAAACTCTATAGCGGTATCAGAAAGTACTAATTGCGAGGTCAACAATGACATATCAAGTTGAAATAACAGAAACTCTGCAAAGAATAGTAGCAGTCGAAGCCAAAGATGAACAATCTGCGGTAGTAGCAGTAAGACAAATGTACAGAAATGAAGAAATCGTTTTAGACAGTTCTGACTACATCGATACGAAAATCGAGAGGTTCACGCACTAATTATAAGTACGTGAAAGCATTCCGTTTGTATTGCAAAAGGAGCTGCATCAAGTATTTGGGGGACATAGTTATGAAGTTTATTGTGGACGTTGAAGAAATATACACTAAGGCAATTGAGGTAGACGCAAAAACAGCAGATGAAGCAGTAAAGAAAGTTGAAGAAGCGTATCGTGAGGATGAAATACAATTGTCAGACGAGGACTTCTATGATTATAAAATTCGTATCTTTATATAATTGTCGTCAGATAGGAATAAATAACAGGAGCAGAATCAATTAACCCCGGCAACAATATGGCAACAAAAAATCAGATAGCCCATCGGATATGGATAATACAGGTAATCAGAATACCATGAGCCAAATCATCTAAACAAAACTGTTTAAACCACGGTCGCTAAGATTGAGTGGGAGTAGGAATACAGAAAGCAGGATGATGCAATGGACCGAGAACACTCATTTGCACCACTAATAGACTCGCAATCGCAAACGCTGATACTCGGCAGTTTGCCGGGGGTGGTGTCGTTGCGGGAACAGAAGTATTATGCGCACAACCGAAACACTTTTTGGCGAATTATATACGCAATTTATGGGGAGACGCTTATTGAGGATTATTCCCTCCGCTGTGAGTTCATTCTATCTAAGAGTCTTGCGCTGTGGGATGTATGCGGCTCTGCCAAGCGAATTGGCGCAGCCGATATTAAATTGACCGATATAATACCAAATGATATTGATGGATTACTAAAAGATTACCCCAACATCAGACGGATAGTTTTGAACGGGCGCAAAGCAGAAAAAGAATACCGTCGATATTTCAGTGAACTTCCAATTCCGGCGCTCTACGCACCGTCAACAAGTCCCGCACTTGCCGCCCTGACTTTCGATGAAAAGCTATCCGCATGGAGGAAAGCTTTGTGCTTTGGCAGCTGACCCATAACATCAAATTGACATGCTATTTGATGTTATTTGCTGTAGAAAAGATTACTGATGGGAAGAATGACTATCATGATTGAAAAAGTAGTATTTCTTGATATTGATGGCGTGTTACAGCCTTTTACGCAGTATAGATTTGACCATATTGAAAAAGGTGACATGGATAAAGTTTATGAGGAATTGCTTCAGAAAACTGGTGTTGATTATCGGCAATACGATAAATATGATGTAGCAGCAGTTTATTATGATTGGGATGTGCACGCAGTCAGTGAACTCAAACGGGTGTTGGATACTGCCGACGCCGGAATCGTTCTTTCTTCTTCGTGGCGAGATGAAACGAACGATCGGATGATAGATTTCTTCCGCATACACGAACTTGATCGGTATTTTGTGGACAGTACACCTTATTTGGAGAGTACGTATGACCTGTCCCATTATATTGCAATTCTGAATTTAGGCGATGACATGAAATACCGAACGCGAGAGATTGAGATACTTCTATATCTGCATGAGCATCCGGAGATAAAAGGATATGTTGCTATTGACGATATGACGCTAAAAGATCTGGGTGAACATTTTGTTCAAACCGCTACCCGGTTAACACCGGAATTAGCAGATAGATGCATTGAGGTATTGACTGTCGCCTACAGTGCGGGCTGACCGCAAATGCGCAGGGGGCTTTATCAATCTGTGGGTGCCAATCTTTTGGAGGAGCGTTCATAATAATGCAAGATCAGAGAAGCCAGCGCCAAGTATGATGCGCCATTGCCGAAATATGATATATCCGATGTGGGCGTAATGGTCTTGTGCAAGCCTTGTGAAAGGTATTTGAGGAGGGGCAACATGGAGGAAATGGCACTAAGCGATATCTTTAGGATGATTGGCGAGGATTGCTAACTCCAACTCGCTGAGGAGTGGGCAGAAGAAAACGGTGTGTTGCCGGATGAGTAGGGATGCCATTAGAACTTACGAAGCACGAATTCTCCCGGCAACAATATGAGTTTAACATGAGTGGCTGCAAACAATAGAATTTCTTTTGAATGGAGTGAGAGTATTGAGCGTGGATAAGTATCCGCATTTATTCCAGCCTCTGGTGATCAGGGGGACAGTTTTTCGGAATCGAATTTTCGCGGCGCCGCAAGGGTTTTATAATGTGGACCCGACAGGATACCCAAATGCAGATTGCGTCGCTTTTTTCGAGGCCAAAGCGCGTGGGGGGATGGCGGCTGTGTGCCTTGGCGACTGCATTGTCGACAGCGAGACCGGGATGAAAGGATCGGTGCTTCCAAAGCTTGATGACCCCGGCTCTTTGCCCGGTTTGGCGACATTCGCAGGGGCAATCGCTCGCCATGGAGCAATCGCTTCGGTCGAGCTTCAGCACCCGGGCATATATGCTCGCGGCATGCTGCTCGCGGGCAAGCCGTTATACGGCCCGTCGGAGATGAAGGCAGGCACATACGGCGCTGCTGCTGATGTCATCGAAATGTCCGAAGAGACGATCGAGCATGTCATCGAGAAATTCGCAAAATCTGCAGCGTTTGCAAAAAGCCTTGGTTTTGGGATGATCACGGTCCATGGCGGCCATGGATGGTTGTTGAACCAGTTTATGTCGAGCCACCTGAATCATCGAAAAGATAAGTGGGGCGGCAGCGTCGAAAACCGTATGCGCTTCACCATTTCTGTGATGGAGGCGATCCGCCGCGCTGTCGGGCCGCATATTCCGCTTGAAATTCGCATCAGCGGCGCTGAATGGACCGAAGGCGACGAAGGTTATGATATTGACGAAGGCGTCAGGTTTGCAAAAGCGCTTGATGGTTACGCCGATATTATTCATGTGTCGGCAGGCACTCATGAAATCAGAGAGTCTGTCACTATTTCACACCCGAGCATGTTCCTTGAGGATGGCGTCAACTCGAAATATGCTGCGGAGATCAAAAAGCATGTCAATTGCTATGTCGGAACTGTTGGTTCCTTTTCCAATCCGCAGCATATGGAGGATACTCTCGCTTCCGGTGTTGCTGATATTATTCACATCGCGAGGCAATCGCTTGCAGACCCCAATCTGCCTATTAAGGCGCGCACCGGCCGGGAGGATGAGATTCTGGAATGTATCCGCTGCATGCAATGCTACAGGACGGGGACAAGGCTCGGGTCGCATTTTTGCTCGATCAACCCCACAACCACTCGTGAGCGCGAGGTGCTGATGGCGCCTCCGCCTCTCGCCAAAAAGACAGTTCTCATTGCCGGAGGCGGCATTGCGGGCATGCAGGCGGCGATCACCGCAGCGGAGCGTGGGCACAAGGTCATCCTTTGCGAGAAAGGTCCAAAATTAGGTGGCGCGCTTTTATGCGAGGATAAGGTGCCTTTTAAAAAGCATCTCGCCGGCTATATTGCACGGCAAGTGCTGGTCATATCGCGTTCCGCAATTGATGTTCGCTTGAATACGGAGGTCACTCCGGAGTATGCTAAAGCTTTAAAGCCCGATGTTATCATCGCTGCGCTTGGCGCCCGCCCTGTTAAGCCTGCCATTCCGGGGATAGATGGCAAAAACGTGATAGGCGCGGAAGATGCGTATATAAACGCTGACAGCGTCGGGACGAATGTCGTGATTTTGGGCGGAGGGCTTGTCGGGCTGGAGCTCGCGGTGTATTTAAGCATGTTGGGACGCAAAGCGACAGTCATCGAGGTGGAAGACAAGCTCACAACGGAGGAGGTTTTGCATACTGTCGCGCTAATGATGGAAATCGATCGATTGGGCGTCGATGTGCGCCTTTCGTCGAATACGACGGAAATTACCGGTGATGCGGTCATAGTTGAATGTGCTGATGGAACAGCTAGGTTTGCTGCCGATACGGTCGTGTATGCCACTGGGCAAAGGCCTCTGCTCGATGAGGCGATCGCTTTGCATGATTGCGCCGATGAGTTTCACCAAATCGGCGATTGCGTCGCGCCAAAGACGATTATGAACGCAACGCATAAAGCTTTTGTTGCAGCATATGATATCGGTGCTGTATAATGTAGCATCATATTCGCTCTGCGGCTGCGGGTTGCGGGCTGTAGATTGCGGACTTCAAGCTACAGCCGCGGATTGTAACGTGTTAAGGCCACATTATTTTAAGGAGGAACACTAATGAGCAACCTGGAGAACTTATTCAAACCGTTCATAGCATCAGACGCAAAGAAATATTGGACCAGCTTCACAAGCCCTCGCATGGAGTATTACAGCATGGAGCCGGGCATGAGCTTCGGCGCGGGGTTCCTTGTCGCGAGCAAAATCGGCTTCATGGACATCCCGCACATCCACGATGGGTCTGACAACTACTTCATTTTCACCGGCGCCGATTTGGACAACATTTGGGATTCCGAATTCCAGGTCGATATTTTCATCGGAGATACCGCGGAATCGATGGAAGTTTACAGCATCACAACGCCTACTTTCGTCCGTGTGCCTGCGGGCGTGTGGCATTGCCCGGTCTATTACAAAAAAGTAGTCAGGGGTCTCAACAGCATGCTGTGGTACGGCGGAGTTTCGCATGGCAGGGTGTACCCGCGCGTCGATGAGGATGGCAACCCCGATATTTATTATGAGAAGGATAACTGGGTGCATCCTTGCGTCGAAGACCCTGAGAACAGGTTGTGCACATATTGCGGCAAATGCTTTGACCAGACAGAGCAGCAGATCAATGATTTGGTCGAGCCGCTGTATAAGAACCAGTCGACAGCGGGGAAATATAAGGACTGCGTGATGGAATTGAAAAAGGATTTCCATAAACTTGGTGATGCGGTGATGAGTCCAAGGGCTGTTTTCAAGGGGATCGAGGATATGCCGGAAACCGACAGGCAGTTCAGCTTCAACATTGTCACAAAGCCTTGCAAGCTTGGCGACGACGAGCCTGTTTCCAATGGGCAAATTACGGAGTATCTGTGGTTTTCGGGGACCGATGTGGTCGATGCATATGGTTGTTTCGATGCGGAGATCGAGGTCATGGTCGGAGAAGACCCGGATAATATGCAGGCATTGACTTTCGACAGGCCCGGCATTGTGGTTATCCCTGCAGGCATGTGGCGCGGCGCTGTGACGATTAAGAAGGTTGGCAAGCCTGTTTGTTTCATCCCATGGTATCCGCACAACGACAAGCGTTATAAAATCACGCAAAAAGTCGTCGATGGCAAGAAGCTGCGCGTCTATGACGATGAGGTGTCGATAGCGGAGCCGTCTGCCGGGGATGAGCTGTATATGCAGATCAAAAGATAACTGTCAATAGGTGCTCCGACGCGGTGCGCGGTATCCCGGCGCGGCGCGATATCCCGGCGCGGAGGCGCAGAGGTTGATAAAATTCGCAGGCCTGATTCATTCAGGCCTGCGAATTTTCGTAGCGTAGGAATACATAGCGTATTTCATGGAAATTTAACGCAAACCGGCAAAAATCTTGCCAAAATACATACGTTTCGGGCTTTTGCCCCAAGCTCCTAAGTTGCGGGGCGCGAGCCTCACGTCAAGTCAAACTTCTGCGTATCGTTGATAATTCTCCTCTAGAGTTGGCGCATATGGCTCTTGCAAATGGAAGTTGACGGACAAATATCGCGAGACGACCTTGCCGTCCTCCAGATGGACAGGATTCCAATTCCCGGTCTCCTCCACTTCGGAAATATCATTCCGGGCAAAACTGAGCCTCGGCACGTTTTTCGTCCTTGCAAGCGCGACCTGCATATATGCGATGCCAAGCTCCGCGAGCGAAATGCTCTCGACGGCGCGCGCCAGTTCGTGCGGGTTAGAGACATACATGCGCTCGCCTTCGGTTTCGAGCAAATCACGCATCCTGCGGATGCCCATGTTTAACGTGTGCTCGGTCTTATACGCCCCGCAATAATCCTGCATTATGCGCGCGACAGCATAATTGAACTCTTTCCAGCCGATGTCGCCGCCGGGATTATTGACCGGAGCGAATACGCGGGCTTTCTCTTTTGCTATCTGCTCCGCATCCGGCTCAATCTCGCTGTTTTTAGACGCAAACACCGCCGCCTGCCTGCCAGCATAGCGCCCGGTCGTATGGGCTTCGCCATGGCAGCCCGCGTTCGGGAGAGGACCGTAGCCCGCAGCGAACAGCCCCGGGAGAGATGTTTGCAGCCGCCAATCGACGAGGAAGCCGCCATATCCCGACCTCCAGTTTGGCGGCGAATGGCTGGGTCCCATCCACGATCCGCCCAGACCCATTGCGCCATAATCGCCAACGGGGTATTGCAACATATCCTTATCCGGGTCGAAGCCCCATGATGTCAGGTTTTGGTATATCGGCACGCGGCACTTGCCCTCGTGCGCGAGCATAAGGCCGAATATAATCCGCCGGGATGTCGGGCTCAGCAAGGTGAAGTCATTATAAAACGGCTGACTATATTCGCCTGCGGTAATTTTCTTCCCAACGTCGCGGTCACCCACCGTCGCCATGTATTTGGGTTTATATCCATTGTCCAGCGCGATGCCGTGTCCGATGACGAACGACCCTTCCTCGCCCGATTTGAATATATCTTCCTCGTTGTAAATCAGTCTCCCGTCCGGGTAGGAGTAATAGACCTCCTTCCCGTCTTTGTCGACGACAGGGGCGCCCTGATATGTGTTGTTGTCATTGCCGGTGCTGTATGGAGCGTAGCCCATGCCCGTGATCGCGAATGTGACCATCTCCATGCCGACGAATTCAGCTCCCGCGCGCCAGCCGATCGTGTGCCCCATCGCAGTATTATTGAGATCCGCCATGGACTGGCTGACTGTCAGCTCCGGCGCAAAGCTCCAAAGCCTGCTTCTGGCCTGCGCCGTGCAGATTACGACGGCTTTCGCTTTGAAGATATAAAATTCGCCGGTCCTGTCGTTGACGCCGGTCGCCCCGATGACGCGCGCGCCCTGCTTGCCGCCCTCTGTCAGCAACGACGTGGCGCATGTGCGGTCGAACACCTGCGCGCCGAGACGGCGCATTTCCTTGTCAACGCATGGCTTGATGTTGTAACCGTATATGCGGAGGCAATGCTTGTTTTCGATGTCATATGCAAACAGCAGCTTCGTCTCCTCATCGCGGAACATGCTGCCTTGAAACTCATCGTCTTCGTCCCTAATCTGGACGCCGAACTTCTCCGTTTCAAGTAAGGTGTCCCATCCTTCCATGCCGACGATATATCGGGCAAGGCCGTTTGTATATCCGTCGGTCGCGTCCATCGCGGCTTCGGAATACATTTTAGGCGTGACTTTAGAACATGGGTTCCTGACAGCTCCATGCCAATGGTCCACTCCTGCTCCGCCCATGCCGCTGCGCTTACTGAACCCGCGGTCCATCACAGCGACGCTCGCTCCTTTTTGCAGCGCGGAGATAGCAGCCCTGCAGCCCGCAACGCCACCGCCGATGACAAGAACATCTGTATTGACGACGACTTCCTTTCCGTATGAGACTTGATATGGCCATTGCGGCACCTTTCCTGTCTCATTAACATATTCATGCCAATTCAATATACGTCACTCCTTGCGTTATTTTGCCCTCTTGGACGGGTCTACCCAGTCGATGTCTTTCCTCGCTTTGACAGCGCCGACATCGTCCATGCTCTTTGGAAGGACGAGAGTGCTCCTGTCATATCCTTCTGTTTCAAGCGTCATCCTCTTTTGCTCTTCTGAAGGAGGCCGCATCATTCGCTCTTCGAGCTCTTTCATGCCTTCAACGGTGGTGTATAAGGCAAATCGTTGCAGCATGCTCTCAAACAGCTTCGCCCCGCTCGGATACGGCACGATGAGGAACACTCCGTCTTCGATGCCCTTCTTGTGGCGCATGGCAAGCTCGCGCGGGTCGAGGCCGTATTGCTGCATGGAGGTGTACATGAACTCTGCGGTCTCCTCCGTGATATTGTACCCGGTGTTTTTGAGATGCTCGGGGCGGGTCTTCAAGGCTCCATCGTTAATATTGGAGTTGATGTTCGCGGGCACCATCGCCGAAACTTCGATGCCATATGGCTTCAATGCCTGGTAATAACTCTCCATGATATTGAGCGCTGCGGCTTTGGCCGCTGCATACGGAGCTATTGCAGCGCCGGCGCCGAATGCTCCCATAGAAACGGTTGTGGTTATATGGCCGCCCTTGCCGGCTTTGATCATGCGAGGAACAAATGTGACGAGGCCATTGACGACGCCCCAAAAATTGACGCCGACGACCCAGTCAAAGTCCTCAAACGTTGACGCTTCCACAGGACCGAATGTGTTAACGCCCGCAGTCTGGATGAATAGGTCCGGAGTAGTGCCAAAAACACGCTCTGTCTCATCGGCAGCGGCGGCCCAGCCGTCTCTGTCCATGACATCCAGCTTGATGAAATGAACTTGGGCTCCTTTGTCCTTGAAATGCGCGGCAGCTTTGTCCATATGGTCTTGCCGTACGTCAGCGATGACTACTTTCATGCCTGCCTCGGAAAAAATCTGCGCTTGTCCAAAACCGGCGCCGGATGCGCCACCCGTGATGAATGCAAGTTTGCCTGCGAAATCTTTCATAAGTGTCTCCCCTTTAATATAGTATTTGTAACCGGCGGATTCGTAATGACAACGAAACGAGTTCATGAATCGTGATCATCGTATCCTAGCCGACCGCTGCCAGCGCAAGCTATCTTTCCAGTTCCGGATAGATGGTGTCGCTTGTCTCAGTGGTTTTTGTACCAATCTTTGACGTAATCATAGTAGAAGTTTTTAACGATCTCGCGGTTTCTATTGGCATCGGGGTCGTCCATCGGACCCATCACCATCGCGCCATATGTGAATCCGCCGCCCGGAGCGTAGAAATCGACATATTCCGCAAGCGAATCTCTGATTTCCTTTTCGCTCGCCTTTTCTTCGAGCAGGTGCCGCCCGGTCCAGCCGCCGGGAAATGCCAGTTTGTTGCCGTATTTTTTCTTGATTCCGGGCAAGTCGTTTGAATCCTGCGGGGAGTTCCACTCCGTGATGCCGATATCCAGCCAATCGTCGATGTATTGTTCGCACTTCCCGCAATCATGCCTGCTGATGACCATGCCTTCGTTGAGAGCGATGTCCGCATGGAGCTTGTGGAAAGGTTTAAAGATTTTTTTATACATATCGACCGAGAAGAATGGCGCGCGATATGCCGCATCGTCGTCCATGAGCCCCAAGACCTCCGGTTTGAGGTATTTGATTTGTTGTTTGAGAACCATCGTATAGAATTTGGAAATCTCCGTGAGAAGCTCAATGACTTCCTCCGGCTCTTCAAACATTGCGAGCAGCGCTCCTTCAAAACCCATCAGACTGACAAGCGTAAGCCAATAGTCTCCGCCGCCGACGCCAACGCATTTGTTTTCCCTGTCAAAATCCTTGCTTGCGTTTTTATAGTAGCTCTCCCAATCGCGGTCGGAAACATCCTTGATCTTCAGCTTATCGCGCCATTTTGAAATGTCGTCTATGATGACATGATTCGGCTCCGGCATGGCGCCAAACATAAGGTCCGCGCCGGCGCCGACATATTTGACGCCGAGCGCCGTGACGATGGGGCCGTCGGGCGCCATCCTCGGAGTCAGCAGCTCGTCCTCGACCACCTGGCTATACGGCTCGTAGAAACCGGATGGCACAAACTCGGGGATCTCTCCTCGCATCATGCGGAGATAGTTTTCTTTTGGTGTCATGTGAATCTCTCCTTATAATAAATATTTTTGTTATTATTATGTTATGGATATGAATGACCAACAAGCGCACGATAAGACGAAAACGTTGATGCAGTAAACACGAAGCTGCCACGCATAATGCAGAGCGCCCGGCGTTGCGCTCGGCGTTTACATCCGGCGGCCGATGAGCTTTGCCGCAGAATACGCGGTGCTTGTGGCGTAAAGGATATTCGCGGGCCTCCTGCACTCGCCGATCATATGGAAAACGCCGGCGCAACGGCCGAGCTCGACCGCTTCTTCTTGGAGAGGCCTCATCCCGGCAGCCAGAATCACGGTGTCGGCAGGGAAAAATGACTCGCCATCAGCGCCCTCGCACCGCACTCCGTCCGATGTTATCTCCACTGCTTTTGTATAGAAATGCATAGGAATGCCTCTTTGCGCGATGATATCTTGTATTGCCTGCTTGTGGGTGCTGTTGCCGCCATCGCTGATATCCCCGAACTGTTCAACCACATCGGCAGTGATGCCATATTCATCGCGGAGGAAAATCGCCAGCTCCGTGCCGACAAACCCGGCGCCGAGAATGACAACCTTGCCCTTAGCCAGAGAAGGCTCGACAAAGACATCGATTGCTTGATGCACATTCTCGCCCCCAATGCCCGGAATATTGGGAGTCAATGGCTCTGAACCCAATGCAGCAATGATGACATCAGGCTTGATTGCCTGGGCATACGCCGGCGTGACTTCGGTATTGAGCCTTAAATCGATGCCGGAATTAAAAACCAGCGCGCTTTGCTGCATGATATACTCATGCAAACGTTTTTTGAAAGGAACATCCTTTTCGCAAAGAATGCGCCCCCCGAGCTCGCCGCTTTTTTCGCATAAAATGACATCATGGCCGAAGCTGTCCGCCGACAATGCAGCCTGCATGCCCGCAATGCCCCCGCCGATCACGAGGACACGCTGCCTTGTAACCTCCGGGAGGGAGTAGTAGACTTCCCTTTCACGCCCGATTTCCGGATTGAGCGCGCAAACGATGTCGCCATGGCCGACGCCCTCGGCAAAACAATTGAGGCACCGCATGCATCTGCGAATGCTTTCAGGCCGCCCGCTGCGGACTTTGTTTGGCAGCTCGGGATCGCAGACAAGCCCGCGCGCCATATAGACTATATCCGCCTGCCCTGTTGCGAGAATTTCTTCCATATAATATGGGTCGCTCAAACCACCGACAGCGGCGACGAGCGACTTCCCGACATGTTTTTTAATTTCAGCAGCATATTCGACGTTCCTGCCATGGGGGTAGAACATGCTAAGATGAGTGCGCGCGAATGTGCCCGCTTTATAGCGGTCGATAGCGCCGACGGACACATGGATGATATCAGCAAGCCCATCGAACTGCTCGGCGATGCGGCACCCCTCTTCGATGCCGTAACCGCCTTCGAGAATCTCGTGGCCGCTGATGCGTATCTCGACGGGGAAATCCTCGCCGCATAGCTTTTTGATCTCCGCGATGACCATTGCGGGGAAGCGGCAACGATTTTCGGGATTGCCGCCCCATTTGTCCGTGCGGGTGTTGATAGTCGGCGACATAAACTGCTGCAGGCCAAATCCGTGGGCGCCGTGCAGGCTGACCATCTCGAACCCGGCTCTTTTAGCGGCCGCGGCTGCATGAGCAAACCCGTTGATGACCTCAAGGATCCGCTCATCTGACATAGCGACGACCTTTCGCCCGTTGCCCATTTCCATTTCCACAGGGCCCCAGAGCGGGTCGCTGCTGTGCGAGTTGATGCCCGCGAACTGGAGTTCCACCACCGCGACGGCTCCTTGGCGGGCGATAGCGCTCGCGACGCGCGAGTAGTTGTAGTTGCTCATTCTTGTGATCTCGCGGGGCCATCGTCCGAGCTTATACTCGTCAGGATCCACATCGACTTCGCTGACCGTGATCGCCGCTGCGCCACCCATCGCTTTGCGTTCAAAATACATAACGCCGGCGATTGTGGGCTGGCCGTCGTAGTCGATTTCCGCGGAGTTGATCGGCGCTCCGAACATTCTGTTTTTGAACATCACGTTGCCGATTTTGAGCGGAGAGAGCAGGTGCGGGAATGTTTCATTTGCGTTTACCATATCGAACCTCCTCATGTCATATCTATTTACCGCCATCATACCATATCATTATAGCCAATACAAGCTAAGAAGCCCTTAATAATTTCGTAATAATTTCAAAGCCGCTATTGATTTATCATCCGACATATGGAATAATGAGGGCACGGCAAGCAAAAATTTAACAAAAGGAGAGTCAACAATATGGACATGAGGGAATTCAACCAATACGGAGCGGGCGGCATAGCTCAATACGATGCGCCGCAAAACTACGAACTCGTGGGACAGACATTCGATTTTTCCATGGATGACGGCATCGATTACACCCTGCGCTTCATAGACAAAGAAACTGTCGAATGGAATTTTGAAAACGAGCAGCCTCAAAAGGCAGTCAATTATCTGTGCCACAAAGGCGACGACACGACATATCTTGTGAGTTATGAGCTTGCGGGCGCTGCTATGCGCACAAATCACACGTGGGTGATCGATCTCGAGAATTGGCTCGTGACCCGCATCATTGCCATCATCGGCGAGCATCCGAAATATGAATACCTTATCAAGCCAAAGTATGAGTTTGGCGAAATCAAGCGCGAGGGCGTCGAGCCAAAGATTTATCCGAGGCATGGTTATACAAACGATCTCACAGGGACTATCGTGCAATGGTTTTATGGCAGCGAAATGACGACGGTGCATGTCTATTATTGCTCTGACTACTACCGCATCACTTATCCGCCCGAAAAGGCATCGTCTCGCACATTCAACGAGGCATTGGCAAAGCTACCCTCTTCCGACGAGCCTACGGCTTATATCAAGATCAAGGAAGGGATGTATCTGTTTTCGCTCACGGAGTATAATGCCGAGAAGATCATCGGCCCCGCGTTCGGTTTCAGGAGCAACACGATGGCGTTCTTGCAGAATTACAAGCGCGTGACATTGACGGGCAGGGCTTTCGGCACGACGATGTTCGACGGCAACAAAAACAACCTCCACATTTCGTTTGGCGCTTTTGGCAAAATCCTGCAGCCTACTGATGAATATATTCTGAAACTTCTGACAGATCCGAATCCTTACATTGTATAGCGTGATACGGCAGATTTCCTGTGTTTTTTCGTTGAAAATTATCTAACCTACGTATTGACAACAAGCTATTATTAAGCTACAATAACGCAATTGTAGACCCTGCACAAAAAGCCGGCCCCAAGCAGAATCTCCGCACAGCAAAGTCACTACATCAAGGTAGAAAACATTAGGAGGAGGAATATGCTAAGGTACATTATCAGGCGCTTGTTGCTGATGATCCCGACGCTGCTGGGCATTACGTTCATAGTGCTGCTGTTCATCGTGATCACTCCAGGCGACCCCGCGCGACTGATGGCGGGCAATGATGCCTCAGAAGAGGAAGTCGAGGAGCTCAGGCAAGAGATGGGGCTCAACGACTCGCTCCCCGTCAGGTATGTCAACTACATCAGCAATATCCTAAAAGGTGATTTTGGCAAATCGTTCAGAACAAAAAGACCCGTTATGACAGAAATTATGACACGATTCCCATATTCGCTCATGCTCGTTTTCATCAGCCTGATACTAGCGGTTTTCATCGGGATTCCGCTGGGCATCTATGCCGCGACGCATCAATACTCTTGGAAGGACAACGCCGCAATCTTTGGATCGCTATTCTGCGTGTCGATGCCCGGATTCTGGTTTGCATTGATGCTCATTCAGTTGCTGTGCGTCAAGCTGGGCATTTTGCCTGTAGCGGGCGTCGACAAATGGCAGGGATGGATTTTGCCATCTCTCACGGGCGCGTTAGGCTTTGCCGCGACCATCGCCAGACAGATGAGGTCAAACTTGCTGGAAGTCATCAGACAGGACTATATAACAACCGCGCGCGCCAAAGGGCAGACCGAATTAAAGGTCCTCTACAGGCACGCGCTTAAAAATGCCGTTATCCCTGTCATAATGATCGTCGGCGGCATATTCGGCATGGCAATGGGCGGCTCGATGATTTCCGAAGTCATTTTCTCCATTCCCGGCCTCGGCAGCTATACCCTTTCCGCTTTGAGCGCAAGAGACTACCCCGTCATTCAAACAAGCGTGTTCTTCATGTCGGCATTGTTTGCCGTCGTATTGCTGCTGATCGACCTTGCATTCGCGCTTGTCGATCCTAGGATTCGTTCGCAATATGTGACTCGAAAGAAAAAAAGTACTAAGGGGGTGGCATAGTGGACGAACAGAAAAAGAAGAAAAAGAAGTCGAGATTCGGCGAGATTTGGCGGCGCCTTAAGAAGAACAAAGCTGCTGTCGTGTCGCTGTTTGTCATTGCTGTCGTCGTGCTTGTCGCTGTTTTTGCCAGCGTGCTGGCTCCGTATCCATACGACCTGCAAGACTACACCGCTCCATATGCCAAACCAAGCGCCGTCCACCTCCTCGGCACCGACAGGCTGGGCCGCGACACTTTGAGCCGGCTGATATACGGCGCTCAACAGTCCCTCCAACTGGGAATCATCGCTGTGGCCGTGTCGACCGTTATTGGCGTCATCATCGGAGCTGTCGCCGGGTTCTACGGTGGTTGGACCGATACATTAATTATGAGGTTTCTTGATATATACCAGAGCATTCCGATGTTCCTGCTCTGCGTCACGCTCGCCTCCGTCATGGGGCCGAGCCTCAAGAACGCGATATTGGCCATAGGTATCAGCATGATACCCGGGCCTGCCAGGCTCATGCGTGCTTCGATCCTCACTGTCCGCGAAATGGAATATATCGAGGCTGCCAAGGCTATTCGAGCCAGAAGTGCCCGCATCATCCGCAAGCATATTATCCCCAATGCCATTTCTCCTTTAATTGTTTCTACCACAATGAGCATCGGCAGCGGCATCCTCTCCGGCGCGGGGCTCAGCTTCATAGGTCTCGGCGCCCAGCCGCCGATCCCCGAGTGGGGCGCGTTGGTTTCTGACGCGCGCAACATCATGAGAGACCACGGCGAGCTTGCGCTGTATCCCGGCATCTGCATCATGATCACCGTTCTTGCGTTCAATCTGTTGGGCGACGGTCTGCGCGACGCGCTCGACCCGCGGCTGAAGAATTGAGGTGGACGGAATGGATGAAAACATACTCGAAATCAATGACTTGGTCGTTGAATACCATACTGACGACGCGGTCATCCACGCCGTCAACGGCTTAAACCTCACCGTCAAGCGCAAGGAGACGATCGGCTTGGTGGGCGAGACGGGGGCCGGCAAAACGACTATCGCCCGCGCCATCATGCGCATTCTGCAGACTCCGCCCGCGAAGTTCTGCGGCGGCACCATCCTCTTTGAGGGCCAGGACATCATGAAGATGACCGAGCAGCAGATGCGGAAGATCCGGGGCGACAAAATCGCGATGATCTTCCAAGACCCGATGACGGCGCTCAACCCCATCGAGAAGGTCGGCTACCAGATCGCGGAGGCGATAGGCCTCCACAACAAGGTTTCCCGCGCGGAGGCGGAGATCAAGGCCTGCGACATGCTGGAGATGGTCGGCATCAGGTCTGAAAGGTACTCCGAGTTCCCGCACCAGTTCTCCGGCGGGATGAAGCAGCGCGTCGTCATCGCGATGGCGCTCGCGTGCAACCCGATCTTGCTTCTGGCGGACGAGCCAACGACGGCGCTCGACGTCACGATCCAGGCGCAGGTGCTGGAAGTGATGAAGTCGCTGAAGGAGAAGCTCGACACTTCCGTCATCATGATTACGCACGACCTCGGCGTGGTCGCGGACATTTGCGACTCCGTCGCCGTCGTATACGCCGGGGAGATCGTCGAATATGGCACGCTGGAGCAGATATTCGACTACCCGACCCACCCATACACATTGGGGCTCTTCAATTCATTGCCGAAGCTGGACATGACCGAGCCTAGGCTGAAGCCGATCAAGGGTCTGATGCCCGACCCGACGAACCTGCCCCAAGGGTGCAAGTTCCACGACCGCTGCCCCGACGCGACGGAGCAATGCGCCATCGACCCCCCGGGTATGGCGGAGATAGCTCCCGGGCACCTCGTAAAATGCTTTCCAAAGGGGGGTGAGTAACCTATGGCCATGCTGGAAGTCAGGAATCTGAAAAAATACTTCAAGAACAAGGCAGGGATGCTGCACGCCGTCGACGACATCAGCTTCACGCTGGACGAGCACAAGACGCTTGGCGTCGTGGGGGAGTCCGGCTGCGGGAAGACGACGCTCGGCCGCACCGTGCTGCACCTCATCGACATCACCGACGGCCAGGTTTTCTTCGATGGCAAGGATGTCTCCAACCCGTCCAAAAAAGAGCTTGACGACATGCGGCTGAACATGCAGATCATTTTCCAGGACCCATACGCGTCGCTCAACCCGCGCATGTCCGTCAGCGAGACGATCATGGAGCCATTGAAAATCGAGGGCAGGCTGTCGAAGGCGGAGATGCGGGCGGAGGTCAAGCAATTGATGGACACCGTCGGCCTTGCCGACCGTTTTGAGAACTCATACCCGCACGAGCTGGACGGCGGGCGGCGGCAGCGCATCGGCGTCGCGCGCGCCCTCGCGCTCAAGCCGAAATTCATCGTCTGCGACGAGCCGGTTTCCGCGCTCGACGTGTCGATACAGGCGCAGATCATCAACCTCATGCTGGATTTGCAGGAGGAGCGCGGGCTGGCATATATGTTCGTGACGCATGACCTTTCGGTCGTCAAATACATCTCGGACGACATCATGGTGATGTACCTCGGGCAGATGGTCGAAAAGGCCCCGTCGGACGAGCTGTTCCAAAATCCGATGCACCCATACACGCAGGCGCTGCTTTCCGCGATCCCCATCCCGAGCATCCACAACCGCAGGGAGCGCATCATCATGCAGGGCGAGCTGACGTCGCCCATCAACCCGAAGCCCGGGTGCAGGTTCATGGACAGGTGCCGTCACGCCGCCCCCGAGTGCGTGGAAGCCCAAGTCTTGGAAGAGCCTTCGCCCAGCCACTTTGTCGCGTGTTGCAGAAGCAACAAAATATAATAGAAAGATAATAGGAGGAAAGAAATGAAGAAGAGTAAGCTGATAGTGATCTTGCTTTGCGTCGTTATGCTGTTCTCGATCGTCGCGTGCAACAAGACGGACGACAACTCGAACAACAACGCGGGCAACAACTCGAACAACGCTGACAACAACTCGAACAGCAACGCAAACAACAACACGGACAGCAACACAAACAGCAATGCAAACAGCAACGACAACCAGAGCTCCCAAGGCAACGAGGGGCAAAGCAACCAAGGCGGAGCGGTCCGCGACACGCTGAACATTGCATACCAGCAAGACTCCGGCGTCCTGATCCCCGGCCAGGTCACTGGCGGGCAGTACAACGCGCTCCAGAGCATCTATGAGCCGCTGTGGGACATGGATGAAGACGGCAACATGATTTATGTCCTCATGGAGAGCTATGAGGAGCTCGCTCCGGATCATTGGAGAGTCAAGCTGAGAGAGGGCGTCAAATTCTCCAACGGCGTCGAGATGACTGCGGACGACGTAGTATTCTCATTGAAGTATTGGAAAACGATCCCCGTCAACTCTGTCAGAGTGCAGTCTATGGACGATGAAAGGACTGTTGCATATGACAGATATACCGTGGACCTCTATATGCTTGGCGGCTACTACTATATGCATGACACCGCCAGCACAATGTTCATGATTCACTGCGAAGAGGGCTTTGACGAAGAGGATCTGATGACGCATCCAGTTGGCACCGGCCCATATAAGCTCAACGAATATGTCGTCAACAGCCACCTATTCCTCGAGAGGCGCGACGATTATTGGGGCAAGCCTCCCGCCATGAAGTATCTCAACTTCAGATGCTTGGCCGAGCCTTCCCAGATCGTCAACGCGCTTTCGACAGGCATGATCGATTCCGCGATGATCCAGCTTGCCGATGCTGATTATGTCAGCTCCCTGCCCGGTTACAACACGGACGCGCGCTATATCGGCGGCGGCGTCAGCTTGTCGATCAACTCCGGCGAGAACAGCTTCTTCAATCGGTGGTGGGACGTCGACAAGAGCTTGGATGCCAGAAAGGCTGTCTACCACGCGATCGACCCATGGGTGCTCATCAACCTGGTTTACGAAGGCAAAGGCAGACTGATGCACGGCGTCGTTCCGGACTTCATGCTTGACTATTTGCCGGAATACGACTATATGGCGGATTTCTACAGGACGGGATATAACCTCGAGCTCGCACAGCAACTGGCGGACAGCTCCGGACTTACGGGCAGGACGATCGTCATGGTTACGGCCGGCACCGCAGACGGTATCTTGATGGCAGAAATCGTGCAGAGCATGCTTGACAAGATCGGAGTCAAGGTCGAGATCCAGAACTATGACGGCGCAACAATCTTCCAGATGATCTATGACCCGAACGCAAGTTGGGAGATCATGGTCGGTGCCGGCATCGCCCCGAACAGAAGGGTTGCAGACTTGCTCCTGAACGGCGTCAGATACTCCAACACGCTGACGATTCCGGGAGCGTTCCCGGGCAACGAGTGGTATCTTGAACACTGCGCGGAAATGATGCACAACCCCGATCCAGTTGGGCGCAGAGCGATCGAGAAGGAATGCCTGCAGATGTTCACCGATGAATGCATCGGGTTTGGATTGTTCCTGACAGAGACGGTCAACGCTTATGCAAAAGACATCGACATGAACAGCATCGTCTATTCTGTCTGTACGGGCACTGTCCGTTGGAACGATATCCAGCTAGTAAGCTAATACAAACTGAGCGGTCTTGTCTCACGATGTGAGCTGCGCTCTCCGCAAGTCTATTTGCCCGATATAGGCAAATGACACGAACAACAAAACTTAGCGACAATGGTGCCTATGCGGCCGGGACACGCTTAACTGCCGTGTCCTGGCCGTCGGTAATTTTCCACCGGCCTTTCTGTGAATATCCACTATTCCATCTGGACAAAATATAACCGATTGTTAATTGCAATATTTTATGGCGGCAGATTGCCGCCCCTGCAAGATATTGTCGCCCTCATAAAAGCAACCACAGCCCATTGAGGCTCGCATCACGCATCCGTGAGTTTTACAATTGCCTAGCCTAAAATATATAAGGAGACAAAACATGAAAAGCAAAAAATTTGTGGCTATCCTTATCTGCATCGTAATGATGCTTGCCGTTGTCACGGCGTGCAACAAAGACACCGGCAATACCAATTCGGATTCGAACACGAACGACAACACCCAAAGCAATAATAGCAGCAACACCCAGGACAACACCCAGAGCAACAATAACCAAAACAGCCAGGACAACACCCAAAGCAACAACAACGATAACAGCGCCAACCAAGGCGATAACCAGCAGAACCCCGCGCCTGCCGGCGTCCGTGACACATTGAACATAGCGATTCCCAATGACAGCGGCTCGCTGGATGCCGCAAACTCGACAGGCGCCACATTTGGAGCCGTGACATGCATCATGGAACCATTATGGGACATCACCGACGATGGCGATATCCTATATATCCTCGCTGAGAGCGTGGACATCGTGGCTCCCGACGAATGGATCCTCCATCTGAGACAAGGCGTGAAGTTTTCCAACGGCAATGATTTCACAGCGGACGACGTCTATTTTTCAATCATGCTGCATTACAACGCGGGAGCGACAGGCGGCCCGAGAGTCCAGACCGTGGATGTCAACAACATGGAAGTTATTGACGATTATACATTCCGGCTGAAACTCTGGGACTATCACGTAGCTAACTGGACGGTGCTTAGCATGATGATCGTTTATGATGCGGAGTCTTATGATCCTGAAGTCGCCAGCAACCATCCCATCGGCACAGGTCCCTATGTGCTCACCGACTATGTCATCAACAGCCACCTGTCATTGGAGCTTCGCGATGAATACTGGGGCGAGATGCCTACAATCAAATACCTCAATTTCCGCGTGCTAGCCGAACCTTCGCAAGTCGTCAACTCGCTTGCGACCGGGGCAATCGACATCGGCAGCATTTCGACGCCTGATGTCAGCTATGTGAGCACCATGCCAAACTATTTCATCAACAGCCGGTATACGGGCAACTACGTCCTTCTGGGATTCAACTTCGGAGTAAATTCCTTCTTCTATCACAACCTCGATGCTCGAAGGGCAGTAGTCCATGCGGTCGACCCGCAAGTTATCGTCGATCTTGTCTATGAGGGGCAAGGCGAGGTTATGAAATGCGTCGTGCCCAAGCTTTGCTTCGATTATGAAGAACGTTTTGAAAACATGGACGACACATATTCCATCGGATATAATGTTGAGCTCGCGAAACAGCTTGCGGAGAGTTCGGGTCTTGCGGGGCAAACAGTAACGATTATGACAGACGGGACGCCAACGCAAGTATTAACTGCGGAGATAGTCCAAAATATGCTCCAGGCAATCGGCGTGACGGCCCAGATACTCAGCTTTGATGGCGCTACTGTGTGGCAAATGCTATATGATCCCGCATCTGTTTGGGATATGAGCATCGGCGCAGGCATGGCGCCCAACAGGAGGGTGGGCGACCTGCTCGTGAATGGCGTGCGCTACTCCCCCACGTTGACGGCTCCGGGAGCATTCAACAACAACGACTACTACTTGCAGATAGCTCCTTTGACCCTCAGCACCGCAGACGATGCGCAGCGCAGCGAATATCTATATGAAGTGTTGAAGATGTATATAGAGAATGTGCTGAACTTCTCGTTGTGCGATGTGCTGTACTCGACCGCGATTTCCACCGATATAGATCCAAGTTCCATCACATATACTTTCGGCACCGCAGGAATCAGGATACAAACATTGAAATTCAAATAGCATGTAGTTCCGGGCATTTGGGATACGGCCTAAGGAGCATTCATACTTTTATTCCACGCTCCCGGTCGTGTCCCAATTGCTATTATTAAACAGGAAGGTGAATATATTGGGAAATGATCTATTCAACGGCGTGACCCCATCCGAATGGCCATATCCGATCAAGTATGACAAAGAGAATAGGATCGACGTCGATGTTCTTGTTGTCGGAGGTGGCGTTGCGGGAGCGATGGCAGGCATTATGGCAGCTAGGAGAGGTGTCAAGGTTGCAGTCGTCGAGAAATCGCATATCGACATCAGCGGCAGCGGCGGCGCGGGCCTCGATCACTACGGAATGTGCATATCAAACCCGGATTGCTCCTACACCCCGGAGGAATTCATCGAAGCCCTGGAGGGTGGAAGATCCTTCTTTTCCGGCGACCACAGGATGTACATTCAACTCAAGGGCACTTGGGACAGCATACTCGAAATGGAAAAGTTCGGGCTCCGCTTCCGCGACGAAGACGATGAATTCGTCGGCGCCCCATTCCGCGACGACAAGACAAAAATCATGTATGCATATGATTACGGCAGCAAATCCACGATTAAAATCCGTAGCGGCGCTGATTTCAAAAAGTATCTGAGGATCGGGCTCGTCAATGAAAAGAACGCGTCGATATTTGAGCGTGTCATGATAACCGACCTCCTCACCGATGGTGGAAAAGATGGAGCGCGCATTGTCGGCGCCACCGGGGTCAACGAAGAGACGGGCGAGTTTTATGTGTTCAGCGCAAAAAGCGTCATAATCTGCACCTCCGGCGTTTCCATGCAAGGCACGCAAACATGGGCGTTCAACCTCGAAATGTTTGGCAACGGGTATCGCAACGATCCCCGATGCACGGGCGACGGCGTCGCTATGGCATGGAAAGCCGGCGCTGAGTTTTGCAGCGAGGAGCAATTTGGACAATCACATTCCACAATGCCGTTCGGATGGCCTTGGTATGGCATCGGCAACCCTGACAACACGTGGTTCCCTTGCTCGATCGTCGATAACAATGGGAAGGAAATGCCATGGGTCGATTTCAACGGCACCCCGCTGAAATCCGTCGATGAACGCCCATTGCCGGACAAAGGCGGCAGGTTCATGTCCGGATACCCCGGCTCCAGGCTGTATATCGATGCAGAAAAAATCAAGAGCGGCGAATATGAGCTTCCGCTCTGGGCCGACCTTGCGGGCATGCCGGAATATGAGCGCCGCTGCATATGGGGGCTTATGGTGGGCAACGAAGGACGGACTCGCACAGCGATTTACGACTATTTCAATAAAGCGGGGTTCAACCCTGAGAGAGACATGCTCCAATGTCCCGTTACGACTCCCGAGATTTATCAGGACGGCAGAAAAGACTTCTATCAGGGCGAGCCCGGTTCTGCCAAAGTCTGGAAGGCGGATACTTTGAAGGGCGTGATGACCGACTGGAACCAAATGACTAACGTCGGCGGGTTGTTTGCGGCGGGCATGGAATCGCAGCAAGGCGGGGCTCCGGGGATCGCTTCGGGCGGCTATGCGGGGAACAGGGCGGCTGAATATGCGATGAATGCAAGCAAGGGCAACATCAGCGAATCGCAGGTCGCCAAAGTGAAAGAGCGCGTCTACGCCCCCGTCAAGAGGCTGGGCGAACGCGATGCGGTCGTCAATTGGAAAGAGCTGGCGATGGGGATGAACCGCGTGATGCAGCAGGACTGCGGCGATTTCCGCAGCCTCGCATTATGTAAACATGGGCTCATGTGGCTCGACAGCATCAAAAAGCATGAAATGCATCAAACATATGCCCGCAACCCCCACGAACTCGTGCGAGTCTTGGAAAGCGAGAGCAAGATCACTGTTGCGGAGGTGTATCTGCATCTTTGCATAGCAAACTTGAAAGATAAGGATTCCGGCGGGAACAGCGGCAAAGTCATGCTCAACAAGTTTGTCGACGGCGAGCTTGTCACCACGTATAAAGAAGACAAATGGTGGCTGAAGCCTCCTTATGCACCGACTTATCTCGAAAATTACGAAAAATGCATAGCTCTCGAAAAGGAGGGTAAGTGAGATGGCAAATGATAAAGCATATTTAGTGCCGAACCCCATAGCGCCGACCCAGCCTATATTGATCGACCCCGACAAATGCACTGCTTGCAACAAGTGTACCGTAAAATGCCGTGTCCAGACACTGCTCCCGAACCCGGAAAAGGGCAAGCCGCCCGTCGTCGTATATCCGGAAGAGTGTTGGTATTGCGGCTGTTGCATCGAAGAGTGCAAATTCGGAGCGATGCAGATGCGCTATCCCATCAACCAGCGGTTGTTTTTCAAACGTAAGGACACCGGCGAGATTTTCCGCGTCGGAGGCCCGGACGCTCCTCCGCAAAGCTACTTCAAGCCGACGGTCGGAGACGAGTATTAAGGTTTAACAATTCACGCCCGGTGAGGCAGATGCAAGGGTGTGAACGGGAGCGTCTTAAGTGGAATTATCGATTTAGAGCACGGCTAAACAGTTAGCAATTTTCTTTATGCAAATATACAAACATGATACGATTGTCTGTTATATTGTCGAAAACACGATATTTCGGAGATGATTGTGCCATGAAAAAACACAGCGAAAATGTCACCGCAAGGAAGCTACGGAGGATAATGATTGTCATTATCTCCGTGGCTTCCTATGTTTTGACGGTCGTCAGCTTTATTATGATGCTGCTCGGCTTCCCGGGAATGGATATCGTTTTCTTCCTTGCTCTGCTGATGTCTTGCATCATCTCCGCTTACATGCTGCTTAAAAGGCTCAAAGCATCGGAGCGGCACGCGAGACTCGCGACAGTCCTTATGCGCTGCATGTTCATCTGCATCGCTGCAGGGCTTGCGGGTTTTTTCGTGTTGCAGGGATTGATTTTTTCGGGCGCTCATTCCGAAGAATCGCAAGCCGACTGCATCATCATTCTCGGCGCAGGGATTTATGGCGAGTATCCCAGCAGGATTCTGTTGTCGAGGCTCGATGCCGCAATTGAATATATGGGCTCATATGATGATATCCCGATCATTGTTTCCGGCGGGCAGGGCCCCGGCGAGAGCATCTCCGAAGCTGAGGCAATGCTCCGCTATTTGTCGCGCAAGGGAGTCGATGAGTCTCGTATCATCAAGGAAGAGGCTTCGACGAGCACTTGGGAGAACCTATCGTATTCGTTCGATTTGATGGCCGAGATGGGCATGGATTCAGATGTTTCTACGGTTGCAATTGTTACAAACGATTTTCATCTTTATAGGGCGAAGCATATTGCCGGTACTTTTGGCGTCGATGCTGTCGGCGTGTCCGCAAAGACGCCTTATCCTAGCTTGCGTGTGCTTTATCATTTCCGCGAAGCTGTGGCGTTGATGAAGGATTTTCTATTGATATGATAGCTGGTTATTCAGGACTTTGCGCTCGGGCGTACATAGATACGAAATGATTACGATTGAGATGATTATAGGTTGACTTTGACGGAAATTTTGGTATGCTTATGGTAATATCAAAATTTTTTTAATGAGGTGAAGGAAATGCCGGCAAATCTGGAGATGAAATTTTACAGCAACCGCGCACCAAAGAGCGGATATTCCTGGGAGACGCCGCCGGAAGCAATACCCGAGTCGGACATAGCGGAGACCTTGGAGGCAGACGCAGTCATCATCGGCGGCGGCATCAGCGGCCTTGCAGCGGGCGCGCGCTGCTCGTCGCAAGGCATTGACTGCATCATGCTCGACAAAAACGAGAAGATGACAGCCCTCGCAGGCCAATTTGCCGCCATCAACACAAAAGAGATGGCGGATCACGGCATCTATGTCGATAAAAAGCAGCTCGCTGCCGATTGGTTGAAAGTCAGCGGGAGCCGCATCGAGGAAGAGTTGCTTTGGATATTCATCAACCGCAGCGCAGAAGGCTTTGAATGGATGCTCAGCCTCACAGGTGGCAATGTATATCCAAAGGTATATGTCGGGTATAAAGGGCCGATGTTCAACGAATACCTCGCCACCCACCATATTTATCTCAAAGAGGGCTGCAAGGACTATAAGTTTGGCGGAGGAGGAATGCTCGCCTGCGAGATTCTGGAAAAGGAGTTTTTGAAAAACGGCGGCAAGCTGTTCCGTGGTACTGCCGCCATATATCTCGAAAAGGATTCGAGCGGCCGCGTCGTTTCTTGCATCGCCAAATGTCCCGATGGCAAATATCGCCGATATAAAGGCAAAAAGGCGGTCGTGCTGGCAACGGGCGACTGCAGCGACGACAGGGAGATGTTGGAGGCGTTTTGCCCCATCGGGACAAGACCCGCAAAGCAGATCAAAAGGGTCGGCAACACGGGCGACGGGCAGAAAATGGCATATTGGGCGGGCGCCGCGCTGGATAATCCGGAATGGGCGCCAACGCTTCACGCGCTGGGATATGGCGGCACTCAGTTCTTCTTCCTGCATGTCAATCGCCTTGGGAAGAGGTTTATGAACGAGGACACATGGATGCAGGCGAAATCCATTCGCTGCCTCATGCAGCCGGGCGGAGATTTCGCATATTCCGTCTTCGACAGCAAATATCTGGACGAGATTGCGGAGCGTTGGGACATCCTCGGCGGCCAGGGCATGGTGCCGCACCACATGGTCGATGAGGCATTTGACAGAGAAGCTCTCGCGCAGTCAATCGAAAACCTCATTATCGGGAAAAATATGCGGCCTGATATCCACGAAGCGGGCGAAGTCAATGGCTACAGGGCAGACACGATTGAGGAGCTTGCTGCAATGATCGATGTTCCTGCAGACAATCTGGCAGCAAGCATCAAGCGGTATAATGAGCTTGTCGCGCAGGGCGATGATACTGATTTTGGAAAGCGCGCCATCATGCTAACTCCGATTGTCAAGCCGCCTTTCTATGCGTTGAGATGGGGCCCCTCATTGCTTGATATTTTCGGCGGCGCGTTGATCAATTCGCATTTGAATGTTATCGGCGCCGACAGCGATCCTATCCCCGGGCTTTATGCCGTTGGGAACGCTGCAGGCGGCATGTATGCCGTCGATTATCCTCTTTTGCTCAATGGGAACAGTTATGGCAGGGCATTGGCATATTGCTTGCAGCTTGCGGACAGCATAAACGGGAAGTTGGGCTAGGAATTCGCAAGACATTCCCGAGACATTAGGTGTTCTATTGTGACAAACATGGCAACAAAAAGAATAGGGTTCTTTTGCATAACAGCAATAATGCTGCTTATGTCCATCGTTGGCTGCGGTGCTCGCATCGCGGCCAACGACAATGCGGAGATTCCGGCGACAAATGAAGAAATCGCGGAGTCTTCGATTATTGTCGCGCTCCCTTCAGACACGGATGCTGACGAGGCGATCAGCCCGGATCCTCCTGAAATCATTGAGGAACTCAACACTCCCGACGAGCCACCCTCTCCCGAACCGGAGCCGGAACCCGAAAGGGAACTCATCGAGAGCTGGCCGGTTTGGATGTATATTCCAAAGTTGAATGTTGACGCGGAAATCGTTGATACCGGGACTGATTATGAAGCTGATACTATGGAGATATATCCTTCCGGCACTGTTATCTCATGGTGGCGTGAGAGTTCGATTCCGGGGAACATGGGTAATGCGATTTTCGGCGGGCACAACAAATGGAGCGGTGCAAACGGGCAGTTGCTGTTGCTGGATACGCTCGATATTGGCGACGAGATGGTGATCGTTTATGAGGATGAGTCTTCTTTGACCTTTAATCTCGAGAGTGTTTTTGTTTATGCTTTGGCGACGGCGCCTGCTGATGTTATCATGGACGTGCGCGGCGAGCCGAGGGTGACCATCATCACTTGCAAGGAGCCGTTCAACCCGAATACTGGGACGAGCGATAATCGTATCATTGCTATTTTTAAACTTGAAAGCGATTTCGTTTTTCCGGATCCTCCAATTGAACCATTTCCATTGCGCGAAAAATAAAAGTATTCAACACTTTAACACTTTTCATCATTATTTTACAATTTTGCTTGACGAGCCGCAGCTGCTTGGCGTATAATCGCCTTTAAGGGGCTGCGGCCTCTTTATATCTAACGAGGTTAGTGGCTCGCATACCCGCTCGCGATGCGTAGGCAGCGGGATGGTTGTAGGAGGTAAAATCATAAAAAAGCTAGTATGTATTTTTTTGGCCATTTTATTCATCACTTCGTTGGTTGCTTGCAACGACAGCAGCGGCAACACAGATAACAACACCGGCGGCAATGACGGCTCCGGGAACACGACCGATGCCGGGGAGAGCGGCAACAATACAAACACTCCTCCAAGCGACAATACTGCAGCGTCGCCCGATACTTCGCCGAGCGATGAGCCTGATCCAAACGATGCCGCGCCAGGTGCCGGCGGTGGAAATGAGAGCACTTCCCCGGATACCGGCCCGTCGACGCCTTCGACCTCATCGCCAACTCCGCCTATAGACACACCAACTCCGCCATCTCCGCCGGAAACTCCAACGCCGCCCTCCCCGCCGGAAACCCCAACGCCGGGCAATGGCGGAGATAGCGGTGAGAACGGCGAGAACGGTAGCAACGCCGGAGAAAATGGGGGCGGGACCGGCTTATCGGGAGCGCCTGCCGATATCTTGTCGAGCCTCGTGGATTCCCTCAATGCCGCTGGTCTGCAGATGCCAATGTCTTTCCCGCCCACGCCTGTCTCGGCGCAAGATAGCCAGAACGCAATAGGATTGTCTGAGGCTGATTTCAACAACTATGTTTCTGCTGCAGCGCAATCAATCGCCGCGATCGGCACATTCGCGCACCAAATCGTCATCATTCAGGGCGTCGACGACAACGCTGCCGCGCAGATAAAGAAGCTCGTTTCGGGCAGCGGAGGATATGACTCGCAAAAATGGATCTGCGTTTTCCCGGAAAAGACCGTCGCCATAGATGCAGGGCCCTATGTCCTATTGGTCGCTGCCAACCGCGATGTCGTCGATGCTGCCGTCGAGCTGTTTAAGACGGCTGCCGGCAATGCGGGCGAAGCCGTCACATTCTACGAAGGAATCTGATAATATATTCAAACGTGGGGGGTTCCACCCCCACAACCCGGACGCAGCGTGCTGTGACGTGGAGGTGGCGCCTTGGTATTTTCCAATCCATCGTTTTTATATTACTTTCTCCCGATAACCCTCATTTTATACTTTATCACACCAATGCCGAATGACTCCCCGCGTTATAGAAATCTGACGCTTTTCGTGATGAGCATCATCTTTTATGCATGGGGCGAGCCGAGCTACGTGTTTCTCATGGCGGCGCAATGCGTATCCGCGTGGTTTTTCGGGTTGCTTATCGAAAGATTCCGAGGCCGGAAAGCATCAAAGGCTATGATGATAGTGTCTGCCTGCGTGAGCCTGTCCGGACTGTTATTTTTTAAGTACACCAATTTCTTCATAACAAATATCAACAGTTTATTCTCCACCGAAATCCCGCTCATCAGCTTGCTTATGCCGATCGGCATCAGCTTCTACACATTCCAAATACTGTCATATACCTTTGATCTATACAGGGGAGATACGGACGTCCAAAGAAACCCGCTGTATTTTTCAATGTATGTGACGTTGTTCCCGCAACTGATCGCCGGCCCGATCGTCAGATATGTTGATGTCGCGCGCGAGATAAAGAAACGAGAGCATTCCGTCGCCCGCTTTGCCAAAGGCGCGCGGCGGTTTATCATCGGATTGGGCAAGAAAATGCTGCTCGCAAACCTATTCGGCGAGCTGGTCGCGATATGCAAGGACAGCAGCGAACGCAGCGTGTTGTTCGCATGGCTGTATATCATTGCATTCGCGCTGCAAATCTACTTTGACTTCTCCGCATACAGCGACATGGCGATCGGCCTCGGCAGCATATTGGGATTCAATTTTCGCGAAAACTTCGATTACCCATACATCGCCGACAGCATTACGGACTTCTGGCGCCGCTGGCATATGTCGCTGTCGAGCTGGTTTCGCGACTATGTATACATCCCATTGGGCGGGAACAGGGTCAAAGCATTGCGCTTTGTCCTCAACATCATGGTCGTATGGATGCTCACGGGCTTTTGGCACGGCGCGGATTGGAATTTCATCTTATGGGGCGGTTTTTTTGGGGTAATGCTCCTGATAGAAAAATCTTTTCTGTCGAAAGCGCTCGAAAAATCGATTAAACCATTGCGCCACATATATGTCATCGTGGTCGTCCTTATAAGCTGGGTATTTTTCGATGCTGAAGGATTTGGCCAATCATTCACGACCATCGGCCGCATGTTTGGAGCGGGCGTCGATTCGATAGCAGGAAAAGACGCGCTCTATTATCTATGGAGCTATGCGATACCGCTGCTGCTCGGCATCATAGGTTCCACGCCGCTGCTCAAACGTTTCGCAAACTCGCTGTCAGACAATGAACGTTCGATATTGACAGTCCTTGAGCCAATCGTCCTGCTGCTGATTTTGGCAGCCTCGACCGCAAAGATGGTCAATGGCTCGTTCAACCCATTTATATATTTTAGATTCTGATCTGAGCACTTGCGAAAAAACAAAGGCAAAGATTCTTCGCTTCGCTCAGAATGTCAGGTGTTGCAAGGCTTTTGAGCTTCGCTCAGAATGACAGGTATTGCAAACCTTTTGAGTTTTCGAGGACACATTATCTGCAAAAGGAGATGGGCATGGCCATGGAAAACCANAAANCAAAAATCAGGGAGGTGTTGACCTCCGCTGTTTTCATCATAGTCCTTGGCGCATTTTTCATCCTCAATATTGTCGTGCCCGCTCCGACCGTGCTGGAAGCCGAGCGCCGGATTCCCGCGAAATTTCCCGAACTGAGCGCAAGCACCATATTCTCCGGCAGCTTTATGAGCAAATTTGAAGACTATGCCGCGGACAGATTCGTCTTTCGCGACGGATTTCGCGCGATGCATTCATTCATGGTGTTCGACCTATATATGCAAGGAGATATGTCAGGGCTCTACCGCAGCAAAAACGTAGGGCTTGGAGAATTCAAGCGCACCAACGCAACCGCATTTCGCCAATCGGCGCAAAAAGTCAGCAACGCGGCAGGAATCTTCGACGGTCTCGACATGAACATCTATTATTCGCTCATACCGGACAAAAGCATATATGCGGAAAACTATCTGCCCGGCTTCGAGCTCGACATGGTGGAGACAATATTGTCCGATGTCCTGGGCGATTATTCATATATTCGCATCGCAGATATGCTGAACGCGTCTGATTATTACAAAACCGATCTGCATTGGAACCAGGGTAAAATCGCCGAAGTGGCTGATGGCATCCTTTCGTCGATGGACGCGCCCCTCGCTTCCGGCTCTTATAGCAGCAAAGAGGCGGGAGAGTTCTCCGGCGTCTATGCGGGGCAGTTGGCTTTGCCTGTCGCCGCCGATGTGATGTCTTATGCGGATGTTCCGGGCTTGACTGTCACATATTTGAGCGATAAGACATTGGAGTTTGAGGCGGGGCTTGTCTATGATTTCGAGCGTTTTGATGGAATCGACCCATACGACATGTTTTTGGGCGGCCCGCAGCCTTTGATCGTCATCGAAAACGAGTCTGCTCCCGAACGCGAATTGTATTTATTCCGCGATTCTTTCGGCAGTAGCTTGGCGCCCCTGCTGGCAGCTTCGTATTCAAAGGTTTATGTCATCGATTTGCGTTATATCAACTTGATGCTGCTGGAGATGTTCATCGATTTCGTTCCCGGTTCCGATATCTTGTTCATCTACAGCTCGCAGATATTCAACAATCCCAGCATCCTGCAAGCATAAAGCTATCGTTCGCATTTATTTTCTACATTCTTATTGTATTATTCAACATTTCTGATAGAATATATAAATCTTCGACACATTAAAGGGGGCCAACCATCGTGAAAAACCTAAAAGTAAGAATGAAAATCCTGCTAGCTTTCGTCATCGTCATCGTCCTGATCCTCGCGCTATCCATATACATCGTCATAGCCAATGTAACGACAAACGAAAACGCGCAAATGCTGCGCGACAAGACGCAAATGCAATCGCTATGCACAACCCTCGTCGACCAATTCTCCCAAGCAAACGCCCAAATCAACATAATCAATTATACCTTTGACGACAACGCGGCAGCATCAGTCATGGAACACATGGGCAAATGCCAAAGCACGCTGGAGGAAATACTAGGCTATATAAACCAGAACCCATCCCTGAACAGCCTCCTGCCCGCAGTCGGCAACGTCGGGGCATGCGGAGAAGCATGGAGCGGCAACGTGGCGGAAATACTGGCGCTGAACGGACAGCTCGCCTCCATAATAGCAGATGCGCGCAAAGACACAAATCTACTGAAAGACCAGAGTTCCGGCATTGTTGACTACCAAATCGAGCTGTCTAACGATGAGGCCACGCAAGACATCGAATCATCCGCAAGACTGCGCCGCGTGAGCCGCGTCGAACAAGGCATAGACATCGCAAACAGGCTCAACACCATAGCCAACTCATATGAGCTTATGTTCGTCGCGCTCGATGTGACAAATACCGCCGAGAATAAAGCTTTCTTTGACGAAACCGTCGATGTCCTCACAGCTTTCCATGATGAGAGCGCCCTGCAATACAATATCGACACGTCTGAGGCGATGTTGGTAGCATTAAGCGACTATGAGCGCGTCATCAACGACTTCATTTCGACCATCACGAAACGCGAGAACCTTCTATCAGCGGGAGAAACCCTGAGTGTAGACGCCCTCACGGCAGTAGGCTCGCTTGTCTCAATGGTGGAGGCATCCTCGATGAACAACGCGGACACAATGATCAACTCCGGTTCTGTCACATTGATAGTGACGATCGTAATTGTCATCGTAGCCATCTTCCTCTCCATTTTCCTTGCATTGTACCTATCGGGTTTGATCAGCAAGCCATTGACGCTGCTGGCGGGGTTCATGAACAAAGCCGGAACGACGGGCGACATCTCGCTCTCCCCGCAAGATGTGGAGACGATCCAGACCATGTCGCTTGTCAAGGACGAGATTGGGCAGGCTATCAGCGGCAGCGCACTGTTCGTGCAACACGTCACGACAATCGCCAGCGTGTTGGAATCTGTCGCAAGCGGCGATTTATCCGTAGATATTTCCATATTGTCCGATTTGGACGTTCTGGGCGTTTCCATCAAGAGAACCCTCGAAAACCTGAACAGCATGTTCACGGAAATAGCCGCATCTTCAAACCAAGTTTCATCGGGCGCAAAGCAGGTCGCGAACGGCGCTCAGATGCTGGCTCAGGGCTCGACAGAGCAAGCGGCTTCCATTCAACAACTCTCCAGCTCAATCACCGAGATTTCTGACAGGATCAAAGAAAACGCCGTGATCGCCGACAGGACTTCTAAGCTGTCTGCGACGATCAAGGAGAACGCGGAAAAAGGTAGCCTGCAGATGGACGAGATGATCACCGCAGTCAGCGACATCAACGAAGCCAGCAGAAATATCGGTAAGATCATCAAGACGATCGACGACATCGCTTTCCAGACAAATATCCTTGCGCTCAACGCTGCCGTGGAGGCCGCCCGCGCAGGGCAGCATGGCAAAGGTTTTGCTGTCGTCGCGGAGGAGGTGCGCAACCTCGCTTCCAAGAGCGCGGACGCAGCCAAGGACACCGGCGACCTGATACAAGACTCCATGGACAAGGCCGAGCTTGGCGCCCGCATTGCGGGAGAAACTGCCGCGAGCCTCACGGAAATCGTTACGGGCATCAACGAATCGGGCATTCTCATCGCCGATATAACCAAAGCGTCTGAAGAGCAGTCGATGGGCATTTCGCAAATCAACATCGGCATAGACCAGGTGGCGCAGGTCGTCCAGCAAAACAGCGCGACTGCGGAAGAAAGCGCGGCGGCATCGGAAGAAATGAGCGGGCAATCGGATACTATGCGGCAATTGGTGACGCAGTTCAAGCTCAAAGGTGGCGG
>WRMX01000012.1 GCA_009776905.1 Oscillospiraceae bacterium
GCGCTTAAAGCGCGACGTCGACAAAACCGCCGGGCGTCAAGCGCTTCATGTACTTAAACCCGCACGATTTCAGCATCTCGCGCATTTCATCAAACATATAACAAATAGACTCCGCATTGTGGCTATCGCTTGTTATCAGCACTTCGCCGCCCCTTTCGCGCAGCGCTTTCAAAAGCCGCACGGATGGGTACGGCTCCGGCTTTCCGTATTTGAAGATCGGGGCAGTGTTCACTTCAAAGAGATTGCAAGCCTTCATGATCTCATCCATCGCGGCAAGCGCGGCGCCGACATATCGCGGATGCGATTCGTCAAACAGGCTCCCGCCAAAGTTGAACTTTGAAAAAATGTCGAAATGCCCGATGAAATCGGCTTGCGTTTCAGTCGCGACATGCGAGGCAGCATCGTAGTAATATTCTGCCATTGCATAATAATCACCATTGAAAAAGGTTTCGCATCCGGAAGTGAATTCCTCCGCGCTGCTGTCAATGCTGATATATGCATCGCCTTTTTTTATATAATGGACAGAACCGATCGTGTAATCAACATTAATGTCTACCGCGTCGCCATGATATTCCCGTTCAATTCCTGTGAATAATTCGATTTGTCCTGAATATATCTCTTTCAGCTCGCCGATTTCTTTGGCATAGCGGAGCGTAGTTTCCGGGTCCATACATCCTTTGATATCGAAAGGAGCATAGGAGTGGCCGGAAAAGCCAAATGAGCTGCAACCTTTTGAGATAGCTGCTCTCACCATTTCATCAAGAGTCAATGACCCGTCACAATAAACAGTATGTGAGTGTAAATTCTGCATTCATTCCTTTTCCCAAATGACCTTTTTATCGCGTGTTGACTGGTCACGCACCAGCTGATCGCGTACCTGCTGGCCACGCATCTCTGCATCTCCGGCGTCCGACACGCTCGCCCCCCGGCCATCCGTCATCGTACCCCCAGATGTCTCGCTCTCCGTCATCGCGCTCCCCGGCATCGTGCTCCCGGTCGCCGCGCTCTCAGACACCAAACTCTCCGGCGCTGAACTCCCCGGCACCGCGCTCCCGGACACCAAACTCTCCGGAGCCAAGCCCTCCGGTTTGCCCCCATGGCGCGATTTGAGCTCATTAAAAACATCATCGGGAGATATGCCCATTTCCGCCATCAACACCATGACATGATATGTCAAATCGGCAATCTCGTAAATAGCGCTCGCAATGTCATTTGACTTGCTCGCAATGATGACCTCGGTCGTCTCTTCTCCGACCTTTTTCAATATCTTGTCCAAGCCCTTATCAAACAAATACGTCGTATATGACCCCGGTTTTCTATTGGCTTTTCTGTCTGTGATAATCTCAAACAAACTATCGCGCGAAAACGGCTCATCGCCGCTTGAGAAAACATCCTCATAAAAGCATGAGTTCGCGCCGGTATGGCATGCGGGCCCTGCTTTATCGACCATAATAACCAGTGAATCACGGTCGCAATCTGTCTTTATGCTCACTATTCTCTGGATATTTCCGGATGTCTCGCCCTTCCTCCAAAGCTCCTTGCGAGAGCGCGACCAAAAACAGGTTCTCCCCTCATCAATACTGATTTTGAGGCTCTCGAGGTTCATGTAGCCCAGCATAAGCAGGGCGCCGTCGGATGCATCAGTTATGATAGCGGGGATAAGCCCGTTTGAGTCATATTTAAGCTCTGTAATGTCAATCACTCAGTTGCTCCTCGCTCTCCAGTTTTGAAATAAGGCGAAACTCGATAATCGCAAATATAACTGCAGCCAAGATGGCGGCGCTGTCGGAAATCGGCCCTGCATAGACAAACCCGTCCAGCCCAAGGAATCTCGGCAAAATCAGCAATAGCGGGAGCAGGAATAATCCCTGCCTTGTCATTGTGATGAAAAGNCCCTTATACGCTTTCCCGATGGAAGTGAAAAAGTTCGCGGTAAGCGGCTGCAAACCAAACAGGCAAACCATCATCATATATATTCTCATATAACGCTCGCCGAAGTGGAAGTATAGCTCGCTGCCCGAGCCGAAGATGCTGATGATTTCTCTGGGAAACAGTTGAAAGCAAGCGAATATCACAATGGAAATCGCAATGACAGACCCCACCGCGCGCAGATACGTCGCCTTGACGCGGGCGTAATTCTTCGCGCCATAATTGAAACCGACGATGGGCTGGCATCCCTGTGCTATGCCGACATTGAACGCAATTACGATAACATTCACTTTTGCGAGGACGCCGACTACCGAAAGGGGGATGTCGCTGCCGTATATGCTATCCGCGCCGTATATCTTTAAGGTGTTGTTCATCACGATTTGCACGATCATCATCATAAAGTGGTTCAAAAAGCCGGGCACTCCGAGCTTGGCGATGGCTTTGATGCAATCAGCTTTAAAGCTCGGAACATAGTCCCCCAATTTGACGCTTTTGAAGCGCAAAAGATATCTCACTACCAGCAGTAAAGAGATAAATTGGCTGATAATTGTCGCATATGCGGCGCCGGCGATACCCCAGCCGAAAACAAAGATGAATAGCGGGTCGAGCATCATATTCAGCACGGCTCCGCAAGCAACGGAAAAAAGCGAATAGCTGGGACTGCCGTCGGCGCGGATAAAATAGCTGCACCCCGATGAAAACACGACGAACGGGACGCCGCATGCGATGATCCGCGTGTATGTCACCGCCAAGTCAAAAATATTATCCGTCGCACCGAATGCCCTCATCAAAGATTCCGTGAACGCAAAAGAGACGATTCCAATGCAGACGCCGGCTATTGCGAGCAGCGTGAGACTTGTGCCGATTATCCGCGCTGCTGCCTCTTTTTTCTTTGCGCCCATGTTGAGGTTGAAATTGGATGCGCCACCCACGCCCAGCATGATCGCCATCGCCGTGCACAGTGTCGTGATGGGAAACGAGATGCTCGTGGCGGCGTTTCCGAGAAAACCAATGCTGTGCCCGATGAAAATCTGGTCGGTGATATTGTATATGGCGCTGATCAGCGAGCTTGTGATCGCAGGAATGGCGAACTTCAGCATCAGCCGCACGATTGGCTGCGTTCCGAGCGGATTCTCCGCCGGAGGTCCGCCGCCTTGCGGGTTTCCGCCGCCCCCGGCTTGCGCGCCGCCTTGCGGGCTTCCGCCGCTTCCGAACTGCTCTTCTATATCCACAACCTACCCCCTGCCAAAATAGCACCGCGGATATGTGCACTCCGCGCAAGCAGAGCAAAACCCGCCTTCCCCCAACCCCGGAATATCATCCTTCGATATCTCTATGCCCGCAAAAATTCTGGGGAGAAACACATCGAGGCTAGTCACCGGCGAATGCATCGACGCCCCGGGGACGCCAACAAGGACAGTATTTCCCAAATACGCAATGGTCAGCATGTTGCCGGGCTGCATCGGCATGCCCTGCGTGATCACCCGCGCCCCGCACGAACGTATAGCCGTCGGAGTCAGATCATCGGGGTCGACGGACATGCCGCCCGTTAGAAGAATGAGCTCCGCTCCACGCGCGACAAACTTATTGATCGCATCAATGATTGTCTCTAAATCGTCAGGGCATTTCACCGCACCGATGAACTCCGCATCGAACTTTCCAAGCTTATTCCTTAAAATCGGCTCGAACTTGTCTTCGATCCGCCCATAGTAGATCTCGCTTCCCGTGATAATCGCGCCGCAAATAAGCTTCTTATACGGCAGCACAGTAAAGACCGGAGCATTGTCGCCGGCAATTTTTTCCATAGCATCGACATTCGCGCGCTTTGTGACAAGCGGGACGATTCTGAGCCCGCCAAGCTTCTGCTCCGTTTTTACATCGGTATAATTAGGGAGGCAAGAGACCGTATAATCGCCGACCTCATTGATTTGACGCAGCGCGGAGCGGTTGATGCTGAACAGCCCGCGCCTCTGCGCATACATAACGATTTTTCCCTCCGCAGGAACATCATCAAAAACGATGCCATCGCCGCAAACAGCCTTCGCAGCTGCAAGCGCCGCATCGTCCTCATGAACCTCGTCCGCCTCCGGCTCCCAAACAAAGACATGATTCTTGCCGATATTCATTAATGACGGAATATCGGTATCTTTTATGATATGGCCGCGCTTGAACATGGCGCCCTTTTTGCCATCCGGGAAAATCCCCGTGATATCGTGGCACAGCTCCTGCCCAATAGCTTCCTCGACGCTAATCTTTTTCATCTATGCAATAACCTCAATGTCGTCGCCCGCCTTGATGCTGCCTTCTTCAAGCACGATTGCGAAGATCCCCTCACGAGGCATGACGCAATCGCCGGTTTTCTTTTTGATGGCGCAGCCATCGTTATGGCACTCTTTGCCGATTTGCGTAACCTCCAGCAATGCGCCGCCGACCTGCATTTTTGTCCCGACCGGCAGTTCATACAGGCACAGCCCCCGGGTAAGCACGTTCTCCGCGAAAACGCCCGCTTCGAGGTTGGGTATCCGGTCGCGCAATTTGTCGACGCTTTCGTCGGCAAGCAGGCTCACCTGCCGATGCCAATCACCCGCATGCGCATCGCCGACGACGCCATGGTTGAGCTTAACATGGATTTCCGGTACGGGCGTCTTAATAACGCCCTTGATATCACTTGTACACACCGCGAGAACAGTCGCCAATTATATCCCCTCCAAAATGATTTCTTGCTCTTGGTCACGCTCTTGCGCTCGGCAGATGCTTTTTGCTACCTCACCGGGCGTGAATTTTAATGATTTCTTATATATTCGCCGCTTTTGCCACCGCTTTTTCTCAGTAAAACAATATTGCTTATTTCAATATCTCTTTGGACAGCTTTGCACATATCATATATGGTCAGAGCAGCTACGGAAGCAGCAGTCATCGCTTCCATTTCCACGCCGGTCTCGCCAACGCAGCGCACGGTGGCGGTAATGTCAATGGCGTGCCGCCCGCTGTCCATAACAAAACCGATATCGACTCCGGTGATGGAAATCGGATGGCACATCGGAATGAGATCGGGGGTACGCTTCGCGGCCATGATACCGGCAACTTGCGCGACAGCCAGCACATCGCCTTTCTTCATTTGCCCGGACTCTATCAAGCCGAATGTCTCAGCATTCACAAACACGGTCGCGCCGGCAACAGCCTCTCGCAGCGTCGCGTTTTTCTCGCTGACATCAACCATCTTCGCGCGCCCCTCATTATTAAAATGAGTCAGCATAAAACCCCTCCGCCTATAAGCCATTATGAATTAAGGCCAGTATAATGAGGGTTGCACCCCCCACAGCCCGGACGCCTCAAACATGGAGGTTCCATCCCCACAATCCGGATGCCTATAACGTGGGGGATCTACCCCCAAACCCCGGACGCCCTTGATAATTGCATTATCCGCCGATCGCGTTCATATTGCGCAAACTGGCGCTAACCTCACCGGCGTCGAGCCTGTGCTTCTGCGGTTTGCGCAATATCGCGGAACGAATGGCATCTTCCAGCTCCGCGCCCTTCAAGCCGCGCAAATTAATCTCATCCGCCGAATGCAAGCACGGCTTCAACATCCCATCGGCGGAAACACGGATCCTGTTGCATGTAGGGCAGAAATGCGAACTGATCGGGCTGATCAAACCGACGGTCCCCAGCCCGTCCGGCAGCCTGTATAACCTGGCGACGCCATCGATGCCGGCGTCGCGCAATTCAGGAGCAATCTCCAGCACATGATCGGCGCTGATGAAACGCCCCTCCGCCCAATCAGCGCATTCGCCTATAGGCATGACCTCGATAAACCTCACATTCACGTTATACCTGCGCGTCAGTTCAAGCAAAGAGGCAATCTCGCCATCGTTGACCCCTCCGATGAGCACTGCATTGATTTTTACAGAATCGAACCCCGTTTCCAAAGCAACCCTCACGCCATCAAGCGCATTAGCTAGAGTGCCGATGCGGGTGATCTTACGATAAGTATCAGGATCGATAGAATCCAAACTGATGTTGAGCCGCTGCACGCCCGCAGACTTTATTTCCATCGCAAACTTCGGAAGCAAAATCCCGTTCGTCGTCATGCAAAGCTCGCGAATCCCCGGAGTGCCGGAAATAACCCGGCAAATATCGACTATGCCATTGCGTACCAAAGGCTCTCCGCCCGTAACGCGTACTTTTGAAATGCCGCAAATGGCGGCCGCGCGGACGACCTCCGCAATCTCATCGACAGACATTATATCGCTATGGGAGCGCTTTTCCACGCCGCCTTCCGGCATGCAATATATGCAGCGCAGATTGCATAAATCCGTCACCGAAAGCCTCAGATAGTATATTTCTCTTTGAAAATTATCTCTCATACTAAGAATAATACTCCTAACGTGGGCTGCGCCCACAACCCAGTCTCTCCGGTTATAACAACCTATATGCCTTAATTACAGTACCCGCAGGAAGCGGGGGGGACCCCATCGGAATCTCGGCCAGAAGGTCGCTGCCTGCAAATGAGGAAACCTCCTCGCTCCCTTGGCCGCCCCCCTCCACAAAGAACGCGCGCGAATCAATTATCTCCAGCTTTCCGCGCAAAATCCGCAGTTTCGGGCTATTCTTTGGATAAGGATCGCGAAGGACGAGATCAATCTCGGGGAAAAAACAATCCGACCGGCCGCAAAGCTTTTTGATATATGGCATGGCGATCCTCAGCAGCCCCAAAACCGCGGCCGCAGGATTGCCCGATAGCCCCAAAATGACCTTGCCATCCTTGACGGCAGCCATCAACGCGCCGCCGGGACGCATCGACACCTTCCAAAAAAGCACGTCAGCCCCAAGAATCTCCGCCGACCTGACGGCCCAATCATAATCGCCGACAGAAGCTCCGCCCGTGGTGATCACCATATCTGAAGACTCAAGCGCGCTCATAATCGCAGCAGCAATGACATTTGGATCGTCAGGAACAGACCCGCCGTTGCGAGGAGCGGCGCCCGTCTCCGAAAGATAAGAAGAAATCGTGTGAACATTGCTGTTATATATGGCAGCAGGCCGCAGCGGCTCCCCAACCTCGCACAACTCAGTGCCCGTGCTGAGCACTGTGATGGCCGGCTTTTTATAGACCTCGACACGAGCGATGCCCTGATTTGCGATCGCCGCAATAATCGGCGCAGCGATCAGAGTCCCTTCCGGCACGATGAGGTCGCCGGGCATGGCGTCGGCGCCCGCATAAACGATATCTGTGTTTGGAGCAATGGGCTTGAAGATGCGCACCAAAGACTCATCAAATTCAGTATCTTCATATTTGATCGTCGTATCCGCGCCATGAGGAATCGGGGCGCCTGTGAGAATTTTCGCAGCCAAACCATGGGAAATATCATACTTTGGAGCGATGCCTGCGGGGATTTCCTCCGTGATTTTAAGCACGACAGGGCTCTCAGGCGTGGCGCTTGCGGTATCTTCGCCACGCAGCGCAAAGCCGTCGTAAGGACTCCTGTCAAAAGGCGGATAAGGTATTCCGGCAATGATAGGACTTGCCAGCACGCGCTTGTTCGCATCGCCAAGCGCGACTGTTTCGGTCCGCAGCGTCGCCGCTTGGCTAAATATTATATTGCATGCTGCGTTCGTTTCGACATTCTTGAGCATACGGTCGCATCACCTCCCATGCATCTCGCACGCGCTGATAAAATGCTTGCACATCTTACGATATCACCGCAAGGCAAATATGTCAACTGAATCTGTTTTTAAAAAAGCTATGGAAAAGCTGCATGATATGTGATACAATACCTCATTGACCACAGAACAAAAGTATCATCAGGTGAGAATATGCTGGAAATACTAGCGCCCGCCGGATCGCCCGAGGGGGTTATCGCGGCAGTACAAAACGGGGCGGACGCAGTTTACATGGGCTTCGGCGACCACAACGCCCGCATGGACGCGAAAAACTTCACACGTGACGAATTTGGCAGAGCCCTGGAATACTGTCGTATCCGGGGTGTAAAAGCATACCTCGCGCTCAACACGCTCGTCGCCGACAACGAAATGCCTCAGGCTGTTGAAATCGCAAAAGAAGCGAGCCGCCTCGGCGCGGACGCAATCATCATACAAGACCTTGGCACAATGATGGCCATACGCCAAGCCCTCCCCGACATTCCCATACACGCAAGCACGCGCATGGGAATCCACAACCTCGAAGGCGTCAACATTGCAGCCGCAATAGGCATAAAGCGCGTCAACGCAGCCCCCGAACTATCTCGGCGAAAGCTGGCGTACATCTGCCGGCACTCGCCAATCGACATCGGAGTCGTTGTGCACGGAATGCAATGCATGGGGTACGGCGGACAATGCTACATGAGCGCCGTCACAAACCATAGCAGCGACAACAGAGGCAAATGCACGAGGCCGTGCCGCCTGAGATACAACACGGTCGGTTACACGGCAAAACGGCCGCTCAGCCTCAGAGACATGTGCCTCATCCGATACATGGACGACCTGGACCTGATCGGCGTCAAATCCGTCGTCATAGAAGGGCGCTCCAAGCGTCCCGAATACGCCGCGATACTCACGGGCATCTACTCAAAAGCAGCCATCAAAGGCAAAATCCCATCGCATGACGAGTTGCGGGCCATACAAACAACAATATCGGGCCAAGGCTTCACGGACGGCTACTACGCCGACAGGCAGGGCACGGACATGATGGCCACGCACGATGTTGATACAAAAGAAGACTCGGTCATGTTTACGACAGCGCGCAAAAACTACCTCAACGGAGAATTCCAACGAGTCCCCGTGCGCTTCGTCGCCACGGTCGCTAAAGGCAAAAAAGTGAAAATTGCCGCAGTTGACGACATGAAACATACGGCGGTCCTATATGGATCCGTCCCCGAGCCGGCATTCCACAAGGAGCTCACAATCACGGCGATGCAAACGCAACTGCACAAAACCGGGGGCACGCCATTTTTATGCGCCGGCGTCAAAGGCACTGTCGAGCCGGGCCTCGCGCTCCCCGTGGCCGCATGGGGAGACATGCGCAGGGCATTGCTTGCAGAAATCGTTGAGCAGCGCAAACCAGTTAAAGAACGGGCGGAACGCGAATTCGTCCCCGGGCAGCACATGCCCGGACACGCTGAGCCGCCACGTTTGACGATATCGGTCATGAAGGCCGAGCAGCTGTCGATAGGCATGTCCGAGTTAAACCCCTGCATGGTCTATGTTCCTGTCATGGAAATATATAACGAGCCGCCTGCGCTCAGAGCGCTGCTCGCCAATAGAGATATCGATGTTGCAGTCTCCCTGCCGCGTATCATTCACGACAACGAAAAGAAAAATGTTTCCGACATGCTCAGCAGAGCGCTGACCCTTGGCATCACCGATGCCCTTGTCAGCAACATCGGGCACATACAATTCGCAAAGAGTCATGGCATGAACGTCAGGGGCGACTTTGGCCTCAATGTCTACAACTCCGAGACGCTCCGCGTCCTGCGCAGCCTGGGGCTCTCGTCCGCCACGCTATCGTTTGAGCTTCGTTTTGCCGAAATACGCGACATGTCCAAGCATATCGACACTGAGCTCATCGTTTATGGCCGCCTGCCGCTCATGGTGTCGGAGACTTGCATCATCAAAAACAGCACGGGCGCATGCACATGCGACAGCTTTGCCGGCATAGAAGACGGCCAGGGCGCTCTATACCCCGTCGTGCCGGAGTTCGGATGCCGGAATATATTGCTCAATTCCAAAAAGCTGTTTCTGGCGGACAAGCGCCGTTCGACCGCGACTCTCGGCTTATGGGCGGAACGTCTTTTTTTCACGACCGAGAACGCTGTCGAATGCGTCGCTGTCATGAAAAGATATATGGGGCAAAGCAACTATGCTCCTTCGGGGTATACAAGGGGTTTGTACTACAGCGGAGTGGAATGACCCTTGGAGCTTGGGACATAAATACCGGGCTCACAGCGCGATTGGAAGCCCTCGCCAAAAAGACTCGAAAGGGACGATCAATGCCATGAAGGCTCTATTCACAAGAAAGACCATCGTCATAGCTGCTGTAGCGGTCTTGATCGCTATCGTATCGATCATTTCAGTCAATATTTTCAGCAGCAACGGCCCCGTTTCCGGTCTGGCAAATGTCGTGTCCAAACCGTTTAAGGCGCTTGCGACTTCGGTGGCGCGCACGTTCGAGAGCATATACAGCTCGATATATAAATACGACAAGCTGCAAGAGGATTATGAAGAGACGCTTCGGGACCTCGCCGAGTTGCGGCGCGCATCGCGCGAGTCTGAAAACCTGCTTGTTGAGGTCAACAGGCTCCGCGCGCTTGTCGGTTTTCACGCGCGCCACGAGGACCACATTCTGGAAGAGGCGGATATCGTTAAATGGAGTTCAAATAACTTTGTCTCATCGTTTACGATCGGCAAGGGGTATCTCAATTCGGAAACCCCCATCGAGCGCGGGAACAGCGTCATCACGGAGTATGGAGTTTTGATCGGGCAAGTCACGGATGTCGGCGCGACAACGTCCACGGTGATCAGCGTCATCGATACGACATTCTCTGCAGGCGCTTTCGTTGGAGCGGACGGCGGATATGCCACCGCCAAAGGCGATTTCGCGCTTATGAGCTCCGGGCTGCTGATTATTGATTATCTGAGCGAAGACCTTGTCGTGCTGCCCGGCGATTCCGTGGTCACTTCCGGCACCGGCGGGGTGTTCCCAGATGGGCTGGTCATCGGCGAGGTCGTCGAGGTGCTGCGGCACACTACGGGCGTTGGCCGTTATGCGACCGTCAAGCCTATGCGCGCGATCGACAGTTCGATTCCCATAGTCTATGTCATTACGGGCTTCGAAACATCCGGCTGACAGCGGAGCGGATGGTTCATGAGCGCCTGGCATATGTGGCGGAGCCCTCAAGTTAGATAATATAACGCTGAAAGGAGCGGCCATCAACATGCAAAAATGGACATTACAAAAACGCTGGATTTTCATTGTGTCGGTAGTTTTCCATGCAATGCTGTTGATGGTCGCATTCATATTCCAAGGCATGATATTTCCATACATCAAAATATTCGGGTTGGTCCCGCTGCTGTTGCCGATAGTCAGCACCGGCGCCGCTGTCTATCAAGGCCGCATCGCGGGAGGGGTCGTCGGGTTGTTCGCGGGCGTGTTTTGCGATGTGACGTTCAATGCTCCGCCGGGCGTTTTCACGATGCTGCTCACAATCACGGGCATTTTAGTCGGGTTCATCGCTGATACCGTTATGGCGCGGGGCTTCGTGACATATATGATCTCATGTACCGCGGTGCTGGCCGTGTGCGCGTTCGCGCAGATGTTTCCGCTGCTGTTTCTGCAAAATGTGCCTTCCGTTCCGCTTTTGATTGTTGCGCTGCGCCAGACCGCTTATTCTCTTATATATGCTTTGCCGATTTGGTTTTTCGTACGGGCGCTTGGCAAACGCGCGCAACGCGTTTCCCCCTCCGGGCGGCCGCTGTAACGTTTTAATGAGGTAATAACAATGCAAAAACTATATAAACCCGCCCGCATCGGGCTGATATTCGTCCTCATCGCCATCATGCTGACAATCTATGTGCCTGCGCTCTACAGAATGCAGATATACGAAGCAAGGCCTGATGAAGACGAGCTATATCCGCAGGTCATCATTCCCCGCACGATCCCTCTCATCGCCGCGCGCGGCAACATATACGACAGGAACGGCATTCTGCTTGCCTCCGGCAGGCCTATCTACAGCATCTCCATCGATAGGGATTTGTTCGTCAGGCTTTCGGACGACAAACGTAACAGCATTATACAGGATCTTGTGTTCACAACCATGGACGAGAATGTCGAATACATCGACACTTTCCCAATTACTCCCGGCGCGCCGTTCACATACATTTCAAACATGACGCAAGACCAACGCACTCAACTCAACAAATATTTCGCATATTTCGATGCATTGAGCCCTGATATGTCAGCGTCCGACCTTTTAGCATGGATGCGCGGCCACTATAAGATCGATTTCACCATCGGTATTACAGAAGCGCGCCTCATAATCGGAATCAGGTATGAAATCGAAATGAGAGCGATAATGTCAAATCTGCCCCCATATGTATTTGCAAATGACGTGTCGACGGACTTTATATCGCTCATCGAAGAGCGCAACATGCTCGGCGTGCACATAAACAGCACGTATGTCCGAGAATACCACACGTCAAATGCCGCGCACCTTCTAGGATACATCGGGCCCATCCCGGAAGGGCAGGTCGAAAAATTCGCGGAGCTCGGATATCCGCTTGATGCAGTTATCGGCCGCGACGGCGCCGAGCTCGCGTTTGAAGAGCAATTGCGCGGCATAAACGGGAGCCAGCTCATCAAAACAAGCGACACGGGCATCGTCATGGATGTGTCGACCATCACAGAGCCCGAGCCCGGGCAGAACGTATACTTGACTCTCGACATCGGCATTCAAGCGGTTTCGGAAGAAGCGCTGAGCACCCACATCGAGTCCCTCAACCTCGACCGCGAAGAGGAGTTCGACAAAATCACGGGCGGCGCCGTCGCTGTCGTCCAGGTTCAGACGGGAGAGTTGCTTGCCGCCGCTTCATATCCGACATTCAACCGCGCGACCATGTCGCAGGATTGGCCGATGCTCTCCATCGATCCAAATTTGCCGATGTTTAACCGCGCGACTCAGGGGCAATACAATCCCGGTTCGACATTCAAGATGATCACCGGCCTCACAGGGCTGCGATATGGCGTGATAGGAAGATATACGCCGATCGACGACGTTGGGGTCTATGACTTGTATAAAGACAAAGGATACGCCCCCTCCTGTTGGATTTATCAGCTAAATGGGGTCGGCCATGGCGAGCTTGATATCGTCCACGCGATCGAGCGGTCTTGCAACTACTTTTTCATTTCCGTCGCAGACTGGATTCAAGGCGGCGACGCTGCGGGCGCGGAAGCCATCGCGGAGGTCGCCTTGGAGTTCGGGCTGGGCCGCAGCACAGGCCTCGAAGTCCCTGAAAACCCCGGCGTCCTCGCGACTCCGGATTATGCCAGAGATGTGCTGAAAGTGGGCTGGTGGAGAGCCGACACGTTGATGACCGGTTTTGGCCAGGGGTATAACGAGTTCACGCCGGTGCAGCTCGCCAACTATGCCGCGACCATCGCTAACGGCGGCACGCTCCATTCGCTGACGCTCCTGCGCAGGATCATGAGCGCGGACATGTCAGATATGATTTACGAACACACGCCTGATGTCCTAAACGAGTTTGCGGAGAAAGATAATATAAAGATCATTCAGGAGGGCATGCGCTTGGTCACAAGCTCGAACGCAGGGACTGCATATTCGATTTTCGGCGACTACCCGGTGAGCGTCGCCGCAAAGACCGGCACCGTCGAGCTTGACGCATCTGAAAGGAACAACGGCGTTTTCATATGTTACGCGCCTGCCGACAATCCTGAAATCGCAATATCGATCGTCATCGAAAAAGGCGGTTCAGGCTCCGCCGTCATGGCTATTGCCCGCATGATTTTCGATTATTATTTCGGAACTGAGATCACCTCATTTATGGTGCCATACGGGGAGTTGATTCCTTAAATGCGCAACAACATATTCATCAAAGGCGCTAGAGAAAACAACCTAAAAAACATCGATGTCGAAATTCCGCGCGACAAACTGGTCGTGCTGACAGGCATCTCGGGCAGCGGAAAATCGTCGCTCGCATTCGATACAATATATGCGGAAGGGCAGCGGAGATATGTTGAATCGCTGTCGGCTTATGCGCGCCAGTTCCTTGGCCAGATGGAAAAGCCCGATGTCGATTACATCGATGGGCTTTCCCCGGCGATTTCCATCGACCAGAGAACCACGAGCCGTAACCCGCGCTCGACGGTCGGCACGGTCACTGAGATTTACGATTACCTCCGCCTGTTATGGGCGCGCATTGGCGTGCCACATTGTCCCGAATGCGGGAAAGAAATCAAGCAGCAATCAGTCGACCAAATCGTCGATAACGTGCTCGCGTTGCCCGAAGCCACAAGGATACAGGTCATGGCGCCCGTCATCCGCGCGCGAAAGGGAGAATACCAAAAAGTGTTCGACGATGCGCGTAAGAGCGGTTATGTCCGTATCCGCGCGGACGGCAGCGTATATGACCTTACAGAAGAGATTAAGCTCGACAAGAACAAAAAGCACAATATCGAAATCATCGTGGACCGCCTTGTCATAAAAGAAGACATCGCTCGGCGCTTGACGGATTCCGTCGAAACCGCTCTTGCGCTGTCAGGAGGGCTGCTGATCATCGACATTGTCGGAGAGGAGAGGGAGCTCCTCTTCTCGCAAAATTACGCATGTGAGGAATGCGGCATTTCCATCGAAGAACTGACGCCGCGGCTTTTTTCTTTCAACAACCCATACGGCGCGTGCCCGGCCTGCACGGGCTTGGGCACGCAATTGCGCGTCGACCCCGCGATCATCATCCCAAATACGACGATGTCGATTGCGGATGGCGGCATTTCCGCATCCGGCTGGGGCAACGTCAAAAACGACGGCATTTCAAAGATGTATTTCGAAGCGTTGTCAAAAAGGTATGGGTTTAAGCTGACGACGCCTATCAAAGACCTGCCCGAAGAGATTCTCGACATCATTCTATATGGCACAAAGGGCGAAAAGCTGACGCTCTATTATGACCAGCCGCGTGGGAAAGGCACATTGACGCAGCCTTTCGAAGGCATCGTCAACAATATCGAGCGGCGATATAAAGAAACGCAAAGCATGTCCATGCGTTGGGAGCTCGAGAGCTATATGTCCGAGCATCCCTGCCCCGACTGCGGCGGGAGGCGGCTGAAAAAGGTCGTTCTGGCGGTGACCGTCGGCGGCATCAGCATTGCCGACCTCACGGAGATGTCGATTATCCGCGCGCTCAGCTTTGTCGAAGGGCTTGTATTATCAGATAAAGAAGAAATGATCGCGCGAAGGATTTTGAAAGAGATACTCGAACGGCTGGGGTTTTTGCGCAGCGTCGGGCTCGAATACCTCACGCTGAGCCGCCACGCCGGCAGCCTTTCCGGCGGCGAGAGCCAGAGGATCCGGCTCGCTACGCAAATCGGGTCGTCGCTGATGGGCGTGCTGTATATACTTGATGAGCCGTCCATCGGCCTGCACCAGCGCGATAACATAAAACTTTTGAACATGCTAAAGCGCTTGCGCGACCTCGGAAATACGCTATTGGTCGTCGAACACGACGAGGAAACCATCCGCGAGGCGGATTTTATCGTCGATGTCGGCCCCGGCGCGGGAGTCCACGGCGGCCAAATCGTTTGCGCCGGAACGGCGGCGGAGATCATGGCATGCGAGGAGTCCATCACAGGCCAATACCTCAGCAGGAGCAAGATGATTCCCGTCCCTCGCGAGCGCAGGAAAAACCAAGGGAAAGCGCTCGTCGTGCGAGGCGCGTGCGAAAACAACCTCAAAAACCTTACGATCGCGTTTCCGCTCGGCGTCATGACTTGCGTCACTGGCGTTTCGGGCAGCGGCAAATCTTCGCTTGTCAACGAAGTCATATATAAATCCCTGGCTTCCGAGCTCAACCGCGCCAAAACCAGGCCGGGAAAGCATGACGCGATTGAAGGCCTGCAGTTTCTCGACAAAGTCATAAACATCGACCAGTCTCCCATCGGCCGCACCCCGCGTTCCAATGCCGCGACCTATACCGGAGTCTTCGGCGACATCAGGGACCTTTTCGCTTCGACGCAGGACGCGCGCGCGCGCGGATATGGGGCAGGCCGCTTTTCGTTTAATGTCCGAGGGGGCCGATGCGAATCATGCTCGGGAGACGGCCTGTTGAAAATCGAGATGCACTTCCTCCCCGACATATATGTCCCCTGCGATGTATGCAAAGGCAAGCGATATAACCGTGAAACACTCGAAGTGCGCTATAAAGGCAAAAATATATTTGAAGTTCTGGAGATGACGGTCGACGAAGCGCTGGAATTTTTTGAGAATCTGCCGAAAATCAAGCAAAAGCTGTTCACATTGGCGGACGTCGGCCTTGGGTATATTAAACTTGGGCAGCCATCAACAACGCTCTCCGGCGGGGAAGCCCAGCGCGTTAAGCTCGCCACTGAACTCAGCAAACGCGCGACGGGAAGCACATTTTATGTTTTGGACGAGCCGACGACGGGCTTGCACACAGCAGACGTCCACAAGCTGATCGATGTGCTCAACCGCCTCACCGATTCGGGGAACACGGTGGTCGTGATCGAACACAATCTCGATGTCATAAAAACAGCCGACCATATCATCGATCTCGGGCCTGAAGGCGGCGATGCCGGAGGGGAAGTTTTGTTTGAAGGGTCTCCGGAAGACGCCGCCTTGTGCGAACGCAGCTATACGGGACAGTTTTTGAGAAACATACTGTGAAAACGACCGGATTTTGGATCATCATATTGTGCGGCCTGCTCGTCTTGTCCGTAATCGCTTTTATATTGCTGAAACGAGACACGGCGGACGTGGCGCTGGTCTACTCAGATGGCGTGTTGATCGAACAAATCGACATGACAGCCATAAGCGAGCCATATACATTCACTATAGAAACAACTCACGGAACCAACACGATCGCGGTAGAACGTGGACGCATACGAGTCGTGGATGCTGATTGCCCCGATAAATCATGCGTGAAGCAAGGCTGGGTCGGCAGCGGCGTTGTTCCCATCGTGTGCCTGCCGCACGGTCTTGTGATAGAGTTTTCCGGTGGAGGCGCCCCGGAGATCGACGCCATCGCAAGATAAGAGGACGGCATGGAGGATCTGATACGAAGGCTTATGTTGGAGGAAACGATATGCCGCAGTAGAGGAATGGAGAGCCATGCGTATGACAATAAAAAAGATGACATTGCTGGCAACCCTCACCGCTGCCGCTCTTGTCATATTTATGGTCGAAGCGCAAATTGACCTGCCATTCATCGTCCCCGGCATGAAACTCGGACTGGCGAACACGATCACGCTGTTCGCGCTGTTCTATGGACCGGGCAGCGCCGCACGCAGCGCCACAAGCACCAGCACCGGCGCCGCAGCAAATACAACCACCGGCGCCAACACGAACATCAAAAACAACACGGATAACATCACCACAGCAAACGCGCTTTTGATGCTCATTGCGCGCATCTTACTCGGCGCGCTTTTCATCGGACGAATCACCGCCTTCATATACAGCATCACAGGCGGATTGATTGGCTTTGCCGCGCAAGCCGCGATGAAGAAAATAGTTACCGACAAACAAATCTGGGTCTGCGGCGCGGCCGGAGCCGTAATGCACAATGTCGGGCAGATACTTGCGGCGATGCTGATCACAGGGACGTCAGCTATTGCAGCATATCTGCCCATCCTCATCATAGCAGGCATCATAACCGGCGTCTTGACAGGAATGGTGGCGCAGCTTGCAGTTGCACGGCTGGCTCCGCACAAATATAGTACCTGACGGACGCACAACAATAATAAAAAACAAGTAGTTTAAGTCCGTCAGGTGCTAACGCCGCGCGAAGCGCGGTGCGCCGGTGCGTAGGCTAAAATTCGTAGGCGGAAATACATTGACATGTTTCGCGGTTTCGGCGAAGCCGAGAGCGAAACGTTAGCGCAGGGAGGGCTTTGCCCGACCGCCCGCGCGTTATATATTCCGCCGTAGAACGAATTTAGCCGGAGCGCGCGGCGTCCGGGTTGTGGGGGTGGAACCCCCACGTTGGGAAATGACATTGGAAAACATGAAAGTATTATAAAATGGCAGATTTTGAAGCAGGACAATACGACGTTGCAGTAATCGGAGCAGGACACGCGGGCATAGAAGCAGCCCTTGCTTCCGCGCGGCTTGGCATAAAAACGATCTGCTTCACGATAAACCTTGATGCCGTCGGGAATATGCCATGCAACCCATCAATAGGCGGGACCGGCAAAGGCCACCTCGTCCGCGAGCTCGATGCGCTTGGCGGCGAAATGGCTGCTTGCGCAGACAAGGCCTGCATCCAGTTCCGGATGCTGAACAGGGGAAAAGGCCCCGCTGTGCATTCTCTGCGCGCGCAGGCAGACAGACGCGAATATCAAAAAATCATGAAGCACACATTGGAAAACCAGCCAAACCTATCCTTGCGGCAAGCGGAAATCGTTGACATTGGCATTGAGAACGATGCCGTCGCATTCGTCAAAACGCATACAGGCGCCATTTTCCGTTGCAGCGCCGCGATTATATGCACAGGCACATACCTCGCCGGCCGCACGATCGTCGGCGAAGCCATAAAGGACGGCGGGCCGGACGGAATGTTCGCATCCTTTGAGTTGGCAGAACGGCTCAATGCGATGGGTTTCAGCCTACGTAGGTTCAAAACCGGCACGCCTCCGCGCGTCAACGCACGCAGCGTAGACTTTTCAAAGATGGAAGTGCAGCCGGGCGACGAGCCGCCTGTTCCTTTTTCTTTTATGACGACGCTGCCGCTCGCAAACCGTGCCGTCTGCTGGCTGACATATTCAAATGAGGCGACGCATGACATTGTCCGCGCCAACTTGCACAGGAGTCCCATGTATTCGGGCGTGATAGAGGGAGTAGGCGCGCGCTATTGCCCGTCTTTTGAGGACAAAGTCGTGCGTTTTGCGGGCAAGAGCCGCCATCAGATATTTGTCGAGCCTATGGGCCTCAACACGGAGGAGTTATATCTGCAAGGCTTCTCATCGTCGATGCCTGAGGAAATCCAGATGAAAATGGTCCGCTCGGTAGCAGGTTTGGAAAACGCTGAAATAATGCGCCCTGCATATGCCATAGAATATGATTGTCTGGACCCTCTGGAGCTGCTCCCGACATTGGAGACAAAAAGAATCGCCGGATTATATGGAGCGGGGCAGTTCAATGGTTCATCAGGCTATGAAGAGGCGGCGGTGCAAGGTTTCGTCGCGGGGGTCAACGCGGCGTTGAAGCTCCAAGACCGCGAGCCGCTCATCATTCGCAGGGATGAGGGATATATCGGCACGTTGATAGATGACCTCGTGACAAAAGGCACGAACGAGCCATATCGCATGATGACATCGCGCACTGAATACAGGTTGCTGCATCGTCAGGACAACGCAGACATCAGGATGTCTCGCATCGGACACAGCATTGGGCTGATCTCGGACGAGCGGCATCAGAGCGTTCTAGATAAATACTCGCAAGTCGACCGCGAGATACAACGCTTGGAGAACAAATACATTCCACCATCAGACATGCTCGCTCTGCTTATGGAAAAGCACGGCATGCCGCCGGCTTCGACAGGGGTTTCGCTTGCTTCGCTGCTGCGAAGGCCGGGCGTCGGCATCGACGAGATATCAGCGCTTGACGACGCGTCTGTTTTGTCCGCTGCCGTACGCGAACAGGTCGAGATATCGATCAAATATGAGGGGTATATAAAAAAACAGCACCGCCAGCTTGAAGAGTTCAAAAGGCTGGAAAACCATCTTCTGCCCGATGACGTGGACTATGAGTCCATGGTCGGATTGCGGATCGAAGCGCGGCAGAAGCTGAACGCGATCAGGCCGCGAAGCCTTGGCCAGGCAATGCGAATATCGGGCGTCTCTCCTGCAGATGCAGCCGCGCTTATGATATATTTGCAGAATGGTTACTTGAAAAATGCAAATACATGAAATCAAAATCGATTCATATCTCGCTCTCGCGCCAATGGCAGGCGTGAGCGATTACGCATTCAGAAAGATATGCAGGGAACTGGGCGCGGGACTCACATATACTGAGATGGTCAGCGCAAAAGCATTGGTATATCAAGACATCAAGACTCGCAGCCTGCTGCGCATGGGGGAAGACGAACACCCATCCGCAGCGCAGATATTCGGCAGCGATGCGGAATGCATGGCGGATGCCGCATCGATTGCGTTGGAAATATCAGGGGCCGATTTCATCGACATCAATATGGGATGCCCCGTGGGGAAGGTCGTAAAAGGCGGCGACGGATGCGCCCTGATGCGCGACCCCGACAAAGCAATGCGCATCATTGAATCTGTCGTGAAAAGCGTCAGGACGCCCGTGACGATAAAAATCCGCAAAGGCTGGGACAAGGGCAGCGTCAACGCGGTCGATTTCTCAAGAGCGGCGGAATTGGCGGGCGCAGCGGCGATAACGATACACGGCAGGACACGGACTCAGCAATATTCCGGCAAGGCCGATTGGGACATTATCCGCGAGGTAAAGAGCGCAGTATCCATCCCCGTCATAGCCAACGGCGATGTATTCTCGGCGGAAGACGCGGCAAGAATGCTCAAGTACACAAATGCGGACATGGTGATGGTCGGACGCGGCTCGCTGGGGAACCCGTGGCTGTTCATGCAGGCAAACGCGCTGCTATGCGGGCAGGACGTCCCTGCGTTGCCTCCTCTCGGGGAGCGCGCGGAGGTCGCGATGAGGCAGTTCATAATTGCAGCGGAACACAAAGGCGAGCATGTCGCGTGCCTCGAAGCGCGGAAGCACTATCCATGGTATCTGCGAGGCGTGCCATATTCGGGGTATTTTAAAGAGCAAATATCAAAAGCAGAAAGCCTTGACGACCTAAGGAAAATCACAGATGGCATAAAACGCGAATTATGAATAAGAAACCATTACTGATTGGCATGCAGGGGCGAGGCTTGCCTCGACCGTTTTCAGTAACTGACGGATTCACAATATCAACAAAAAACAAGTTATTTTTAGTCCGTCAGTTACTATCGCCGCGCGAAGCGCGGTGCGCAGCGTAGCTGCGTGAGGGACAAGCGAGTAGGGTGAATTCATTTCACCCGTGAGCGAGCTGTCCCGATGGGTTGTGGGCGCAGCCCACGTTAGGTGAGTTACTACGAAAGACGTAGATGGGGTTGAACGATATGCCTGTGGAAAATGAAATGGGCATAATCAAACGTGTTCTCAGCGGGGAGAAAGAAGCGTTTGAAGAGCTTGTCGTCCACAATCAAAAAAATGTATATAACCTTGCGCTGAAACTGACATGCAACGAGGAAGACGCGCTTGACATTTCACAGGAGGCCTTCTTCAAGGCCTATACCAGGCTTGCCGATTTCCGCGGCGAAAGCAAGTTTTCTGTCTGGATGTACAGGCTGACATATAACCTTTGCATGGATTTTCTACGTAAAAAGCAACGGCACAATACGGTTTCGCTGACTAACAGCGACTCTTGCGACGACAACTCGGAAATAGAGATACCCGACGCCCGTGAGTCACCGGAGCATGCCGTGCTGCGCCGCGAAACGCGGAACACGATCGTGGAGAGCATCAATGAATTGGGCGATATCCATCGTGAAATCTTGGTTATGCGTGAAGTCACGGGCATGAGCTATGACGACATCGCAGCGACGCTCGGCATCAGCGAAGGGACGGTTAAATCCCGTTTGGCCCGAGCGCGCAAGAGCCTTGCAGATATCCTCATCAGCAAAGGAACATTTCCCGATGGTTTTCGTCTGAAACGTGAGGAGGTGGAAGAACATGGCTGATTGCACGGAATATCTTGAACTGATCAGCGCATATGCAGACGGCGAACTGTCTGATAATGATATTCGCCGTGTTGAAGCGCATCTCCGCATATGCGACGATTGTTCCTCATTCCTCGACATGCTGGGCGAGATATCGGGCGCTGTTGACGATTCGTTCGCGGAGCCTCCAAAGGCGCTAATTGACGGAGTCATGGCGCGTATCTCAGGCAGCGAATCGCCGCAGGCTTCCGCAAAACTTAAAAAGTTCAAACGCGTGAACATTGTCCTCACTCGCGTTTTACCCGCCGCTGCTTGCCTCGCGTTCCTGTTGCTGACTATCCCACGCTTGTTCGCATCTGTCAGAAAAAGCGACGTATCATACAGCATGAACACATCTGCTTCCGAGCGCGATGCGATATATAACGAGAACGCGGACATGGGAGACAATGCATCAAGCAGCACAAGCAGCAATAATTCCTCAATGGATGCTGACCGGGGTGCATCAGATGAATCGATGGCTTCCGACAATTCGTTTGATAACGATTCGTCTTATGGCATAATAGATGATGCGGACCTCGGCAGCGGCAATAATAACGATTCGCCTTATGATATAAGAAGTGAAGAGGGTCCCGTCGGCGGCTATAGTTCAAGCGCGCTCGACGGCAGTCCTGATGCCGTCATTGAGGCTCCGATGCTTCTTGCTCCTGAGTCTGAGCCGCAAGCCGATGGCATTGCCGTGGATGGATCGCGTGATGAGCAGTTAATCTCCACATCGGTCGAAGAACAGATTGAAGAGCATTATGAACAGGACAGAAGCGACGCATCGGCCTCGCCGTCCGGCATCTCTCCTGATCCGAATGATGCCGTGGACCGCCCGGAGCCGGTATCCGGTGTTAATGCCGAGATAGCGAACGCCGAAGCCGGCGGAAATGGCGTCAGGGACGGCATATATGCAATCATAACGATATCCGGCGACCTGCCCGCAATGCTCGCAGAGTCCCAGCCGGATAGCGTTTCAGATGATGGCGTTTCATTTTTCGAGTTGCCTGTTAGTTTTGCAAAATCGTTGATAGACGCGATATCGGGGACAGACGGCGTTGTGATCGACATCATTGATGATATGGGAACGCGCGCGCTTGTCTACTACACGCCTTAGCATGTAAGCGTCGCCAAGCTACCAAATTCCGGTTTCAAAACTTTGTACAGCCGCTTATATAAATCATAATATGGCATATACTGCCGATGCATGGAATCATCATTCTCCATCGCGGCAGTTTTTGCAACGCAGATATCTGCAGCCTGCTCGACACTGGCATATACGCCGGCGCCAACCCCTGCCAGCAACGCTGCGCCCAAAGCACCGCCCTCATCGGACGAAAGCCCCGTCACAGGGCAGCCATAAAGATCCGCAAGCATCTTTCGCCATAATGCGCTCCTTGCACCGCCGCCCGTCGCTGTCATATCGCTGACGGGGACGCCCATCTCGCGGAAAACCTCGACGCATTCGAGCTGCGAAAACGCGACCCCCTCCATAACCGCACGAATCATGTGTTCCCGCCCGTGAATAGCAGAAAGCCCGAAAAACACGCCGCGACAGTTTGGATCGGGGTGGGGGCTTCTTTCGCCCATCAGATATGGCAGGAATATGAGCCCCAGAGACCCGGGCGATATATTCGAAGCCATTGAAGTCATAATCTCATATGGGTCTATGCCCTGTTCCGCGCTTTTTTCGATTTCCGGCACGCAGCATGTGTCGCGAAGCCATCGCAAGCTCAATCCCGCCGCCTGCGTGCAGCTCATAACGGTCCATTTCCCCGGGACGCTTGCGCACAAGCTATGGACTCTGCCCTTCATGTCGATGCGCGGCTCGTCGCTGACAGCATATATCACCGCTGATGTGCCAATGGAGGTAAATGCGCTGCCTTCCTTGACAATGCCTGTTCCTATTGCGGCAGCTGGATTGTCGCCCGCGCCGCCGACGACAGGCGTCCCGACAATGATCCCCGTGGCATCGGAGGCCTCCTTATGCACGGTCCCCGTTACATCGGGGCTCTCATGCATTGCCCCAAGCAATGCGCGATCAATGTGCAGCTTTTCAAGAATCTCTCCGCTCCAGCAGCGCCCGGCAACGTCCATAAGCTGCATGCCGGATGCATCGCTGACTTCAGTTGCATATTCACCCGTCAGCTTATACCTGATATAATCTTTCGGCAGCAGGATATGCGCGCATTTGGCATATATGTCGGGTTCATTGTTCTGCACCCAAAGAATTTTGGATGCCGTAAACCCCGTCATCGGCGGATTGGCGGTGATTTCCAATATGCGCTTTTCGCCGACTATGTTCTTCATCTGCTCGCATTCGGCGCCGGTGCGCTGGTCGCACCAAATGATGGACGGCCGAAGCACCTTGCCGTGCTTGTCGAGCATGACCAATCCGTGCATTTGCCCGGATAGGCCTATCGCGGCTATGTCTTCTGCTATATGCGGCTCTGCGGCGAGAACCGCTTTGATCCCGCTCGCCACCGCGTTCCACCAATCGTCAGGGTCTTGCTCCGCCCAGCCGTTGCGCGGCTGGCGCATGGGGTATTCTATCGTAGTTTTTGCTTGTGGAATGCCGCTTTCGTCGAATAATACTGTTTTTGTGCCCGAGGTGCCAATATCGATCCCCAATAAATATTTCATGCCTATGACCTACTTTCGCTGCTGTTCACGCCCTTGCGCTCGGCAGACGTTTATTTCTTGACAAAAACCGTTATATGCTGTAAAATGGAACACAGTTCCAAATTGAATGGGGGACATATTAAGATGGCCCGATCAACCAACTACAACACGCGACAACGCGATGCCATTCTCGAATATATAACATCGATCAAAGACGCCCATGTTACCGCCGCGCAAATCGTGGAATACTTTGCGTCCGAAAACAAGCCAATCGGGCGAACGACGATATACCGGCATCTCGACAAGCTTGTCGATGATGGCAAGCTCCGCAGATATGTCACGGACGGTATTTCGGGCGCTTGCTACCAACATGCGGCCGATCTTGAGACTTGCCATGTCCATATGCACCTGAAATGCGAGGATTGCGGAGAACTGCAGCATCTGGATTGCGAGGCTCTTGATGACATCCGCGACCATTTTCTTGCCAAGCATTCTTTTACTGTCAACGCGATGAAAACAGTCCTATATGGGAAATGCGCCAACTGCAGCAAAGATAGTCACGATGCCCCATGACCCGCGATTGCTGCCACGACCATCACAGTGGATGATGCCCCATGACCCGCGATTGCTGCCACGACCATCACAGTGGATGATGCCCGCATCGTCCCGCCGGGAGGATCTATGCCTCAGATAACATGCCAAGACCTTACCCTCGGCTATGAGGGAAAACCTATCGTTACAAACCTGACGTTCGAAGTGAACGCCGGCGACTACCTGTGCATCATCGGCGAGAACGGCTCCGGGAAAAGCACGCTCGTCAAGGCTATGCTAAACCTGATCTCGCCGCTGTCCGGGCAAATAATAACAGGAGATGGCTTAACCCCAAACGACATAGGCTACCTCCCACAGCAAAAGGACATACAAAGAGACTTCCCCGCGACGGTCAGGGAGGTCGTCCGCTCCGGCTGCCTGGGCCGCAGCGGCATGCGGCCGTTTTATGCCAAGGAGGAAAAGCAGCTTGCGGAAAACGCCATGGAAAAACTTGGCATTTCCAAGATTGCAAAAAGCTGTTATCGCGAACTCTCCGGAGGCCAGCAACAGCGCGTCATGCTGGCAAGAGCGCTATGCGCCGCGCGCAAGCTGCTCCTTTTAGACGAGCCCGCAGCAGGGCTAGACCCAAAGGCTGCCGCCGATCTATATAACATCATTGATGCGCTCAACGCCGGCAGCACCACGATAATCATGGTCTCGCACGATGTCGAAGCGGCAAAGAGCCGCGCATCACATATTCTCGACTTGGGAAGCCAGGTTTCCGGAGGCCAAAGCTCCTTAAAGCCGGAATTCTATAAAACCGGAGCTCCTTAAAACCCGGACTCCATCAATCATTGATAGTCTGCGTTTGAAATCATCAGCTTGATTCTATTCTCCTGGTTAATCTTTGTAGCTCCCGGGTCATAATCTATCGCAACGATGTTGGAATCCGGATAATCGTCCTTCAGCCTGCGAATCATGCCCTTCCCGACAACATGGTTTGGCAAGCACCCGAACGGCTGCGTGCAGACGATGTTCTTAGCGCCGGTATGTATGAGTTCGAGCATTTCCGCTGTCAGCAACCATCCTTCTCCCATCTTGTTTCCGTATCCAAGGTATCCTTTAATCAATTTTTGAAGATCGGAGAACGAGCCCATCGGGCGGAACTTCGGCTGCGTTTTCACAGCGTCAATCATCACGCGCTGCATGCCTTCTATATACCGCTGGAAGACTCGCGCCACCATTTTTTTCAACCGATTGCCTCGATATAGGTCTACATCGACGGCGCGGTTGTTTATTTTGAATATCATAAAGTCAGTCAGCCCCGGAACGACAGGCTCACAGCCCTCATCGAGCAAGAATCTCTCCAGTCCGTTGTTGCCCAGAGGGGCATATTTGATATATATTTCCCCGACGATTCCAACGCGCGGCTTCCCGCGCTTCTCGGACAGAGCTATCTGCGCGAAGCTCGCGGCAATTTGCTCCATATATTGCCGCATCTCGCTTTTTTTAAGCCCCTTGCCTTTGTCGAACAATGTCGTGATCTCGTCGGTATGGCGAGTGATGAGTTCCTCTGCCGCCCCTTGTTCGATTTCATAAGGCTTGCACTGGTTGGAAAGCCAGACAATCAAATCGCCATATAACATGCTGGCCACCAAGCGGCGGATTACAGGCACGGACAGGCCAAAGCCGGGGTTTTTCTCCAACCCGGATAGATTGACGGACACGACCGGGATATATGGTATCCCGGCTTTTTCCAACGCTTTTCGGAGCAGATGGATATAATTTGATGCTCGGCAGCCTCCGCCGGTTTGCGATATGAGAAGGCCGATTTTATGCTTGTCATATTTTCCGCTGTTTATCGCTTCGAGCAGCTGCCCGATGACGAGCAGCGCGGGATAACAGGTGTCGTTGTGGACATACTTCAATCCTGTTTCCACGATGCCCCTATGGTTCGTCGTCAGCATGTCGATCGTGTATCCATATAATTCGAAGATCTTTTTCATCATAGTAAACGTAACCGGCAGCATTTGCGGCATCAATAACGTATACTCGCGCTTCATCTCTTTTGTGAAAAGAAGCCGCCCTGATTTATCATGGATTAATTTAGCTATTTCTCTGCGCTCCTTACGTGACGTGAGGGTTCCACCCCCATAACCCGGACGCCTCGCGCTACGGCTCAATTCGCTCTCGGGCAAAGCACTTATCGTGGCGTCAGTTGGCGACGCCGTACTGCGCAAGGTAGCTTTCTATTTTTGCAGCACGTTCATCTCCGTTTGGCAATGAAGAGACAATATCTCTCGCGTTGATGATCGAATAAACATGGATGCCATATTCATTCGTCAACTCATCCAGCGTCGATGATTCGCCGCTCCCGCGCTCCATCCTGTCTACAGAGACAAAAAGCGCGGCCACTGTGATGTTTGCGACCGTCTTCAATAGCTGCAGGCTCTCGCGCACGGCAGTTCCTGCTGTCACGACATCTTCGATTATTGCGATTCTGTCTCCGTCTTTTGGTGTATATCCTATGAGCGAGCCTCCCTCGCCGTGGTCCTTTGCTTCTTTTCGGTTGAAGAAAAATGGTATGTCGATGTTGTGGTTTCGATATAATGAGCTTGCTGCTGCGGCTGCCAGCGTTATGCCTTTATATGCCGGGCCGTATAGGGCATCGAGCTTTTCCCCGCTTTTTGCTATGCAGTCNGCGTAATAATCCCCGAGCATCGATATGTGCATGCCGGTTTTGTAGTTTCCGGTGTTTACGAAGTAGGGCGTTTTTCGGCCGCTTTTCGCAGTAAAGTCTCCGAATGTCAGCACTCCTGCGGTGGTCATGAATTCGATGAACCTGTTTTTGTCAAGCATTTGTGCACCTCCTCGCGTGAAATATGATGATTGCGCAGCAATCATTATATCATCAGGTTTCTTTTTGTAAATAGATTCATATTGATTAAACAACTGATTGCCTATATAATGGTGTCTATTCAGATAGCTGCCGTATGAATCCGTGAAAGGGCAATGCAGACGGCAGCATGAGGCGATTTCGCAGAAAACAAGCGCGAATTTGGCGCAGCGTAGCCGTAAAAACGGCATGGATGCCGTTTTAGCCGATTCACGGCACGGATGCCGTGTTGAGGCGCTAGGCGAAGCAAGTCAAAGGAGTGCTATGTTTTCGCGAAATCCAGCCGTAGCTGCCGGATGTATTGCCTTTCACGGATGAACCTGAATAGAAACATATAATGTTACCATCATTTTCAAAGGATTTACGAGTTTATGCAAATCGGTATCGATATTGGCAGCACGACAGTTAAGACAGTCGTCCGCTCCGAAGCAGGAGAAATACTTTTCAGCTCATATGAAAGGCACTACTCCCAAGTGCGCGAAAAAGCAGCGCAGCAACTGCGGACAGCTTCTCATATATTAGACGGAAAAAATGCGACAGCCGCAATCACAGGATCGGCAGGGCTCGGGGTCGCCAGAGCATCAGGCCTCCAATTCGTGCAGGAAGTCTATGCGACAGCAGCCGTCGTGCGAGACAGAATCCCGCAAGCAGACGCCGTAATAGAACTGGGCGGCGAAGACGCAAAAATCATATTCTTTGGCAAAGGCCTCGAAGAGCGCATGAACGGCACATGCGCCGGCGGAACGGGAGCCTTCATAGACCAGATGGCGACGCTTTTGAACGTTAGCGTATCGGAGCTGGACCAACTGTCGCTCCGGCATGAGAAAATATACCCTATCGCTTCACGCTGCGGAGTATTCGCAAAATCTGACATACAGCCGATATTGAACCAGGGCGGCAGGCGCGAGGATATTGCCGCGTCTATTTACCAAGCCGTCGTCGATCAGACGGTCGCAGGGCTCGCACAGGGACGGGAGCTTACGGGAAAGCTCGTTTTCCTCGGCGGACCTCTCACTTTTTTATATGGCTTGCGCGAACGGTTCACGCAAACATTGGAGCTCGACGAAGATCACGCCGTTTTCCCGGAACAAGCGGAATGCTATGCAGCTATAGGTGCTGCTATGTGCGCCGACAGCAACAAGGCGAGGCCGTTTGCCGAGATTTTGCAAGCGCTCGAGGACGCAACCGATGCGGCTTCATCGGGAAACACCATCGCTCCGCTGTTTTCATCGGCAGCTGAATATGAGGAATTTTGCCGAAGGCATAATGCTGCGGAGCCTGCCGCCGTCAATGCCGACGAATACGAGGGTGGGTGTTTTCTTGGCATCGATGCGGGCAGCACGACAACGAAACTGGCGCTAATCGCTCCCGATGGCAGCCTGTTATATAGCTATTATGCCGGGAACAGGGGCAACCCTGTGTCTATCATACTCGACCAATTACGAATAATTTACGAAAAATTCGGCGGAAGAGCGTCGATCCTCCGCTCCGCCGCCACGGGATATGGCGAAGAACTCATTAAAAACGCTTTCGACCTGGACATGGGCATTGTGGAGACAATGGCTCATCTGCGGGCGGCGCAGCACTTTGACCCTGATGTGGATTTCATCATCGACATCGGCGGGCAGGATGTCAAATGCTTTAAAATCCACAACGGAGCCATTGACAGCATCATGCTGAACGAGGCGTGTTCGTCGGGTTGCGGCAGCTTCATTGAAACATTTGCAGTTGCGCTCGGATACAATGTCGCCGATTTCGCGAAGCTTGGGCTATTTGCCGAGGAACCGTCCGACCTTGGGTCGCGCTGTACTGTGTTTATGAATTCGAGCGTCAAACAGGCGCAAAAGGATGGCGCGTCCATCGAGGCAATTTCTGCGGGTTTGTCCATATCGATCGTCAAAAACGCCGTTTATAAGGTCATCCGCGCGGCCAGCGCAGCCGAGCTGGGAAAGAGCATCGTTGTCCAGGGCGGAACGTTCCTCAACGAGGCGGTTTTGCGCGCCTTTGAGTCTGAGCTCGGCGCGGAAGTCACGCGTCCTGCTATTGCGGAGTTAATGGGAGCTTACGGAGCGGCCCTGGCAGCAATGGACAAATATACGGAAGAGCGCGGCGAAGAAGGAGAATCCGCCAGCGCAGTAGAGCGCGGAAGCGCAGAAAAATCCGCCAGCGCAGTAGAGCGCGGAAGCACCGCAGAGCGCGGCGGCGCGGACGGCCATGCCGAGCCGATATCGCGAATGCTCGATGCCGCCGCTCTCGAAAGCTTCCGCCATGAAGTCAAACCTATGACATGCAACGGTTGCACAAATCATTGCAGCATGACCATTAACACGTTTGATAACGGCAGGCGGTATATCTCCGGCAATCGTTGCTCAAAGCCGCTTGGCACGAATGCGCAATCGGAACCGAATCTTATCAAATATAAGTATAACAAGCTTCGCGCGTTGCAGGGATGCGGAACAGGCAGCGGAAAAAGGGGAAAGATCGGGATTCCGTTTGGGCTCAATATGTTTGAAAATCTTCCATTTTGGCATAGATTCTTTACAGAGCTCGATTTTGATGTCGTGCTCTCGCGAGAATCCTCACGGACTCTGTATATTCTCGGGCAGCGCACCATTCCGTCCGACACCGTGTGCTACCCCGCAAAGCTGATGCACGGACATATAGAATCCTTGCTGGACGATGGCGTGGATGTCATCTTCCTGCCGTGCATGCCATACAACTTTGATGAAGGAATCAGCGACAATAACTATAATTGCCCCGTCGTCGCATATTATCCGGAGCTTTTGGCTGCGAATATGCCGAGATTGAAAACGGCGCGGTGCCTATCGCCGTATTTCGGCCTGCATAACAGGCGAGGGTTTTTGTATAAAGCTGCGGAATACTTCCATGAACAGTTCGGCATACCACCCAAAGAGACAAAGAAAGCTGCAATTGCAGCATATGACGCTTATTCAGAATTCATACGTGATATAGAAAGAGAAGCGGATAGCTATATTGAACATGCTCGAGCGAATGCAAAGCACATCATTGTCGTCGCGGGGCGGCCATACCATGCTGACCCGGAGGTCAACCACGGCATCGACGAGCTGATTACATCGCTGGGGTTAGTGTTGATAACGGAGGATTCTGTGGCGCGCCGCCTTGGCAAGCAGCGCCGACGCGTGCTCAATCAATGGACATATCAGGCGCGTATGTACAACGCGGCGAGGTATGTGCTGCAAAATGATGATATGCAATTGGTTCAACTCGTGTCGTTCGGGTGCGGCACGGACGCGATAACTACGGACGAGTTGCGGTCTATCCTTGAATCCGGCGGGAAGCTCTACACGCAGCTCAAAATTGACGATATCAACAACCTTGGCGCTGTCCGCATACGCCTTCGCAGCTTGATCGCGGCGATGGAAGCGCGGGGAGCGGCGCAAGGGAATGAAAAGCAGCAAAAAGACGCGGCGCCAACCAATCAAGCCGGCAAAGGAGCGCAATAAATTTGGACTTCAAAGTAATAAGCGATTTTGAACCCGCTGGCGGACAACCGGAAGCGATCGACGCGTTGGCCAATGGCATAGACCTCGGCTTCGCAGAACAAACGCTGCTCGGCGTCACAGGCTCGGGCAAAACATATACGATGGCCAAAATAATCGAGCGCATACAACGCCCGACGCTCATACTCGCGCACAACAAAGCCTTGGCCGCGCAACTATGCAGCGAATTCAAAGAATTCTTCCCGGAGAACGCAGTAGAATTTTTCGTGTCATACTATGACTATTACCAGCCGGAAGCATACATCCCGCATACTGACACATATATCGAAAAAGATAGCTCGATTAACGATGAAATCGAACGCCTACGCCACTCCGCAACATCCTCGCTCTTTGAGCGGCGCGATGTCATCGTCGTGTCCTCGGTCAGCTGCATATATGGGCTTGGCGACCCGATCGACTATTCCAGCATGGTCATATCGCTCAGGCCAAACCGGGAATGCAGCCGCGACGAGCTGCTTAAAAAACTCGTATCGATCCGCTATGTGCGCAACGATGTCGCGTTTGAGCGCAACGCCTTCCGCGTTCGCGGCGACACTGTCGAGATATACCCTGTCTATGCTCGCGACCGCGCGATACGCATCGAGTTTTTCGGAGATGAAATCGAACGCATCAGTGAGATCAACGTGGTCACCGGTGCGCCTGCCAGGATTCTGTCGCATATTGCCATATACCCCGCCTCGCATTACGTCACGACAGAGGAAAAGACAGAAAACGCCATTGCCGAGATCAAGGCAGAGATGAAAGAGCGCATCGAATATTTCGAGCGTGAGAACAAACTCGTAGAAGCCCAGCGAATCCACCAGCGCACGATGTATGACATCGAGATGCTATCTGAGCTGGGGTATTGCAACGGCATAGAAAACTATTCGCGCATAATCACAGGACGCAAGCCGGGAAGCGCGCCGATGACGCTGCTTGATTATTTCCCAAAGGATTTTATATTATTCGTCGACGAATGCCACGTAACGCTGCCGCAAGTCCGTGCTATGTACGCGGGAGACAGGGCGCGCAAGGAAAATCTTGTCGATTATGGGTTTCGCCTGCCGTCAGCGTTTGACAACAGGCCGTTGAATTTCACGGAATTCAATGAGCGGCTGCACCAAGTGATCTATGTCTCCGCGACCCCTTCGGAATATGAACGTTCCCGCTCCAGCCAGGTCGTCGAGCAGGTGATCCGCCCGACAGGCCTCCTCGACCCGGATATATCCGTAAGACCGGTTGATGGCCAAATTGACGACTTGATCATGGAAATCAACATACGCGCCGCCAGGGACGAGCGAGTGCTCGTCACGACGCTGACAAAGAAAATGGCGGAAGACCTTACAGGCTACCTCACAGGGACGGGCATCCGCGTAAGATACCTCCACCACGACATCTCTACGATCGAGCGAATGGAAATAATCCGCGACTTGCGGCTTGGCGAGTTCGACGTTCTCGTGGGTATAAATCTGTTGCGCGAAGGTTTGGATTTGCCCGAAGTCTCGCTGGTCGCAATTCTGGATGCGGACAAGGAAGGCTTTTTGCGCAGCGCGACATCGCTCATTCAAACAATCGGACGCGCAGCAAGAAACATAAATGGACTTGTGATCATGTACGCCGATAAGGTCACCCCTGCAATGAGCGCAGCCATCGAAGAAACCTCCCTGCGGCGGGATAAACAAAAAGCATTCAACGAGGCAAATGGCATTGTGCCGAAAACTATCATAAAGAGCGTGCGTGACCTGATTGAGATTTCCAAGCGCGAATCCGGCGCGCTGAAACCCGGCAGCAACGTCAAGATGACAGGGCGAGAACTTGACGAAGAAATAAAAAGGCTGGAAAAGGACATGGCTGCTGCCGCGAAGCTTCTTGAATTTGAATATGCCGCAGCCTTGCGCGACAGGATTATAGAACTAAGGAAGAACTGATAAGAGCTGATAAGAGCTGATAAGAGCTGATGTGGCTAAAATTCACGCCCGGTGAGGTGGTTTTATATTGACGAATGCGATATTAGGATTTCTAGAAACTATATTTGGCACATCATATTTGGCGAAAGTAATGGTGACAATCATCATATCGATGCTGCCGATAGTGGAACTGCGCGGAAGCATACCCGTCGGCGCCGGAATTCTGGGATTATCTGTGCACATGGCGGCCATATTCAGCATCATCGGCAACATGCTCCCCGTTCCTTTTATCATTATCTTCGCCAGAAAAATCATCGGCTGGATGCGAAAACGCAGCACATGGCTCGGAACCTTGGCGGACAAGCTCGAAAATAAGGCAAAATCAAAAGGCGCGAAATTATATCGCAGCGAACTGATCGGCCTGATGATCATTGTCGCCATCCCGCTGCCCGGAACGGGAGCATGGACGGGCGCCCTGATCGCAGCCATCCTCGATATCAGGCTCAAGGCCGCGCTGCCCGCCATAGGACTGGGCGTCATCATCGCAGGCATACTCATAACCGGCCTGATGTATGGCTTTTCTTCATTGTTCCTATGAACCGCCCGCGAATGACATGAGGGCTCCGCTCCAAACCCGAGCGCTGCGGGATTGCCGCTTCATAGAGATCCCCACGTTAGTGCCTTAGCGATTCGTAACGCTAACAAAAAACAAGTTAATATCAATCGCTAAGGCACTAACACCGCGCGAAGCGCGGTGCGCAGCGTAGCTGCGTGAGGGACAAGCGAGTAGAGCGAATTCATTTCGCTCGTAAGCGAGCTGTCCCGATGGGTTGT
>WRMX01000013.1 GCA_009776905.1 Oscillospiraceae bacterium
GGTGCGCAGCGTAGCTGCGTGAGGGACAAGCGAGTAGGGCGAATTCACTTCGCCCGTGAGCGAGCTGTCCCGATGGGTTGTGGGCGCAGCCCACGTTAGTGGCCACTAGAGCCTTAACTTCGCACCGGTGCGAAGGATCGCTCGATGCGCCGAGCTTCCTCCCCAAACGTCTTGCGACATATCGGAGACCCCATTATTGCGCCGCTTTGCAACATATGCGGGGCTTTCAGGCTTGCTCCAACAACCAGCAGCTCGCGCTGTGCTCGGGGCCGAGGATTGATTTTTGCGGAGCCTCACGCCTGCATATGTCCTTGCATGACGGACAACGAGGATGAAACACGCACCCATCAGGCAGCAAGACCTGGTCGACAGGAGTCCCTTCAATCGGCCGCAAAGGTTCGCTCGTCTGCGTATCCATGCGCGGAATAGTGTTGAGCAACATGAGGGTATATGGATGCGCCGCATTATAAAAGATGTCGTCAATAAGACCTTGCTCCAGGATGAACCCTCCATACATCACCGACACCCTGTCACAGAGCTCGGCAACGATACCGAAATTGTGCGTGATATAGATCATTGCCATGCTGCGTTGTTTTTGCAGCCTTTTCAGTATCTGCACAATTTGGATTTGCGTCGTGACGTCGAGAGCGGTGGTGGGTTCATCCGCAATCAATAGCTTTGGCTCGCACAACAAAGCAATGGCGATCATCACCCTCTGGCACATCCCGCCTGAGAGTTCAAACGGATACTGCCTCATCACCTGCTCGGGGCTGCGAATGCGGACTTCCCTGAGCATATTGAGCGATATCGCTTTTGCATCATCTTTGGAGGCCGATCTGTCATGAGCGCGGATGGTCTCGATCATTTGCTGGCCGATCGTAAAAACCGGGTCGAGATATGAAACAGGATTCTGGAAGATCATGCTTATCTCGTTGCCGCGTATCGGCTCCAGCTCTTTTTTTGTCAGGCTGAGGATTTCTTGACCCTCAAAAAACACGCTCCCTGAATCGATCCTCGCTGTCGGGGGGAGCAACCCCATAATCGAATATGCTTCGACGCTTTTGCCGCTTCCGGATTCACCGACAAGGCCCATGATTTCACCGGTCTTGACTGAATAATTGATGCCGTTGACAGCTTTCAACTCGCCGCGCGGGGTCGAAAACGAGACATGAAGATCCTTAACTTCAATTAGTTTGTCATTATCGATGCTCGGGATTTGGACGGAACTCTTACGATTCAATCTACAACGCACCTCCATATGGAATAACGATTACATAACGTGAGGGCTCCGCCCCCATAAAGCCGGACGCATGCTGCAAAGGAGTACGGGAACGGGCCACGTTTGGCTCCGCGCTCCTTGAAACAAGGTCAATCATCCAGCTTCAACACAGCCATGAAAGCCTCCTGCGGAACATCAACGCTTCCTAAGCTACGCATACGTTTTTTGCCCTCTTTTTGCTTTTCAAGCAGCTTTTTTTTACGCGTGATGTCGCCGCCGTAGCATTTCGCCAAAACATCCTTTCGCAGGGCCTTGATAGTTTCGCGCGCAATGATCTTGCCACCGATCGCCGCCTGGATAGGAACCTCAAAAAGCTGGCGGGGGATATTTTCTTTGAGCTTTTCTGTGATTTTTCGGCCCCGCGCGTAAGCTTTGTCTCTGTGGACGATGAATGACAGCGCATCGACGATGTCACCATTCAAAAGTATATCAAGCCGGACAAGATCCGATGAACGATAGCCCAATAAATCATAATCAAGCGACGCATATCCCCGGCTGCGCGATTTTAACGCATCGAAGAAATCATATATCACCTCGTTGAGAGGAAGCTCATAACGCAATTCAACCCGAGAGGAATCCAGATAAACCAACTCTTTGTATTCGCCTCTGCGATCCTGGCAAAGCTCCATGATATTGCCGACATACTCCGGCGGGCAGATGATCGAAGCCTTGATAAACGGCTCTTCAGCCAGCTCAATTAGATCCGGGGAAGGATAGTTGAGAGGATTATCGACAAGGACGACACTCCCGTCAGTTTTTGTAACGCGGTAAACAACGCTGGGAGCTGTCATGATGAGCTCCAGATTATATTCGCGTTCCAAACGCTCGCCGATGATTTCCAAATGAAGCAAACCCAGAAAACCGCATCTGAAACCGAAGCCCAACGCAGCAGAAGACTCCGGCTCGAAGGTGAGCGAAGCATCGTTGAGCTTTAACTTTTCAAGCGCATCGCGGAGATCGGGGTACTTGGCGCCGTCAGAGGTATATAAGCCCGAAAAAACCATGGACTGAACTCTCTTATATCCCGGAAGCGGCTCCAATGCGGGGGATTCAGCATCCGTGACAGTATCGCCGACAGTGGTGTCGCCGACGTTTTTGATGCTCGCCGTAAGATAACCGACATCGCCGGCCGACAAAACATCACACGGCTCCATGCCGACAGGGCGCATATGCCCGGTTTCCACGACACGGTAGCATGCGCCTGACGACATCAGCTTGATATCCATATCGCGCCTAAGCTGCCCTTCCATAATACGGACATAAACAATGACACCTTTATACGCATCGTACTGGCTGTCGAAAATGAGCGCCTGCAGCGCAGCATTTTCATCGCCTTTCGGCGCAGGAATATCAGAGATGATATGTTCAAGCACGTCATCGATGCCAATGCCTTTTTTTGCGGAAATCTCCGGAGCATCCTGCGCGGGAATGCCTATGATGTCTTCAATTTCCTTTTTGACCCGCTGCGGATCTGCAGCAGGCAAATCAATCTTGTTGATAACGGGCATGATCTCAAGATTATGATCAAGCGCAAGATAAGTATTGGCAAGGGTTTGCGCCTCGACGCCTTGCGCGGCGTCGACGACAAGAATAGCGCCCTCGCACGCGGCGAGCGAGCGCGATACTTCATAATTAAAATCGACATGGCCGGGGGTATCAATGAGATTGAGCCTGTATTCCTTGCTGTTTTGCGCAGTATAAAGCATCCCGACCGCGCGCGCTTTAATCGTAATGCCGCGCTCGCGTTCGAGCTCCATGCTATCTAGAATTTGGTCTTCCATGTCACGCTCGTCGATGGCGCCGCATTTTTCCAACAAACGATCTGCCAGCGTTGATTTGCCATGGTCGATATGTGCGATTATTGAGAAGTTGCGTATGTTATCAGGCATTTGCTATTTCCTCGTAAGTTTTCTAACTAGGGCAAGAAGCATCGATTCTGCCAACTTGAGTTCGACATCGCGCATAGGCTCATATGGCATATCATGCTCGCTTAAAAGCGTTGCAGCATGTTCCGTTGGTATCAGAAGATAATTCACAACAGCGGCATATACCTCCGGCGAAGACATTTCGTCGAGTCTGTCAAAAACGTTGCAAGCAGCGGAGATAAGGCGCGGCGCATTTTCACAGCCGGAGGGAGCGGGAAGCTTTTGCTGTTCACGCTCGTCGACGCGGCCTAAGATGAAATCGGCAGGCACATTGTAATAGTCGCATGCTTTCACTACGAACTCGAGCTTNGGCTCGCGTACGCCGTTTTCATAGTGCGAAAGCAGGGCCTGTGAAATTCCGAGGTCGGCCGCCGCNCGGCGCTGGCTGCGTCCCGTCTCCTTGCGAAGGGAGGACAATACTGTACAAAAATCTTTCATAGCNCCTCTCCCTTCATGTTATAATGATTGCGCAGCAATTGCCNTNTCATGTCTTGCGGTTCCGGCGCAGCCGGGAGCAAGACGAAATACATCAAATCATTATAACGTGAATGCACGGATTTGTACACAAAAATTTACGATATTTCATCGCAGCAATCCATGGGGACAATATCCCTCCATGCCCCTTGCGAAAAGAAAAGCAATAATGTATACTGGGAAAAAACAAAATAAGGAAGACGACAATGGAGCGAAAATATCCAAACCTATACAGCCCGCTGAAAATCGGCGGAATAACAATGAAAAACCGCATCATCTCCGCGCCAATGACATACCCAATATTGACATCCGACGGATGCCTCACACCCGAAGCAGCAGCCTTTTATGAACTGCGGGCCAAAGGCGGAGCGGCCGTAGTGACGGTCAGCGAGCTGATCGTAGATGGAAAAATGGGAAAATACTACCCCATTCAAGTCACAATTGACGCGCCGAACGCCAAAGACAGCCTTGCCATCGCAGCACGCGCAGTCAGGCGCCACGGCGCGATCGCAAGCATGGAGCTTTCGCATGGGGGACAGTTTGCGCTTACGGAAGGTCCGGCGTGGGGGCCCGTCGATGTGTATGAAAACGACAAACTTATCGCCCGACAAATGACCAAAGCGGTGATCGACGACCTGCTCGAATCCTATGCCAGAGCAGCCGCGCTCTGCCGGGACGCAGGATTTGAAATGCTGCTTATCCACTCCGGCCACGGTTGGCTGCTGGAGCAATTCCTGTCGCCATCTACAAACAAAAGGGAAGACCAATATGGGGGGAGCCTGCAAAACCGTGCAAGGCTCGCGCTCGAAGTCATTGACGCGGTGCGTTCGTCAGTAGGCCCCGGATTCCCGCTGGAACTGCGGATCAGCGCGGAGGAATACCTGGAAGACGGATATACATTCAGCGATACCATTGAATATGCCAAACTCGTTGAGAGCAAAATCGACCTTTTGCAAGTCTCGACCGGCTCGCACCACGGCAGTTTTGATAAAACGCACCCATCGATGTTTTACGAGCGTGGAGTCAACGTCCATTATGCCGAGGAAATGAAAAAGCATGTCAAAATCCCTGTTTCCACTATCGGCGCGCTCAATGAGCCGCAAATGCTCGAAGACATAATTGCAAGCGGCAGAGCTGACGCCGTCGTAATGGGCCGCGCGCTCCTTGCAGACCCATACCTTCCGCGAAAAGCCTTTGAAGGGCGTGACAACGAGATCGTCCGGTGCTGTCGTTGCTTTACGTGCATGGCGGAGCGGCTGGTCACTGGGCTGCGGATATGCGCGCTCAATCCTGTAATCGGGCATGAATACGAGCACAACTATTCGCCGGCGCCCGCACAAAAGAAAAGCGTTCTGATCGCCGGCGGCGGTCCAGCCGGCATGCAGTGCGCCCTTACCGCTGCGGAGCGCGGACACGATGTCGTTCTCTGCGAAAAAAGCGATTCGCTCGGCGGCGCTTTGAAATCAGAAAGAGGCATTTCTTTCAAAGAGGATCTGTTCAAGTTCATCGCTGTCAAAAGGCTTCAATTGGAAAATGCAGGTGTGGACATCAAGCTCGGGACTGAAGTGACGCCCGGTCTCGTCAAAGAGATGTCGCCTGATGCTCTCATCATCGCCATTGGGTCGGACCCGCTTATTCCGCCGGTGATAGGGATAGAAAACGCTGTAATGGCGGATGATATCACAAGCGTGGGGGACAGCATCGGCAAGAGGGTCGTTATCATCGGCGGCGGCCTCGTAGGGTGCGAAACGGGGGTGCATCTCGCGCGTGAAGGCCATGACGTCACAGTCGTTGAGATGAAAAGCACCATTTGCGCTGACGCGAACCCGCGGCACAGGCCATTGCTGCTCGCTGAAATGGAGAAGCAAGTCAAATGCCTCGTCAACACCAGAGCCATCAGCATCGATGCCGACGGGCTCACTTGCCAAAAAGATGATTCTGAGCATTTCTTGCCCGCAGACACGATTATTTGCGCGGCTGGGCGAGTCCCAAAGGCCGACGTTGCGGCGGAGCTTGCTGATTGCGCCCCATATGTCGACATGATAGGGGACTGCGTCAAACCGGCAAACGTAACCCAAGCAATATTCCGCGGCCATTTTGCCGCGCTGGATATATGAAAAAAACGAGGAGGCACTTTTATGTTTGAAACTGTTAGCGAGGGGTTGTCACTAAAAGGGAAGAACGCCATTGTTACAGGCGGAGGTAAAGGCATCGGACTTGGCATCACGACAGCGTTCGCCCAGCAAGGAGCAAATGTCGCTATCTTTGCGCGCGACGAAAAAGCGGCAATGGAAGTCGTCGATGACCTCAAAGCGAAGTATGAGGGCAAATTCTCATTCTTTTCGGCTGATGTCACTGATATGGACAGCTGCAAGAAAGCGGTCGATGGCTTTATCGCCGAATATGGCTCAATCGACGTGCTTGTCAACAACGCAGGTATTGCGGCCGGTGGCGGCTTGCTCACATGGGACGAAGATATGTCGTCATATTTCGCATGCATAAACACCGACTTGCACGGTGGGATCAGGATGTGCTACCTTGTGTGCAAGCACATGCGCGATGCCGGCAAAGGCGGACGTATCATCAATATTACTTCTAACGCGGGCGAAATCATCAACATGCCTTTCTTGACTGCCTATGCAACGGCAAAAGCCGGGTTCAACCACTTTACGAAATGTTTGGCGGCGGAAGTCGCGCAGTATAAAATTCGCGTCAATGCGATTGCGCCCGGGTTTACAAAATCGAATTTCTCAAAAAACATCCCCGAAGAAGCGCTTAAGAGCATGAACGCGAATATTCCGATCGGGCGGCTGGCGGAGGCTATCGAAATCGGGGTTCTTGCCGCATATCTTGCCAGCGATGCTGCCGATATCGTGACCGGAGCGATATTAACAGCAGACGGAGGATTCGCGCTGCAACACTGATCCCCTTGTATGGCGCAGCGTCCGGACCATCGCGGTCTGCTCCTCACAGTATCTGCAGCAGCCATAATATATGTTGCAATCAGACCATAAATCAGTCCACAAACCATAAATCAGTCCGCAATAGGATGCTGCGCTTCGCGCTTCCTACTTCCGCAACATCATCCATAGCCCGCGCAACAAGCGCCCGTTCAAGGCCAAAAGCATCCCATCAATGAAGCCCTTTGACAATCTGTCGCCGGCCATCGATGTGATGCCTCGCACGGGCATGTCATCAAACATGCTGTCTAGCATGGTATTAATGTCGTCGCCTGCATTTTCCAACGTCTTAAACGCTTGTTTCTTGATGTTCTTGACAATAACCCGCCCGATCCATTTCGAGCATATGTCGGAATAAGTCGAATTCCTGTCAAACGGCATGTCGGCTGCGCGCTCGCGCGCCGGTAATGGCCGCCTGAGTATCGCGATGAATTCATTGTCCGGAACATGCGAAATGCCGTCTGCGAGATTATAATACCCCGGCGCGGACATATGATAATCAGGCACATGCGCATCTTTTGTCGATTCAATCAATATGCTGGCCCGTTGTCTTATGTCGTTGATTGATGCTCCGAGGCATATCTCATATTCGCCGCTCTCTACATGCCAGTCGCTAATTTCGGTATTATAATATGCGAAATCGCGTATGCCGAGCTCAAAACGGACAGTGCTGCTTTCACCGGGATCGAGATGAACCTTCTCAAAACCTTTCAACTCATGCGCAGCTTTGAATATTGTAGGGTTTTTATGCGATATATATAGCTGCACGACATCGCTTCCGGCTCGGAGGCCCGTGTTTTTCACGTCGATGCCCACATTCAGGACATCCGTGTCGAGCATAGACTCTTTATCGACCGATGGCGCGCCATATTCAAATGTCGTATATGAAAGACCATGCCCAAACGGATAGCGGACGGCTTTTCCTGCGGTGTCATAATAGCGATATCCGACGAATATGCTCTCACGATATTCAACCGACCTCTTATATCCCGGGAAGTATGCCGCCGAAGGATTGTCGTCAAATGAAAATGGCCAGCTCTCGGCAAGCCGCCCTTCCGGCGCGGCGTTGCCCAGGATGAGTTCTGATATTGCCCGGCCGCCGGCTTCCCCGCCGAGGTAGCACGATACTATTCCTTTCACGCGGTCTTCCCATACGATCTCCATCGGAGACCCGCCGAGCAAAAATACAATGATATTTTCATTGACGGCTGCAACAGACTCAATCAACTTGTTGTGCGCATCGGGCATTTTCATGCCGGCCCTGTCAAAGCCTTCCGATTCATAACTGTCTGGCAGTCCCGCCAGTATGAACACACAGTCTTTGCCTTGCGCCGCTGTGACAGCCTTTGCGATAAGTTCATCATCGGGAATGTCCGTGTCGAGATGGTATCCATCGGCGTAATCAAACGTAGCGCCGGCAGATGTGAGGCAATCATAAGCATTGTCAAGTTTGACCGGTGCAATTTTAGACGAGCCTGCGCCTTGATAGCGCGGGCTTTTCGCGAAAGCGCCGATGAGCGCGAATGACATGCCATCGCGCATGGGGAGCACGTTGCTCTCATTTTTCAACAAAACAGCAGACTCAATCGCAGCCTGTGCGGCCAACGCTCTGTGGGCATCGGCATCATATTCAAGCGGCATGCGATCCCCCGCCTTTAATACCAGCTCCGCAACATTGGCGGCAGCAGCATCCAAAAACTGCATTGGCAGCTCGCCGCTGTTGACTGCCGCGACGACTTTTTCGTCATTGGCCCCTCCGTCCGCTGGCATTTGCAGGTCCAGTCCCGCAATGATTCCCTTCGCGCGCTCGTTCACAGCGCCCCAGTCGGACATAACGAGGCCATCAAAACCCCACTCATTACGCAGAATATCGGTGAGCAGCTTTTTGCTCTCGGAGCAATAGACACCCTCAAACATATTATATGAGCACATGAGAGTCCAAGGCTGAGCGTTTTTGACTACATTCTCAAAAGCGGGGAGGTAGATTTCTCGAACCGCGCGCTCGTCAATGACCGAGTCGGTCACCATTCGGCGTTTTTCTTGGTTGTTGAATGCATAATGCTTCAATGAAACGCCGACATTCTGGCTCTGGATGCCTTGCACCAATGCAACGGCCATTTCCCCTGACAGCAGAGGGTCTTCGCTGAAATACTCAAAATTGCGTCCGCACAGAGGCGAACGCTTGATGTTGACGCCGGGGCCAAGTATCACGGCCACATCTTCGTGGCGGCACTCCTCGCCCAGAGCGACTCCGATTCGCCTCATGAGGCCGCGGTCGAATGAGCAAGCTGTGGCGGCAGATGTGGGGAAGCATACTGCCGGCACGCTTTGTGATATTCCGGGCATATCGCCGTTCCCAAATTGCTTGCGCAAGCCATGCGGTCCGTCAGTCACCATGATTGGCTGAATGCCTAGACGGTCTATGCCCTTCAGAAACCAGTAGTTGAGGCCTGACATCAATGATGCCTTTTCTTCGAGCGTCATCTGCGCCACCAGTTCCAGAGCCTTGTCTTTATATTTCATTATAACCAACTCCTCTGATTCCCGCCCTGAGTTTGATACTTCACAAGTCGTAAACCGGCCGCAGCGCTGCGTTGCCACGCCACAACGTAGGGGACGATACCCTCATCGTCCCGCACTCAAAATGCAATCATACGTTCAACCGCAGATATCGATGATCGACTGCGCAAAAATTTTCGCGTTTAAAACAAGCTGCTCAAGGCCGATAAACTCATTTGCGCCGTGAATGCAATTTTCCTCGCCCGGAAACACGCTCCCAAAAGCGACGCCGCCCGGCACGCCATGCACATAAGTCTGGCCGCCGATCGCTAAACAAGACTTATCGGGATCTCCCGTATATTCCTCATAAATCCGCAGCAATGCCTGAACAAAGTCGCCGTCCTCCGGAGTATGGTGGCATTCGGATATTGTGTGGTTATACATCGTAATACGCTCTTTTTCAAAAGCGGCCCTTGCGATGCCGGGCAAGTCGACAGCGTCCGCGCAAGCCGGCGTCCTGCTGTCGAGATTGCCGGAAAACTCGTCTTCGGAAAACCGCAGAACGCCAAAATTGACCGTCAGCCCTCCGGAAAGCTCGTCGCTCATGGCTACCCCGAGCGCATGCCCGCCGTTGTCTCCATGGGGGAGCAACCTATCAAGCGCGCATATGTATTCAAACCCCGCGCTCTGCGCAAATGGCATTGCGGCCAGCATGCGTATAAGCGCCGTCTGTGCGTTGACCCCTGATTCCGGGGATGCTGCGTGCGATGAAACGCCTTTTGATTCAATGATTATCTGCACACCGTCTTGTCTTGAAGTCATTTTAGCGCCTGTTGCAGCCGAATACTCGCTGCAGAACCTCTCTGCCTCATCGAGCGAAAACCCCTCGACAACAGCCGAAGCATTATCAGGCACGACATTCATCGTCTTCCCTCCCTGGATAGAGACGACGCGCGGGAGTCTTGTATCCTTTTCCCACGCCGCCTTGAAAAACGGCGCGAACCGGCCTTTTTCAGTATTGACGACAGGATAGCCGGCATCCGGCGTGAAAACATTGGGCGGGGGCGTGTTCTTCTCGAGGTATTGCGCGACGTCGATGCACCCAAGCTCCTCTCCCGAGCCTATGATGAGCCGGAATCCCTTCTTCATATCCGGGCACAATTCGTGGGCGCAATACATGGCATACATAGCCGCGATGGTCGGCCCCTTATTATCCGTAGCGCCCCTGCCAAATATCTTGTCTTTTATGATGGCCATCTCAAACGGATCCGTATCCCAACCATCGCCGACCCCGACTACGTCAACATGAGACAAAATGCCCATATGCGGCGGATGAGCATCGATATCGGCGGTAATGACAATGTCTTCAAAATTCGTGACGGCAAATCCACGCTCTTCGAGCATGCCGCTGACGAGGGACAGCGCTTCGCGCGGCCCCGCTCCATATGGCGCGCCGTCCGCAGCGATGCCCCTGACGCTCTTGACGGCTATCAGCCGCCTGAGGTCGTCAAGCAGCTCATCAGCATGCGCGTCGAACCATTTTTCGATGTCCTGTCGTATTTTTATTCTACTCTCGCCCATATATCGCTGCAATCCCCCTATTAGTCATATAACAATCGACTTTCGCAACAATCTCATACGGAGCATGCATCGATAATACAGGCACCCCCGCGTCAATCGTGTCGATATTCCGGTTGGCCATGAATTTTGCGATCGTGCCGCCGCCGCCTTGATCAACCTTGCCGAGCTCTGCCATTTGCCATACTACGCCCTTTTCCGCGAAGACCTGCCGGAGCATGGCGACGACCTCTGCCGAAGCATCGCTCGAGCCGGATTTTCCGCGAGCGCCGGTGAATTTGCACAAGCTCATGCCGCAGCCGAGTTTCGCGCTGTTCAGCTTTTCGCTGACATCGGCAAAATTTGGATCATATGCGTTGCAAACATCGACCGACAAGCAAAATGACGAGCTAAAGCAGTCGCGCAGCTTCACGCTGCCGGCGCTGCAAAGATCCTCCATGAAACCTTCGAACATTGCGGACTGCATGCCTGAAACGCCGTCGGAACCGACCTCTTCTTTGTCGGCCAATATGCAAATTGCAGTCCTCGCGGGCACGCCGATGTCCATGATTGCGCGCAGCGCGGCGAAAGCGCAGGAACGGTCGTCATGCGCATAAGCGCCGATCATCGACCTGTCGAACCCGATGTCGCGAGCATTCATCGCAGGGACGGCTTCGATCTCCGCAGAAATGAAATCCTCCTCGATTATGCCGTATTTATCATTGAGAATTTGCATAATTGTATGTTTGAAGCGGTTTTCATCCTTTTCTTCGCCTGTTGGCCGGCTGCCGATGAGTATATTGAGGTTTTCTCCGGTGAATGCCTCGCCGAGTGTTTTTTTCTCCTGGTCTTTGCCGAGATGCGGCAATAAATCGGTTATCATAAAAACGGGGTCGGTCGGGTCTTCGCCAATTACGATATTGACTGCCGAGCCGTCTTTTTTTATGACCACGCCATGCAGCGCCAATGGCTGCGCGACCCATTGATACTTTTTGATTCCGCCGTAATAATGCGTTTTAAAAAATGCCATTTCGCTGTCTTCATATAACGGAACCTGCTTGAGGTCGATCCGCGGCGCGTCGATGTGGGCAGCAGCGATGTTCACGCCTGCCGACAAAGGTTCTTTGCCGATGACGGCCAGTATCAACGCCTTGCCGCCGGCTGAGAGAAATGTTTTCGTACCGGCGCTTAACTCCATGCCGCGTTTATATGGCAAAAAACCGCAGCCGGAAGCCAGTCTAATCGCCTCGGCAACGGATTCCCTCTCGGTTTTCGCGCTATTGAGGAATGCTTTATACTCCTCGCAATATGCATCCGCTTTCACAAGCTCGTCTTCGTTCAAAATGTCGTAAACGCTCTTTTTCTTATAAAATAGTTCATCTTTATCAGGCATGCTCATATCCTCCAATCAATCCGGTGAAAAATTCCTTGCAATATTCTTCAAATTCCTTTGGTCTGCTGTAAACAGCTTCCAATATATAATCGCAATTGTCTGCGTAGTAGCTGTCCGGTTTTTGCGCGTTCACCCTGAGTTCTGCTTGCTCACGCGAAATCTTGTCGCGACCCATAATGCGCTTGATCCTGGTATCCTTTGGAGCCGTAATGCCGACTACGACATCGCAGGAAGTAGCCCTCCCGCTTTCTATGAGAGCTATGGCATCTATCGCGACGATCTTTCCGCCGCTCATCTCCCATTCGTGCATGCGTTGCGCCAACGCCTTTCCGATATATGCGTGCGTAATCGCATTCAAGTCCAGCAACGCGGCAGGGTCGTTGAAAACAATGTCGCCCAAGCGCTTGCGGTCGATGACGCCATCTCGAAGGACGCCATCAAACCGAGAGCCAAGGTCAGACTTCAAATTATCGTCGCTTTTGAGGAGCTCGTGATATATCGCATCGCAATCAAGGGTGAGCGCGCCCAGCGAATCGAGCGCGCGCAGTGCAGAAGTCTTGCCGGCGCCTGTGCCGCCGGTGATGCCGATCGTGAGCATAAGCGCACCCTCCATATGTGAGTACCACAAAAAAAGACGCTGTCTGCTGTCCGCCAAAATGATGCGGAAGCAGCGGACGCGCCTTTTTTGTCTATGCTTTCAGCACTCGCTTGATATCTTCTTCAGGCAACGCACCCTGGCGTAATATTTTGTATGGCTCGGAAGTGAGGTCAACTATCGTCGATTCAAAACCGAGCGACGTAACGCCGCCATCAATGACGCAATCGATGACGCCATCGAAATATTCCAGCACAGCGTCTGCGCTCTTCGGGCTGGGCATGTCAGAAATGTTCGCTGACGGCGCCGCCAAGGGCAGGCCGGTCAAACGAAGGAGTTCCAGCGTCTTTGGGTGGTTGGGGCATCGTATGCCAACAGTCTTGCCTCCCGCAGTAACGATATCCGGAACAACGTCGCTGTGCGGCAATACAATAGTTAACGGACCCGGCCAAAATGCTGCCGCGAGTTTCCGAGCAGCATCCGGAATCTCCGCGCAGAAAACTTCTGCTGCCTCGATATCGGACACGAGAAGAATCAATGGCTTAATCGCCGGTCTCCCCTTGACTTCGTAAATCTTCGCTACTGCCTCAGCGTTTAGGCCGTTCGCGGCAAGCCCATAAACGGTGTCGGTAGGGACCGCGACGAGGCCTCCTCGCCGGATTGCATCTGCTGCGTATGCAAGGTCGTCATTTGTGATGACTGTCGTCTCCATAAAAGATGGTGAATCCTTTCTATATTGGGCTCGATTATAATGATTGCGCAGCAATCATTATTGCATTTCGCTGCTGTTTAGTTTGTCTGCACGGTCCGCCATTATTAGGGCGTCGATGATTTCGTCGAGAGCGCCATTAAGTATTTGCTCAATTTTGTATAAAGTCAAACCAATGCGATGATCGGTGACGCGGCCTTGGGGATAATTATATGTCCTGATACGCTCGGAACGATCGCCCGTCCCGACTTGGCTCTTTCGCTCCGCAGCGAGCTGCTCGGATTGCTTGCGGCGCTCTTCCTCGTACAACCGCGAAACAAGGATTTTCATCGCGCGGTCGCGGTTCTTGTGCTGGCTGCGCTCGTCCTGGCATTCAACGACAGTCCCGGAAGGGAGGTGCGTGATGCGGATCGCAGACTCCGTCTTGTTGACGTGCTGGCCACCTGCTCCGCTGCTGCGGAATGTGTCGATTTGCAAGTCGGCAGGATTGATCTCAAAATCGACCTCCTCCATCTCCGGGAGCACGGCAACCGTGACTGTGCTTGTGTGAATGCGCCCGGAAGCTTCCGTCTCCGGCACGCGCTGGACACGATGCACGCCGCTTTCAAATTTGAATCGCGAATATGCGCCATCGCCCTCGATGATGAAGCTGACTTCCTTGATGCCCCCGAGCTCCGTATCGTTAAGATTAGCGATCTCGGACTTCCAACGTTTGGATTCCGCGTACATTACATACATGCGATATAAGCTGTTGGCAAAAAGAGCAGCCTCTTCACCGCCTGCGCCGCCGCGTATTTCGATTATCACATTCTTGGAATCGTTCGGATCGCGCGGCAGAAGCAGATAGCGAAGCTCTTCATCAATCCGCTCCATATCCGCTTGCGCCGCGTCAAACTCCTCCTGGGCAATCTCCTTGAAATCCGGATCGCTCAACAACTCGCGCGCGCCTTCCATATCGCGGCGCGCCTTGTCATATCTACGGTATGCCTCAACGACAGGCTGGAGTTCCTTTTGCTCTCTGGCAATGCGAGCATAAAGCACCGGATCGGAATAAACCTCTGGTTCTTGCATCCGCTTTTCGAGCGCGCTATACTTTTCTTCGATAGCAGCAAGTTTCTCTTCTATGCGTGTTCCCTTTCCTCTCTTCGCTCGTCGGATTCCCAACCCCATTCAAAAGTGGGATCCTTGAAAACCTTAGCGTTCATATCGTTGCTGTACATGCTGATGGCGTTGTTGGGGAACAGCTTTTCCATGTAGTAGAAGAACGAAGCAGCATCGTTCGTCTCTTTCATAGCTTCTTCCGTCGCCTTCAAGTAGTCATATGTATACTTGATGCCGCTGCGATCAAGCAAGCAACCCGGCTTTTGGTGGCCTGGGATGACGACCTCCGGCTGGAGTTCCTTTTCAAGCCGCATAAGCTCGCCCATCCACTCCAGGCGCTGCGCCGCGCTGACCTCACATGTGAAGGGATGCGCATCGTTGAAAATGACGTCACTGCCATAAAGGGTCTTGATCGAGGGGATCCACACGACGGAGTTCCATTTGAGGTCGCCCATGATGTGCTCCATGACTTCGATGCGCTCGCCTTCCAGCTCGATATAGCGGTCTTCGAGCGGGAGCAGTTTGTCGCATTGCTTGCGGCAGAGGTTACCCTCGCCGATGACGTCTATCCATTCGTCCAGTTTGGGCTGATATTGGTCTGCATACAGCGGCACCTCTTCGGGGAGCATGTAGCATTTTGCGTTTGGAAATGCGTGTTCGATTTCCCCGAGGCCCCAGTAGTGGTCGGGGTGGAGATGGGTTGCAAATGCGGCTTTCAGCTCCAGGCCGGTCTCGAGAATCTCCGCGATCACCCTGTGCGCGTTCGACTTTGTCCACTGGGTATCCAGCAAAACGCATTCTTTCTGCCCCATGACAATGACAGATGCGACGCAAAAGCCCGGTTCATCCGCAAAATAAGTCTTTGTGGCGAGCTTGCCCTCGCCATGTCGGGTAATGATAACTTCGCTCACTATATGTACCTCCCTATGAAAATAGTGTGTCTTATTCGATATGTCATATAGTATAATATATCAAATTGCAGTTGTCTATAAAAAAGTCTTGCATTTATGAAGAAGTTACGTTATAATGCAAAAAATGCTTGAAAAAATCGAGAATATCCTACCAGACTGAGCAGGCGATGCGCCGCTTCCCGGCGGCACATGGGGCTGGGCCGTAGAACGGCAGCAGTAAACGCAACATTTGGCGTTTCTGTGGGACAGTAATTGTCCTATAGGCACGCCTTATTTTTATATCATATTCATTCCCCGGAGGTTAGTTATGCAAGAAACAAACACCAAAATTGCCATGAGAGTGTCTGTGAACACCGCCGTCGGCAACGCCGTGCTGACGGTCTTCAAACTATTTGCCGGGATAGTCGCAAACTCCGCCGCCATGGTCTCAGACGCGGTCCACTCGTTGTCCGACGTGCTCAGCACGCTCATCGTTATGGTTGGAGTTAAAATGGCGGGCAAAAAGTCGGACAAAGAACACCCATACGGGCATGAACGGATGGAATGCGTGGCGGCTATCCTGCTCGCGATAATCTTATTTGCCACCGGCGTGATGATAGGATATGGCGGCGTGATGAAAACTATCGACGGCAGCGCGGGAAATCTCTCTGCCCCGGGCAGCCTCGCGCTCGTTGCAGCAATCGCATCCATAGTCATTAAAGAAGCGATGTATTGGTACACGCGGGCCGCCGCCAAGAAAATCGATTCAGGCGTCCTTATGGCCAGCGCCTGGCATCACCGTTCTGATGCGCTTTCGTCCGTGGGCAGCTTCGTGGGCATCCTGGGCGCAAGGCTGGGGCTTCCGATCCTGGATCCGATCGTTTGCCTTGTCATCTGCCTTCTCATAATCAAGGTCGCCATTGATGTGTTCAGAGATGCGCTCAAGAAGATGATGGACACCTCCTGCGACGATGCGGTTATTGACGAGCTTCGCGCTGTTACGATGGAGCAGGATGGAGTCCTCGGCGTCGATGACATCAGGACGCGGCTTTTCGGCGACAAGATATATATGGACATAGACATTATCGCAGATTGCAACTCCACGCTCAGCGAGGCGCATGTTGTCGCTGAGCGTGTCCATGATGCTATTGAGAGCCGCTTTGATAAGGTAAAACATTGCATGGTGCATGTCAATCCAGCGCCGGACTCATAGGAGCGTTCAAGCTCCTTGGGGCCGAAGGCAACAGCTTGAGGCAGCAGCTTAAGGCAACAGCCCGAAGCAGCAGTGCGAGGCAATAGCTCGCGGCAATAGTCCGAGGCAGCGGCCCGAGGGAACAGCCCGCTGCAACAGTTCTAATCGCTTAGGTCGCCATCCATTCGCCGATTGCGAAAGCATTGTCGCAATCTTTCGGGAAGACCTCTTCACGGCGCCGCTTGCGGTCGGGCACATCAAACATAGACATATGATACTTGTCATAATCGTCTATCTGCCAAGTCTCGCTGACAGCCAAAGTTTTACACTCGCCGAACATCCTTCCAAGCATGCCTTCATATTCTTTGAATTTTGCCACATATCCGACCTGCTCGTAGAAATTCTCCGGGCAGTTTGTCGTAAAAACGAATGCAGTCTTGATGCGCCTTGTGAAAAGCGGGGCGCTTTCTTTGTCATATGAAATATACTGGAAAGTCAGCCTTTCATAGAAGGAACGCAGTTCCCCCGTGACCTCGCCGATATAAATCGGCGAGCCCAGAATGAAAGCGTCGCACTCGGCGATTCTGTCGAAGACAGGCCTAAGCGCGTCTTTGACCACGCACCGCCCGACTTCGCCGCCTTTCCTTTTGCAGCCCAGGCAGCCGAGGCAGCCTTTGAAATCGAGGTCATATAGGTTCACCATTTCTGTTTGCGCGCCTTTGGACGCCGCTCCGTCGAGAGCTTTCTGCAGCAGCGTGTGGGTGTTCCAGCCCTTGCGGGCGCTTCCGTTTACAGCGATTACGTTCATGATATTTCCCCCTTGAATAATATATGAGTGTGTCCTCGAAAACTAAAAATACTTGCAATACTTGTCAATCTGAGCGAAGCGAAGAATCTTTACTTCTGATATTTCGTAAGCGCTCAGCTAAGATCCTTCGCTATCGCTCAGGATGACAACGGGAATTATTGAGGAGACTCAATTATACTGAATCTCGATGAGACAAATGCCTGTATACGACAAGATACATAGTCGAGAAGCAGGCGATGCCGCCAATCAACTGCGATGCGGCCTCTGCATAAAACACGCCGTTCTTGCCGAAGCCGGCAAGCGGAAATATGACTGTCAAAGGCGCGGCTATGAAAGCCTTGCGCAAAAGCGAGAAGAATATCGCATTCTTCGAGCGTCCCAACCCCAGAAACACGTTCTGAGTCGACATCTGGAGCGACATGAATATGAAGAGCGCGAAATATATCCTCATGGCAGGTATGCCGGCGGCAATAAGGTCGGGCTCTGTGTTGAAAATTCGTATCAGCGCGCCGGGCACGAGCATGACCACAGCCCATATGACGGCGCTGTAAAGGAGCGTGCCGGACACTGAGAACTTGATCGCGCGTCGGACTCTGTCGAATTTTTCCGCGCCGAGATTAAACCCGATCACGGGCACCGACCCATTGGACATCCCTGATATCGGCATCATGATGACCTCGCGCAGCGAGTTGATGACAGCCATCACCCCCACATAGAGGTCGCCGCCATACCGCTGCAGCGTCACGTTGCAAACGATTTGCGTCAAGCTTGTCGTCAGGTTCATGATGAAACCGGCGAGGCCGAGAGTCAGTATCTTCCGCACTCTTGCCGCTTGCAATCTCATGCAGGACAGTTTGAGGTGAAGCAAGGCTTTTTTGCCTGTCAGAAAGCGCAGCACCCACACTGCGGAGCAGAATTGCGCTATAATCGTCGCAAGAGCGGCGCCGCTGACGCCCATGCCAAAAACAAAGATGAATATCGGGTCGAGCACGATGTTGATCGCCGCTCCGATCGCGACCGTCAGCATCCCCATGCGCCCAAAGCCTTGCGCGTTGATAAAGGGGTTCATGCCAAGCCCGATCATCACAAAAAGAGTGCCGATCATGTATATCGAGAGATAGCCCCCTGCATATGGGTAAGTGTTGTCGCTGGCGCCGAAAAGGTAGAGGATGGGCTTTTTGAATATGATCACGGCGATGGTCATAACAGCGCCGAAGATCAGCAATATAGCAAAGGAGTTGCCCATCGTGCGCTCTGCTTCGTCATCGTCGCGCCGCCCCCGCGCGATCGAGAAAAGAGGGCCGCCGCCCGTGCCGCATAGCGCCGCCACGCTCATCACGATGTTGATGATCGGAAGCGTCAGCCCGACGCCCGTGAGCGCAAGGTGCTCCGCTCCCGGCATATGCCCGAGATAAATCCTGTCAACGATGCTGTAGAGCAGGTTGATGAGTTGCGCCAATGTCATAGGCAGCGCAAGCCCGAGGATGGCGCGAGAAACGCTCCCTTTGGAAAAATCGTTCTTTTCCACACCCGCTTCGCGGGCTTCGGTCATTATATCTTCTTCCATTTTACGCCTTGTGGAGTGTCTTCGAGGCTGATGCCCATATCCGCCAGTTTGTCGCGTATGCGGTCGGCCTCCGCCCAGTTTTTCTCTGCGCGCGCCGTTTGACGCGCTGCGATCAAAGCCTCGATATCGTCGTCGATGCTTCCGCTCTCGTCAGCATATAACAGGCCAAGGATGCCTGTCAGCTCATTGAAAGCATCCAGAGCCGCCCTCGCAAAAGCTTTTGACGGAGCCTGCGCCGCTGCGAGGAGATTGCTGTCGCGCACCAATTCAAAAATGACGGCAACAGCGTCAGCCGTGTTAAAATCATCGTTGAGAGAATCGACAAATCTTTCGCGATATTTTGAGAGCGACAACATGAACTCCTCTTCGCCGCCGGATATTGCATCGCCGCCGTTTTTCAATAAAAATTCCAACGTTCCTTTGGCAGTCTTGAGCCGTTCAAGCGCGCTTTTTGCCTGGAGCAAAATGTCACCGGAATAGTTAAGCGGGCTTCGATAGTGGCTCATGAGCATGAACATGCGGATGTTCTCATATCCGTATGCCTCCGCAGCTTCTCGGACCGTGAAGAAATTGCCAAGCGATTTCGACATTTTTTTACTGTCGATGCTGATGAACCCATTATGCAACCAATAGCGGACGAACTGCTTGCCGTGGCAGCCCTCGGACTGGGCGATCTCGTTTTCGTGGTGGGGGAAGATCAAATCCTGCCCTCCGCAATGGATATCTATCGTTTCTCCGAGGTATCTCTTTGCCATCGCGGAGCACTCAATGTGCCAGCCGGGGCGGCCTTTCCCCCAAGGCGAATCCCAATACGGCTCCCCTGGCTTCGCGCCTTTCCATAGAGCAAAATCCATGGGATTTTCCTTTATCTCGGAAACGCCGATGCGCGCCCCTGCGACAAGCTCCTCGATGTTCTGATGTGAAAGCTTGCCATATTCAGGGAAGTTCGATGTACGAAAATAAACATCATCGTCCATTCTATACGCGAGGCCTTTTGCGATCAGCTCGGAAATGATCTCGATGATGCCGAGAATGTTATCGGTCGCTTTTGGGTGGAATGTAGCATCGCGAACTCCGAGGCCGTGCGCATCGGTGATGTACTCAGCGGTGTATTTTTCCGCTATCTCCGCTCCGGAGAGGCCTTCTTCCGCAGCGCGGTTGATGATCTTGTCATCGACGTCGGTGAAGTTCTGGACAAAAGCTACTTCATATCCCATGTACTCGAAAAACCTTCGCAGGGCGTCAAATATGATCAAAGGGCGGGCGTTTCCGACATGGATAAAATTATATACGGTCGGTCCGCAAACGTACATTTTCACCTTGCCGGGTTCCAGCGGGATGAATTCTTCTTTTTTCATCGTCATTGTGTTATATAGTTTCATTTAGGGACTCCTTCAATCCTTCATAATCCAGATAATCCTCGATGAATTGCTTGCGCAGCAGTTCATCGGGAATAAATTCATTATATTTGCCCCTCACCTGCACTTTGTCGGGCAACGGGAGGTCATAGAGGTTGAGCTGCGAGCTCAAGATATCGCGGATCAGCGCCTCCAGATCATTCGCAGAACCATCGTANAAAACCTCNAGAAACACGCTTGAAATCCATGGGAGCTTGCTCTTGACGCCCCTGTGGAGCAGTGCATAGTGCAGCGTGAAAAGCTGCCTCGTGCCCACCCAGGGAAATATGGCATATTTCCTATCTGAAAGCTGGGTGACAAGATTTTCAAGAATGCCGCTGTTGCGGGCGATGTACCGTATCTCAAAGAGGCGGTCACGACATCGTTCGCTGATGTATGGATAATCATCATCGCAGAGGAGTATGCTCCGGATCTTTCTGACAAGAATCGTGTGTAAATCCACTTCAAAATCCACATCCCAATCGACCAACGAAATGCCCGGGACGCGCTTGACAAAAATGACTTTGGATTTTTCGTTGACTTCCACAGTTTCCCATGCTATCCCCGCAAGCGCGAAACGCACTCCGACGGGATAAACCTTATCGACGGTGCCGATAGTGCGGTTTTCGTCCTTTACAAGCAGATAATCCGTCGATATGAAGACGGTGAGGAACTTGTGGCTGTTGACGACTTTCTCGCCCTCCTTGCCGATGATGAGACCGCCGCGCTCGGTGCGCTCCAATTGTTCGATGGCGAGGAGATACGAAAGAAGCTGGCGATAGTCGTCCTGCGGTATGTGCCTGAAACACCCGAGAGTCAGGATCGACTGCGCGAGCGCCGCAGGAGAAAGCTCGCCGCAGCTCTTGAGATGGCTCATCGTTTGGTGGTAGAGCATATTATATGGATAATTTTGCGGATGGAGCGGCTCGAGCCAGCGCTCCTTCGTATATAGCTCGATGATCGCTATCATACGGATGAACTCCCAGTTGATCGGGCCGAGCGTATCGGAAGAATCGACCTTGAGGCTTTCCGTGAATGTAAAAAGCAGCTGCGGAACCTGTCCCCGGCGCCCGCAACGCCCGAGCCTTTGCGCGAAGCTCGATACTGTGAGCGGCGCTCCGACTTGCACCGCCTGGTCGAGCGATCCGATATCAATGCCAAGTTCCAATGTGACGGTGGCGCCCGTGACAATTTTCTCATCTTCGGACTTCATCTCGTCCTCCGTCGATTCGCGCAGCAGAGCCGAAACATTGCCATGATGCACCCTATAGACATCGGGAGCCTTGTTTTTGATGGCGATTTCACGCAGATTTGCTATGACAAACTCCGTTTCCTCGCGGCTGTTAGTAAAGATTATCGTTTTTTTGTCAAGAGTCTCTTTGAACAAATATTCAAAATGCTCGCGGTGGCCGATGTCGCCGTTGCTACTGACATTGACGATATTGCCGCTCCCGTCGCGCTCGACGAAATCGCGCTTGTCGCTGTAGTTCACAAAGCGCTCGACAAAGAGCCTGACACGCTTTTTGCCTTCGTCGGTGATAGGCGCGGCGCACTCGCGCCCCGTTCCTGTGTTGAGCCATGTTTGCGCCATTGTGACGTCGCCAAGTGTGGCGGACAGCCCAATACGGCGGGGGATGACGCCCGTCAGTGCCTGCAAACGCTCCAAAACGCAGAGCAGCTGCAACCCTCGCGCATCGCGCATGAAATGGTGGACTTCGTCGATGATCACATATCGGAGGTCGGAGAACATTTGTAATGAAGCCCCGCGTTTGTTCGTGATCAAGCTCTCCAGCGACTCCGGCGTGATTTGTATGAGCCCTTCAGGGTTTTTTATCAGTTCGTTCTTTTTTGTTTGAGAAGCGTCGCCGTGCCATTTGCAAACAGGGATGCCTGAATCGAGAAGGAGCAGTTCCAGCCGTTTGAACTGGTCGTTGATGAGCGCTTTGAGAGGGGAGATATACATGACGCCGACAGATTTTGAGGGGTTGTTGTGCAGCTCAGTCAATACCGGCAGAAACGCTGCTTCTGTTTTTCCCGATGCGGTGCCGGACGACAGCAAAAGGTTGTCGTCGCTGTCAAAAATGACTTCGCAAGCGGCGACTTGTATGCCTCGCAACTCTTCCCATTTGTTCTGGTATATAAAGTCTTGGATGAAAGGGGCCAGCCTGTCAAAAACGTCCATCAATGTCCTCTTGTATTATACTATTCCGGCAGCATTATATACCATTGCGCCCAAAATGCCAATAAAATCTTGTTATATTGCAGGAAATACGATATACTCAAAAAAACTATTTCATGCCGAGCGCAAGGCACTGAAAAGATACTGCTTGAGAATTCCGAAACCAACCGAGGGGGAAGCAAATTGCTGTTTTCCAGCAACATATTCATTTTCCTGTTCCTGACAGTCGCGCTGGCGGGCTACTACCTGCTGCACAAACCATACAGGAACATATTCCTGCTGCTCATGAGCCTGCTCTTCTACGCATGGGGAGAGCCGAAGTTTGTCATCGTGATGATAGGCTCGATAATCTTCAACTACATTATGGCGATGGTGATTGGCCGCTTCCGAGAACGCAAAAAAACAGCCAAAGCCTTGCTGGCAATATGCGTTGCCGGAAACCTGGGGCTGCTGTTCACGTTTAAATACCTTGGATTTTTCATAAGCAACATAAACCGCTTTGGCATCGGGCTGCCAATGGTCAACCTTGCGCTGCCAATTGGCATTTCATTCTTCACTTTTCAGGCCATGTCATACGTAATCGACGTATACCGCGGCGACGTGCAAGTGCAGTTAAAGCCGCACTATATTGGCCTTTATATATCGTTTTTCCCGCAATTGATCGCCGGACCGATCGTCCGATATAAAGACATCGAGGAGCAAATCGACCACAGGAGCAACGACTTCGATCAGTTCGGAGACGGCGTCAGACGGTTTATAATCGGATTCGGCAAAAAAATACTGCTCGCCAACAATATGGCTCTCATTGCGGACAAAGCGTTTGCGCTGCCCGATGCGGAACGCTCAGTCATATACGCGTGGCTCGGCGCGTTGGCGTATTCGTTTCAGATATTATTTGATTTTTCGGGCTACTCCGACATGGCGATCGGGCTTGGCAAAATGTTCGGCTTCCGGTTTCTGGAAAACTTCAATTATCCTTACATATCGCAGTCCATTTCCGAATTTTGGAGGCGGTGGCATATGTCGCTGGAGCAGTGGTTCCGCGACTATGTCTATTTTCCTCTGGGCGGTTCGCGGACCAAATCGACCATCCGCCTGGTGTTCAACCTTTTTGTCGTATGGGCGTTGACGGGAGCGTGGCATGGGGCGAATTGGAACTTCATCTTGTGGGGATTATTATACTTTGTGCTAATCGCGTTTGAAAAGCTGACCGGATACCCGCAAAAATTCAAATCGCCCGTCCCAAAAGGCCTCTATAGAGCGTTTACGTTGCTCTGCGTCCTGGGGGGATGGGTGCTGTTCCGCGCTTCCGGCACGACAGAGGCGATTAAGTATGGGTTGTCAATGTTCGGATTGCGGGATAATCCATTGTTCTGCGACAATGTTATCCTGACATTTCGTGAATATTGGCTTTTCCTGGTGGCGGCGGCACTGTGTTCGACCGAGCTTTTCAAGCGCCTGCGCTCGAGAGTGGACAACTCGGGCAGGAAGGCTGTCCGAATATGCGCGAATGCGTTTACGGTCGTGTTTTATTTATTCTGCTTCTTTTGGTCTGTGTCTTTCCTGATCCTCGGCGCCCACAACCCATTCATATACTTCAATTTTTAGCGGTGGTACATATGGACAAGCTTCTCAAAGCAATTAAAAAGATCACCTACAAGCACATGCTCGCGGTGGCATTTCTATTTGCGATCATGTACACGGGCGCGGTTGCGTTTTTGCCGACGATATACAACGTCGGGGAATACATAAAGACCACTTCGCCGGGTATTGTCGCGGTCAGAGACATGGCCGACAATGAATATAGAAACATGCTTTCTTTCAACAACAGCAATTCATTGACAGATAAAGGGATATATATCGATTTCAACGGCCTCATGGCGCGCGCGATGGGGCAACGCTTTATGAATGAACGCATTAAACTAGACAACGGGCACTTAACCCAGATCGCAAGGAAGCAGGATGTGTCGCTTGCAGCCACGCAGTTGACGAAGCTCTGCAACGCGCAAAAAGAAAACGGCAGAGCATTCCTCTTTGTGGTCGCGCCGTTTCAAGTGCCGAAGTATGAGGACATTATGCCTGCAGGGTACGAGGATTTTGTCAATGATAATGCAGATGATTTGCTGGAGTTGTTGAGAGCAAACGAAGTGCCGTTTATTGATTTACGTGAGGAGATGAAAAACGAGGGCATATCATACAGCGAAGCCTTTTTCGTTACCGACCATCACTGGACGCCCGAGATGGGGTTTTGGGCATATGCGAAGATTATTGATTATCTCAAAAGGGAAGGCGTTGCGCCGGAGACAAGCGAGCGTTTCTCAGATATCAGCGAGTATGATATTGAGATCAAAAACGACTTGTTTCTAGGTTCTTCCGGGAAGCGCACGGGACGCTACTTTGCGGGCGCGGATGATTTCAGCATTATTTCGCCAAAAGATTCAAACTGGGGCAATGGCATAACTTTCAGCCTCCCGGGAACAGATTTTTCCGTGCAAGGTTCATTCGGAGATATCCTTTTCAACCGCAACCGTTTGAATGCGGAACCCAACTACTTCAATGCCAATCCGTACGGATTATATGGGTTTGGGGATGCAGCCGAGAAGCATTACAGCAACTCCAATGCGCCTGCGGATTTTAATATCCTGACAATCGGCGATTCTTTTGCTCTTGCTACATTTCCATATCTTTCGCTCAATGCCGGCGTGATGGACCATTTTGATATGCGGTATTATAAGAATGATTTCAGCGAGTATTATAACGATACGCTCCCGGATGCGATCATAATTCTCGTGACGGCGCACGGCGTCGTGTCCGAAAACACGACATACGAGTTCTTACCGTGAACCGTCCCCCTGGTTACAATTCACAAAAATATCGCGCCCCCTATTGACAAACAAACGATTGTTAGGTATAGTGAAACAAACGTTTGTTTTACTATGCCGCGAGAATTATCGCCGTTGCGAGAGGGGGAATCGTAATGTCTGCGAGCGATCCATTCAAGGACGAAAGAGGGAGAATTCTTCAAACGACGACCTACCTCGAGCGCCCGCGCCTGAACAAACTGTTGGAAACAGCATCCAAATACCCGCTTGTGGCCATATATGCCGGATCGGGGTATGGCAAGACACGCATGGTGAAATCATTTCTTAGCAAGCAGGACGCGCCAGCAACATGGATGCAGATCACGGAAAGCGACAATATAATCGCGCACTTTTGGGAAAAATACGTCAATATAATCTCGACCATCTGGCCGGAATCCGCTGCACGTCTCAGGGAAATCGGCATTCCCGACACGGATGATGGATTTGCGAAATATGCTGCAGTCCGTAGCGACACCTTGGCAGGGCAAGGAAAATGCTATTTTGTATATGATGATTTTCATCTGTTGCACAACCCCGTCCTCTTGCATATTTTCGAGAAAATAATAAGCAGCATACCGCAGAACGGCACTGTCATCGTCATCTCGCGAACAATTCCGGAACTCAACTTGACGAGTTACATGATGCGTGAGCGCATATATACCATACGAGAGGATGAGCTGGGATTCACTGAAGATGAAATCGCGGAGTATTTCAACCAGCTGGAACTCTCGGTTTCCAGGCAGGACATCAGAGACGTCTATGACGACACTCACGGCTGGGCATTCGCCATCAACCTCATTGGCCGCTCGCTTGGAAAGGACCTGAAATATGAACGATCTGCGCTTGAAGCTATGAAAGACAATATCTTCAAGCTCATTGAGCTGGAAACGCTCGATAATATTTCCGATGGATTATGGCGCTTCCTCCTCCGCATTTCGTTGATCGACCACCTTGCTGCAAGCCTGATCAGACTGCTTGCAGACGACGAGAAGCTACTCAGCGAGCTTGATAAGCTCAACGCATATGTACGTTATGACTACCATTTGGGCGCATATATGATCCATGAGCTTTTCCTTGCGTACCTGAGGCAGCATCAACAAGCGCTTTCCGATGATGAAAGAGAAGATACATATAATAAGGCAGGATTCTGGTGCGAAGAGAATGATTACCGGAGCGATGCTCTCGCATATTACGAAAGGGCCGGTAATTACGAGGCGATCATGCGGATGATATCTTCAATGAACATCCAGATGACCCAGGACATCGCCGATCAATCATTGGAGATTTTCAATCGAATGCCAAAAGAAATCGCCGATAACAACAATTTGTTTCCGGCGATGTATATAAAAATTAATCTGAGTCTCGGGATGTATGATGAAACCACGGCGCTGATAAGAAGATATGCCGAGGATTGGGGCAAACGTCCTGAGTCGCCCGGGAAAAACCGCGCGTTGGCGGAAATCTATGGCATGAAAGCGATCTCCGGAATCATTATGTCGCCTTTCACTGACAAATATGACTTTGATGCAGCATTCAAAACACATAATGAGTATTTTGCCAAAAATCCATATTCAATGACCGACCCAACAATTAAGCAGTCTGTTGGCGCTTATGCGCTGCTCGTAGGCTCGAACCGTGCCGGAGCAACGGAGGAGTTTATCGATGCGATGTCGTCCGCGATCTCATGCTCCTCAGAGATATACCGCAAAAACTTGCTGGGGCTCGATGATTTGTCGCGAGGCGAATTGTTGTTTTATAGACGTGAATTCATCGATGCTGAGCAATATTTGCATCAAGCATTGGAAAAAGCGCGGATGAACGGCCAGTTTTCCATATATAACAGAGCGCTGCTGATTTTGATGCTTCTGTCGTTTGCGCGTGGAGACCTCGATGCTGCAAACAGCATTATAAAGCAGATAGAAGCTCAACTTGGAGAAAAGGAATACGTCACTCGTTATGATTCATATGATATTGCGCGCGGTGACTATTTTCTTGCCCTGGGGCAGCCGGAGCAGATTCCCGATTGGCTTAAGGCGGACTTTTCTCCATATTCGCATCCCGCGTTCCTCGCAAATTATGCAAACCGCGTCAAGGCAAATTATTGCTACATGACGCGGCAGTATAACACTTTATTAGCTTTCTTTGAAAACTTGAAAGAGAGCAACTTGCTGCTTGTCGGCAAAATCATGTTCAAGACGCTCGAGGCGTTGTCCCTCTACCAGCTCAAACGCAGGGAAGAAGCTATCGTATCGTTGACGGAAGCGTATAAACTCGCCGAGTCAAATAAAATTATCGTTTTGTTCACGCAATACGGAAAAGATATGCGAACGCTTACCGCTGCTGCCTTAAAGAGTGAGAATTGCTCCATACCGAAGCCTTGGCTCGAGGACATAAACAGGAAATCTTCTGCTTTCGCCAGAAGGCAAGCGCATATGGCAACGATTATCAAGTCGGCGGCGGCCGACGATGCCAAGCCGGTCTTTACGAAGCGCGAGATCCAGATACTAAAGGAACTCTCCCAAGGGTTGTCGCGCAGCGAGATTGCAGAGAACCAGGGCATAACCGTAAATACCGTCAAGATGGTGATAAACTCGATCTATGACAAACTCGGCGTGAAGAGCTTGCATGACGCTCTGCGCATCGCGATTGCATCGAAATTGATATAAAAGACCGTAATATTCGGAACAACTCAGGACCGAGCGCAAGGGCGTGAAAGACGTTACAATTCGCGCCCGGTGACGCAAGGGCGTGAACAGTGGCAGCTGCGATGCCATTACGCGCGCTTGTTTTTGTTTACGATTCTGTATACGACATAGATGATGATCGCGAGCAGAATGATCGGGCTGAATATCACCCTCCAGACGAAGCCGAACACAGCGCCTATCGCGCCGAATGCAAGGCCGAGCACCGCGCCCAGAACGCTGAATAAGCATGATATTACCAGCAGCCCAAAAAGGATGAATAGAAAGATCTTCAATGATGGTTTCAATTTGTTTTGCCTCCTTTTTTGTCGATACCTGCGCAAAGCATAACACAAATACGCAAAGAGTAAATATATATCAGATTAAAAACAAGTGATATAATAGGAGGCTCCTGCCGCAAGCGCGTGAATCAGTAGCCCCACTTTTGATGCTCTTATATTTCAAACTCTTGAAACTCGCTGTGGATATCCTCGTCGCTCAAGCCGCCTTTTGCCATCTCAAAGCTGTTGCTGCCGAGGATGGCCTCGATGCTTTTGTCGGGATTCTGATGGAGAATGCCGACAAGCTCGATAAAATCACGAATGATCTCGCGCGGTGTAATGTGGGTGTCGGCCCCAACGCGGTTGAATTCGACGGTGAGAAAATAGACAAGCTCATCATGGCCAAGCGAAGGCCGGTAATCATACAACTGCGCGTGAATGTCGCGCAGTTTTTCTACGAGCACATACAGCTCTTCCTGCGTGAGCATTTGCAAGCGTATAATGGGAGCGGTGAGGTCTTTGATGTCGTCGGCAGCGAAATGGCCTTCAGCCAACCGCGAACGCAGCGCCTCATAACTGAAAACACCTCTGTATTTGTCCTCGATGCACTGCGGCGTGCCGCCCATCAAGAATCCGATATGGCTTGCCTTCCCCTGCAATACATCGTTATATATTGTGAGTATCTTCTCATAATTGTTCTGCCTGGTGATGGAGTTCGGGATCTTAAAGATATTCACAAGCTCGTCCACAAGGACAAGCAGACCCTTGTAACCCGCGCTGACGAGAAATTCGGCGAGTATTTTGATGAAATCATACCAAGTCTCATCAGTCACGATAAAGTTGATATCGAGGTCCGCCTTTGCTTCCCTGCGTGAAGCATATTCGCCGCGAAACCATTTGAGCACATTGCTCTTCATTGCGACATCGTCAATCCGGTATGCCCGCCAATATGCTACGACAGCCTTCGCAAAATCAAAGCCGTTTACCATACCTTCCAGCGAGCTTGCCACTTCGTATATTTGCTTTTCGACAAGATCGTCGAAGGCGGCTCCGTCGAGGCCCGTGGCCGTTTTGATGGACGACTGGATGCCTGAAATCCACTTTTCCAGGATAAGCGGCAGCGCGCCGCCATCGGGTTTTGATTTCGTAGATAAATTGCGTAGCAGCTCTTTGTATGTGGACAATCCTTGCCCCTTCGTGCCTGCAAAGCGGCGCTCCGGGGAAAGGTCGGCATCGACGACTGCAAAACCTTTGGCAGTCGCATAATTGCGTATCGTTTGCAGCAGAAAGCTCTTCCCGCTCCCGTACTTCCCGACGATAAACCGAAATGCAGCGCCGCCATCGGCAACCATGTCTATATCTTGCAGAATAGCGGCAATCTCAAGCGCGCGCCCTACAGTGATATATTCCAGCCCGACTCTTGGAACTACGCCGCCCTTCAGCGCGTTAATCAATATGCCGGCAATCCGTGCCGGCACCACATTTGCCATATGTTCCGTCCCTTTCAGTGCAGCATCACGCGGAGGCTCCGCCCCCACAGCCCCGTCACCGCGTGCTGCGACTTATATCGCCTTATAGCGGAAGTGATTATCGCGCGGACGGTCGGGTAAAGCCCTCCCTGCGCTAACGTTTTATGAAAGATAGAGTCCAAGCATATCAAACAGGTCATCAATGTCGATCGGCTTGCCGAGATGGTCGTTCATGCCGGCCTCAATGCAACGCTCGATATCTTCCTTAAAGACATTAGCCGTCATAGCGACTATCGGGATCCTGCCGGCCCCATCTTTTTCGAGCGACCTGATATTGCGCGTGGCTTCAAAACCGTCCATTTCCGGCATTTGGATATCCATAAGAACAAGACTGTATTTCCCCGGATTATCGCGGAACATGGAAACTGCCTCTTGTCCATTTTCGGCGAAATCAATGACCAAACCGGTATCTTCCAGGACAGCGCTCATGATTTCTCTGTTAATTTCAACATCCTCGGCAATGAGTATGTGGTGGCTGTCGAAATTGAGAGCCGTTCCATTTCCCACGCGCAGCTTATCTTGATCGTCAAAATGGGCGGTCTCGCTTTTTTCATAACGGATCGTGAAAATAAATGTCGAACCAATGCCGGGCTCGGACTCGACCCAAATGCTCCCGCCCATCAACTCGACTATTCTCTTAGAAATAGCGAGCCCAAGACCGGTCCCTCCATATTTACGCGCGGTGCCGCCATCCGCCTGCTCAAAGGAAACAAACAAGCGCGTTTGCTGCTCGGCAGAGATGCCTATGCCGGTGTCGGCGACTTCAAATCTGATGGCGGAGCTGCCGTCCTCCATGGGATGATCCTTTGCGCAAAGACTGATCGTGCCGCCCTCGGGCGTAAACTTGACTGCGTTCGTGAGAAGGTTGGTTATGACCTGCGTCAAACGGAGCTCGTCGCTGATAATTGCATTGGGGATGCTGTCGTCAATATCGATAACGAGGGACTGGTGCTTTTCCTCGACACGGAAGTTAATGACATTGACCGCGGACGCGATCATACGTTCAAAATTGAAAACATCATATGCGAGATCGAACTTATTCGCTTCAATTTTTGACATATCGAGGATATCGTTGATCACGCCGAGAAGGTGCGTCGAAGCGCTCTCTATTTTGTCGAGGCAATATTCTTTTTTGACGGCATCGTCCGATTTTCTTGCAATGCCTGTCATCCCGATGATTGCATTCATCGGCGTCCGCATCTCATGGCTCATGCGAGAGAGAAACTCGCCTTTCGCGAGGCTCGCTTGCTCGGCGATCTCCTTCGACTTGATGATTTCCGTGATATCATGCATTATAATGAGCGCGCCTGCGAAATCGCCGTTGTCTTTGTGGAAAGGCAGGATGTTGACCTCAAATCTGCTGCTGTCGGTAGACACCTCAAGGTTTTTCGTAATGTGGTATTCACCGCGCGTTTCGATTGTCCTTGTGATCATGCCGACAAGCTCATCGGTGAAAACGGGAGGGTGGTAACGCATAACGATGTTGTCCAGCTCTCTCCCCTGCAAAATTGACATATCCGCAATGCCGAATATCCCGGTCGTCGATTCCGTCCCCAGCAGGAACTTCATGTTTTCGTCAAAGATGAAGATAGGATCAGGGCATGACTCCAACAGCAGGCGGACATACATTTCCTGCCGCTGCCTCTCGCCGGTGATGACCTCGTTCAGCATGGTTTGCGCTTCCATATTGCTGATCATCATGCCGATGTTTTTGTGCGCGGCTCTCAGCTCGCGCGACAATTTATTATTCTCAATACCGCTGTTTTTCAGTTTCAAAAGCAGAGCATCATATTCATCTTTAACGATATTTACATATTCGCGAACACTGTCCAATATAACACCGCCTTGCAGGCTAAATATTTGTAGTTGCTGCCATGGGGGAAGAAAGCTTCAAACAGGCCGAACCTCGCGTCAAACAACCATCATTACCAGTGAATAATTATGAAATCGGTTTGTCGGCTTGCCATCGACAACGGAGGTGGGGCATATTTCGCCTCCTGCATATGCCGCCATATATGGGATGGCAGGATCGATCGTGTTCTGAATAGTCTCAAGTTCGGTCAAAGGCCCGACGCTCATTGCGACCATGCGGCGGATGATGCACGGGAACATCAAGATGCCGTTGATCTCGCTGATGTCATTCATCTGCGCGACTTTATTGCGCGTAGTTGTCAGGACATCGTCGCAGTCGCTCGTCAGCATGCTGAATGTCGAACCTTCGTCCATGTCCCCGCGAAATATCGCTGCCCCATCTTCTGTAAACGCCACGAGCCCGCGAACGACAGGGACGCCGTCGTAATCATCGCGCATTTTCTGATCGATGACATAAAGAACGAATCCATAGCCGTCAGCAAGAACGCCGTTGCTTGCGAAACCGATGTCGCTGAAATATTTATATGCATTGGTATTGTTGATTTCCAACACGTATGCGCCGTTTGATTTTGTGATTTCGCCTTTATATGGCATGGCTTTTTCTTTTTCCAACGTCGCAATATAGAAACGCGGGTTTATGTTGCCATAGCACAAAATGAATGACATTGCCGCTTTGAAGCTGTCGCCCTTGTAGATGGTTTCGCTGTCATCGAACGGGATAGTGTCCTCAATGGCGAGCGTACCAAACAGCGGAACTCCGGGGATGATGGACTCCCAGGCATAGACATACTCATCGCCGGAGTAGTTCAGCAGCAGGGGCGGGAAAATCAATGCGAGCGCGGGCGCTTCATTTTCACCGGCGGAGGCAATATCATATGCGGCTTTGGTCGGTTGTTGTATGCCATCATCGAGATTGCCCGTGACTCCCGCTCTAAAGCGGATATCGTCCGAAGTCATAACGAAAATCGTGAGCATGAGCTCGCCGATGTCGTCGTTGACCGCTTGGACGGATGTCGTCGCGCCTGCCAATTCAAACGGCAGGTTGTCCGCAATGTGCTTGACGGCTCCGGAAGTGATGTATTCGGGGTGGCACATGAGGACGCCAATCGTGTTGTCGAGCAATGTAAGTTTCTCGGCGAGCTGTGTGTTGAGTTGTTCGAGAGCGATGTCAAAGTCATCTATCTCAAATGTGTGGATACTGGCACATTTTAACATTTTCATCACCATTTTCTATTGTAGTTCTCATGAGGTTGATTATACATTATTCCGGGAGATATATCAAGAAAAAAAAAAGGTATTTACCCCAGGGCAGAGCCGCGCGGTATTTGACCTTTTGATGTCGTCACTCGCTCGGTCATGTCGCGCTAGCGCGACGCGACTCTCGCTTCGTTCGACAATTAACGGCCACTTCACCCTCCTGTTCCTTCTGTTCACGCCCTTGCGCTCGGCAGACGTTTTTTTGCTTCATTTGTGCTCAAATGAGGCATCCTTGCCTCAGTTTCGCACCGCACCTCTCACTTCACTGCG
>WRMX01000014.1 GCA_009776905.1 Oscillospiraceae bacterium
CATAGCTTCGTCGCTCCGCATTGAAGACGCGAACCCGCTTCGCTGGGCTTCGCGTTGGTATTCATTGCAGTTATGTTGTTCGTCGTCTCCGATGACGACCCGCTTTATGCGTTGGGGTCGTCATCGTCCACCACTTCATAATCAGCATCGTAAAACTCGCCATCGCCGCCCGGAGCGCCGCCGCTCCCCGGATCCCCGCCGTCCGGCGGAGTCACCTGGCTATAGAGCTTCTCGCTCGCAGCATAAAACGCCTTTTCGAGTTCATCGACGGCCTGCTTAATGGCCTCTGTGTCCGTCCCCGAGAGCGCTGTCTTCACCTTGCCGATAGCCTCCTCGATTTTTTGCTTATCATCGGCCTCAAGCTTGTCGCCCATATCATCAAGCGTCTTCTCGCTCTGATAAACCATTTGGTCCGCATGGTTGCGAGTATCAGCCTCGTCCCTGCGCTGCGCATCTTCAGCAGCATACTGCTCCGCTTCCTTGATGGCTTTCTCGATATCATCTTTTGACAGGTTCGCTGATGCAGTAATCGTGATATGCTGCTCCCTGCTTGTGCCAAGATCCTTCGCCGAAACATTGACGATACCGTTCGCGTCAATATCAAAAGTGACCTCAATCTGCGGCACGCCCCTCCGTGCGGGAGCGATGCCATCCAGATGGAACTTTCCGAGCGACTTGTTATACTGCGCCATGTCGCGCTCGCCTTGCAAAACATTGACTTCGACTGAGGTCTGGTTGTCCGCAGCAGTCGAGAATATCTGGCTCTTTTTTGTCGGAATCGTCGTGTTTCGCTCAATGAGCTTTGTAAAAACACCGCCCATCGTCTCAATGCCCAGCGACAAAGGAGTAACGTCAAGCAGCAATATGCCTTCGACGTCCCCGCCCAGCACGCCTCCTTGGATAGCAGCGCCTGCAGCGACGCACTCGTCCGGGTTGATGCCTTTGAACGGCTCTTTTCCGGTTATTCTCTTGACAGCATCCTGCACAGCAGGAATGCGCGTTGAGCCTCCGACAAGCAGAACCTTTGACAATTGCGAAGCATTAAGCCCCGAATCTGTCAACGCCTGATTCACTGGTCCCATCGTCTTCTCGACCAAATGCGCGGTCAGCTCATTGAATTTCGCTCTCGTAAGTGTGAAATCCAAGTGCTTCGGCCCTGTTGCGTCCGCAGTGATGTATGGCAGGTTGATCTGGGCGGTCGTGACGCCGCTGAGGTCTGTCTTTGCTTTTTCGGCAGCCTCACGCAGCCTCTGCATAGCGATTTTATCGCTTGCCAAATCAACGCCGTTGTCCTTTTTAAACTCCGCGAGCAGGTAATTCATAATGCATTCGTCAAAATCATCGCCGCCAAGCCGATTATTTCCTGCTGTCGCCAGCACTTCGATGACCCCATCGCCGATCTCGAGAATCGAAACGTCGAATGTGCCTCCGCCAAGGTCATAGACCATCAGCTTCTGGTCCTGCTCCTTATCGAGCCCATAAGCCAACGCAGCCGCTGTCGGTTCGTTGATTATGCGCTTGACATCGAGGCCTGCAATTTTCCCCGCGTCCTTCGTTGCTTGGCGCTGGGCGTCGGTGAAGTATGCCGGGACTGTGATGACAGCTTCTGTCACCTTCGTGCCGAGATAACTCTCGGCATCTGTTTTGAGCTTTTGCAGGATCATCGCGGAAATCTCCTGCGGTGTGTATTGTTTGTTGTCAATCGACACCCTGTATGAGCTACCCATTTCGCGCTTAATAGATGACACAGTACGGTCAGGGTTTGTAATCGCCTGTCGTTTTGCAACATGCCCTGTCATCCGCTCGCCATCCGCCGAAAACGCGACTACCGACGGAGTGGTGCGGCTGCCCTCAGCGTTTGCGATGATCACGGGTTCTCCACCCTCGATAACCGCAACGCACGAGTTCGTTGTTCCTAAATCGATTCCAATAATTTTCGCCATAATAAAATTCCTCCTATATCCTATATGTAACTATAACCATAAAATCTTACGTGAGGCTCCGCCCCACAACCCATCTGGGCAGGTCGCTTACGAGCGGAATGAGACTCCGCCCCACAACACGGGCGCCGCGCGTTCCTGCTCAATTTGCGACCACAACAGTCGAAAAACGTATGACCCTGTCTCCCAGCATGAACCCCTTTTGATATTCCTCCGCGACGACCTTTTCGCCCAAATCCGGGTTTTCGATTGCCATCACAGCGTTATGACGGTTTGGGTCGAAAACCTCACCAACGGCAGGTATCGGCACGATGCCCAAACCTTCCATAATGTCTGATAATTGGTTCATTATCATTTCGACGCCTTTATAAAAAGCCTCGTCAGCGCACTCTGTCTTCAATGCCCTTTCAAGATTGTCATAAACAGGCAGCAGCTTAGTGATCGTATCGGCGCGGGCGTCGTTATATGTCGTTTCCCGCTCTTTGACGCTGCGCTTGCGATAATTATCATACTCTGCGGCTAGCCGCAAATATTTGTCGCGCTCCGCTGCAATCTCCGCTTTCTGCGCGCTGGCGGGGTCGGCCATATCATCTTCCCGATCGCCGGCGCCGGAAGCTTCTGCATCTGCTGCATCGCCACCGCTTACATCGCCGGCTGCAGTGTCACCGCTGTCTTCGGTGGATTTCGCGGCATCACCTGCATTACCTTTGTCCTTCCGGCTCTCCTTCTTTGAGGAAGCCTTTGAAGCAGCGGACTGCGTGCCTCTCGATGGCCGCTTTTCATCAGCAGCAGCGACGGAATCCGCATCACCGGCATCCGCCTCATCACGAACGAGGCCGGGTTCCCTTGCTTCATCAGAATTCGCTTCCTGCTTATTCGTCCTTGTCAATATCATCATCTCCCGCGTTGCTAATATTCGCCTCTGATGCAATCCTTGTAAGATCGCTGCCTGAAAGCAGCCAGCTTAGGCCTTGCGCAATATATGACAGCCTTGCCGCGACCTTTGAATAGTCCATCCTTGTCGGGCCGACCACCCCGATAAGCCCCTGCATGTCACCGCCGGCATCATAACGCACAGCCATGACGCTGGAATCCCTAAGCTCCTCTGCCAGGTTCTCCGAACCGATTGTGATTTTGATCTCTCCCGCAGACTCCGGCGATGGCAATCGCGCCAGCTCCTTGTTGTCGGAAAGATAGCGAATCAAACGCTGCGCTTTGTCAACATCCTTATATTCAGGATGGCTGAGCAGGTTCATAGCTCCCGCGACATGGGCNTCGACGGCCTTCGATTCATAAAGCAGCTCAATCGTAAANCCTGCCACAGCAGCGACAATCCCCGCAGTNTCACCGATAGCCCTCTCGGTCGATTTGATGAGCGTCGGCGTAATCCGCTCNTCCGGGATGCCCGTGAAGCTCGCATTAAAAACCGTTCCAAGTTTTATGAGAGTAGNTTGGTCAACCGGAGCAGTCAGATGGATCAGCTTGTTTTTGACNGTGTCGTTGTTGAGCAACGTAACTATTATAAATGTGAAAGCATCTATGAATATAAAGTCAAATCTGGCAATGCTGACGATGCCGGTCGAAGATGCCATCGCATATGCCGGGTATGTTGTGAGCCTGGATGTGAGGGTGCCCGCCTCATCGAGAATATGCGACTGTCCGCCCGCCCTGCTCTTAAAAGCATCATTGATCTCTCTTGCGACAGTGTTCGACAGTTCGTGGCGGCGCATCAGCTCGTCGACATACACTCGGTAGCCCTGCGACGAAGGAACCCTGCCTGCTGAAGTGTGAGGCTGTTCTAATAACCCCAGCGATTCCAGCTCCGCCATCTCGTTTCTGATGGTCGCGGACGATATCGATGAACCCAGCTCCGCTGCGACAGCCTTAGACCCGACAGGTTCTGCCGAGCGGACATACAGCTCGACAATGACTCGCAATATTTCCTTCTTGCGTTCTGTCAGATTCAACGCGAACTTCCACCTCACAGTCCGGTTTTTACGGTTAGCACTCTCCCTTGTCGAGTGCTAACCATAATTTAGCACCGTCCGCCACACTTGTCAAGCATTTCCTGCGAAGTTTAAAAAATGTTAAAAAAGAGTGGAGATTGTTAACGCCCTTGCGCTCGGCATCTGGGGCATCTGTGCAAAAAATTGACAATAATAAGCATGGGCGATATAATGAAAAAAAAGAAAGCGAGGCAAACATACATGGCCAAATACCTTGAATACGGTTTCCAAGGCAGGACGGCGATAGTCACCGGCGCGGGCACGGGAATGGGAGAGGCCTGCGCTGTCGAACTGGCAAAAGGAGGCGCAAACGTCGCCCTCTTCGGCCGCAGACCCGAGCCAATCGAAAGAGTCAAGGAAGAGTGCCTGAAACACGCAGACAGCGCCCTTGCCCTGTCTGTTGACGTCAGCGACAAAGAAGCCGTCAATCTCGGAGTCGGGAAAGTGCTTGAAAAATACGGCAANGTCGACATCCTCATCAACAATGCNGGCGTCGAGTCGCCCGTCAAATATGGCGAGATTCCANTTGAAGTCTTTTTCGACAACCTCGAACCGGATGAATACCTCAGATTCTTCAAAGTCCACGCGCTNGGCCACTACTTGATGAACCTTGCTGTCATACCAAGCATGAGANTAAACCAATTCGGGCGTATAGTCAACATCACATCCGTGACAGCAGTNGGCGGCGTTTACAGCAGCCCTGCCTATACATCGTCGAAAGCAGCAGCGAATACGCAAACAATGGCTTTTGCGAAAAAATACGGCAGGGACAACATAATCGTCAACGCCATCATGCCGGGCATGGTCAACACGCCGATGAAGACTCCTTCGCCGCCCGAAGAGTTTGAAGCTGTCGCAAGATCCTCAACGCTGGGGAGGGTTGGCGAGCCTATCGATATTGCAAGGGTCGCAATGTTCTTTGCCCAGGAGAATCTTTTCGTCACAGGCCAGACGCTGATCGTCTCCGGGTAGCCGCAGCCAAATAGAAGCCCATCTCCATTTTAACCCCTCGCGCATGTTGAACCTCACATAAAATAAGGAGGAATACAAATGTGGAAAGAACCCGCGCTCACAGATGACGAAAAGCGCATATTGCAAGGTGAAGAAGGCACCGTCAAACAAAAATGCATGCAATATCTTGTCGAAATGTGCAAAATATCAGGAGCTGATAGGTTGGTCGACCTCGATGGGACAGGCGACATGCACACCCCCGGCATAAGCCTCAGCCAGCACTACAACATCACATTTGAAGAGATAAAAGACTTCGCGGACAAAGGCGGGCGCTTTGCAATCCCAACATTTGCGGACAAATCGCCCTTTGGCGAGCAAGCGCCGATCCACGGATGGGAGCACTGCACCGTCTGCTTCGACATGAACCCAAAGCTCCGGCACGACGACCCGGAATTCCACAAAAAGGCGATGCATGAAGAAGAATACGCGGTCCTGCGAAAGATGGGGTTGATCACAACGCATTCCTGCGCTAACTACCTCACAATGTCATATTTGCCCAGCGTCGGCCAGCATTGCTCATGGTTTGAGAGCAGCCAAATGCCCTATTGCAACGCCACGCTCGGCGCAAGGACGAATTTTGACGGCTCGCTGGCTACCTGCCTGTTGGCAAAAGCGCCTTATTACGACATGCACATCACAGAAAATCGGCTTGGCACGGTTCTCATTGAAACAGACAGGCTCATAAAGACCGACCTCGAATGGGACGTTTACGGATTCGCCGTTGGCGAGGCCTCCGATGTCGAAGTGCCGGTCGTCATGGGAACTTCGCGTCCAACGACCACCCAATATCAAAAATTCAACTCCGCTGTGGCGACAGGCGGCGCCGTCCGGATGTACCATCTCCCCGGCATAACGCCGGAAGCGCCCACGGTCGAGTATGCGACAGGCGGGAAACCTTTCAAAAAGCAGGTAATGATCGATGAGGCAGTCTTGCGTAACACATATGATTCTTTGAATTATCACACTTCCGACGACGTCGACATGGTGTATGTCGGATGCCCACATCTGAATATCGTCGATCTGCTTGGCCTCTCATATAAACTGGATGGAAAAAAATGCAAGATACCGATGTGGATCATGACCGCTCCATGGCTATATGAAAGCGCGAAAAACCTTGGATATCTTGATATATTTGAAAAAGCAGGAGCGCACCTGATGTCCGGGGCGTGCCTCGCAGCCATGGGCGCCGTCCCAGGCGGCGTGCGCAGCATTGCAGTCGATACAGCAAAGCAAGCGCAGTATATAACCGGCTGCTACCCCGACGACGACGGATATTTGCAAGTGTGCTACGGCACGCAGGACGACTGCGTCGATGCCGCGCTCAGCGGCAAATGGCGCGGCGAATGGAGGTGACATCAATGCCGGAGAAAATCAGGTTGCATGGCCGCTGTGAATACCCCGGAAAAGTCGAAGCGGAAGCGCTGGTGGCCCCAAAATATCTTCAAGGCTTTACGAATGTCAAGCCAATGAGAGGCTATACGACAGAGCGGAATCACCCGCTTTTCAAAATCCCATATACGGACAAAGTCTTGGTCTTCTATTCGCCCAGAGGCTCAGGAGGTTTCCTTGCATATGGGTTCGGCGCGAAGCCGGCCGCATTCGTGCATACTAAAAGCAGCCCTCTCACGGTCGGATGCGCTCTCCAAGCCCATGTGCCTATGATGACTGATTTTGAGGATGATCCGTTGAAATATATTGAAACAGGCGACATAGTCTTTGTTAATGCGGATGATGGCTATATCGAGATTACGAAGAAACAGCAGAAAGCAGTGGACTAAATGGCAAAGACCGCATACCCATGTGAAGACGAGGCTCGCCGCGACATAGTCGAAGCGGGACGCAGAATGTACATGCGCGGCTACATCAGCGGAAATGACGGCAACATCAGCGCAAAAATCTCCGATGACGCGATCATCACGACCCCCAGCGGCATCTCAAAAGGATTCATGTCCGAAGACATGCTCATCAAGCTCGACCTTAACGGCAATGTTATGCTTGGCAGCATGAACCCATCATCAGAAATCAAGATGCATCTCGCAATCTATCGAAAGTCGCTTGCAATAACCGCGGTTTGCCACGCTCATCCCCCAATCGCGGCATCATTTGCAGCAGCGGGCATCCCTCTTGATATGCCTTATTTGCAAGAAACTGTGATGCTGCTGGGCGTGATCCCTGTCGCCGAATACGCTCTGCCGGGGTCCGATGCGCTTGCAGAGGGCGCAGCAGCATATTGCCTGGACTACCATGGCGCGCTGCTTGAACATCATGGCGCGGTTTCATGGGGCGAAAGCGTGATGCAAGCGCTCTACAGGATGGAAAGCATCGAATATACTGCAAGCGTCGCGATGTACTCAAAAATACTTGGATTCGATCGTAAACTCGACAAAATGCAGATCGACGAGCTGATATCGCTGCGTCCGAAATGGGGAATTACGGCGCATCTTGGCGAGTTCCCATGACTTGTTGTTGCGTTCGTTAGACTATTATCCTTGCCACCATGCAAAAGGAGCGCTAAATGCAAAAGCTAGACAACGTCAGCGTGCAAAGAGTTGAAAATATCCGACTGAGCGACGACGAAACATCAATAATCATCATTGACCAGACACTGCTGCCGAATGAAACGAAACACATCAGCCTCAACACCGCAGCAGAACTGCACGAAGCGATCGCATCGCTCAAAATAAGAGGAGCGCCGGCAATCGGCATATTCGCGGCATATGCGCTATACATCCTTGCCTTACAGCACAAAAACGACGACTACCAGTCCTTCCTCCTGGAAATCAAGCAAAAGAGCGCATATCTCGGCGCCGCACGGCCAACAGCGGTCAACCTAACGAAGCAACTCGGGCGCATCGAGAAGCTTGTTGAGAGTCTCGCAGGCTCATCCAAAAAGACAATCCTCGACGCAATGCGCAATGAGGCGGATTCGATCCAGCGTGAAGACATTGCTATGTGCCTGTCAATATCTGAACATGGGCTCTCGCTCATTCGCGATGGGTTTGGCATCATGACATATTGCAATGCCGGACCGCTTGCGACTTCGCGCTACGGCACGGGACTCGGCCCCATACTTCTGGCCCGCGAACGCGGCATATCATTAAATGTATATTGCTGCGAGACGCGGCCGTTGCTGCAAGGCGCGCGGCTTACAACATTTGAGCTAAACAGCGCAGGCATTGACTGCACATTGATATGTGACAATATGGCAAGCTCCGTGATGAGCGATGGCAAGATAGACGCTGTCTTTGTAGGTTGCGACCGCATCGCTCGAAACGGCGACATCGCCAACAAAATAGGAACGAGCGGGGTCGCCATTCTGGCGAAACACTATGGCATCCCTTTCTACGTCTGTTGCCCATCATCGACGATCGACCATGATTGCGCAACCGGCGCTGATATTGAAATCGAACTGCGCTCGCCGGATGAGATAAAAGAGCTTTACTTTGAGAAACCAGTCGCGCCCGCAGATGTCAAGTGCTATAACCCCGCATTTGATATCACCGCCTCCAACCTTATAACTGCTATCATCACAGAAAAAGGCATCCACCGTGCGCCATACGACTTCTCCTTGTAAAACTTGTGAGCTTTGTATGCATTTAGTCGAATATCCTCTATCGCACCGACGATGTTTTCGCATATATACGCAAATTTGAAACAAAGCCACAACAAATGACAATGTTTGAATAACCGGGTAATCTCATAGAAAGTAATGACGCCCTATATTACAATAGAAACACCATAGAAAGGATGCATACTATGAAGCTATACAGCATGACCGTCGATGGCCGCCCATGCGTGGGCGCGGAAAGCAGCACCGGCATTGTCGATCTCTCCGCCGCAGGGCTGCCCGCCACAATGAACGAGATCATTGACGGCGGCAGCGGCATTCTCGCTCAAATAAAAGAAATAGCAGAGGGCGACGCCTACCAAAAACTCGATCCCGGCAGCATCAAGTACCTTCCCGTGACAAAGCCAAAGAAAATAATCTGCGAAGGCTTGAACTACAAAGACCATGCGGAGGAAACGGGCGGTGACATACCTGCGCATCCGATATTTTTCAGCAAGTTTGACGATGCCTTGGTAGGGCACGACACGACTGTGCCTCTCCCGCAATGGCTCAGCCGATATGACTACGAAGCCGAGCTCGTCATCGTCATCGGAAAATCTGCCTACAACGTTTCAGTAGAAGAGGCGGAAATGTGCATATTCGGCTACACCTGCGGCAATGATCTGAGCGCACGTGACGCGCAGTTCCTCTCGAGCCAATGGCTCGCCGGAAAAGCGCTGCCCGGTTCCGGCCCCACAGGTCCTTGCATTGTCACGCGCGACAGCTTTGATCCACGCGAACCGCATGGCATATACTGCGAAGTCAATGGCTCGACAGTGCAGTCCGGCAACACGACCGAGATGATTTTTCCCTGTTTCGAGGCCGTCAGTGCAGCATCAAAGTTTTTCCCACTCTCACCGAGCGATCTTATATTCACGGGCACGCCCGCCGGTGTCATCCAAGGCAGGAAGCGTGAAGAACGCATCTGGCTGAAACCTGGCGACATCGTAAATGTGACCATCGACGGCATTGGTACGCTGACGACCACGCTTGCAGCGCTGCCTCTTTGAGCAATAAGGAAGAAAAATAAACGTCCACCTCACCGGGCGTGAATAGTAACATTGTCTCCACTGAGCTTGAATTATTATGGCCGTTCTGCTTGCAACCGCCTGTAATAGCGTGTATAATTCTTATATGAAAGATCTGCCTGACACGAAGTATTATGACTAATATTGGAGGGGAAAAAATGAGCGTTATAAAAGAGCAAATCAAGGATCTGGCAAAATCTCTCGGCATGTCATTGTGCGGCGTCAGCAATGTGGAGAGACTCAAAACAGCGCCAAAGGGGCAAGGCCCGTGCGACATCCTGCCCGGATGCAAATCAGTGATCGTCATCGGCGCGCGCCTTTTGGACGGCATCATCCAGGTGAATTTTCGCGCATTTGAAGATGGGCGCAGAGACCTGAAGGGAATGTATGGCACATTCGGATATTCAACGCTACCAAATTTCGAGTTGATGTATGTCGTATATGCGATTGCCCAATACATAGAGGCAAACTCGAACAGCATCGCCACCCCATGCCCGACGGGGCCAATGCAAAACGGCGGTGCTGTCAGCATCCGCCACGCCGCAGTCGCCGCCGGCCTTGGCGAGATGGGCTTCCACAGCATCATCCTCACCCCGGAGTATGGTACGCGTGCCAGATTTGGCGTTGTCCTGACGACTCTCGAGCTTGAGCCCGATCCCATGTATGACGGGCCTCCGCTGTGCGACAAATGCGGCATTTGCGAAAGGGTCTGCCCGACAGGCGCGCTCAGCAAAGAAAGGCTCGCAAGTTCACAGATTGGCGACAAGGAATATGAGTATATGCTGGTTAACTGGCCAAAATGCTTGAGGGCAACGACCGCAATGACAAAGGCGCTTGGCGGCGATGAAGACTTGCTCCTCGAGGTGGATCCAACTCCCGCGCAATTCGCGGAAGCTTCTGAAAAAAGGCCGATAGCGTCGAGCGGGCTGTCCCACACGAATGTGTGGCATTGCGGCAGGTGCTTGTCATATTGTCCCGTGGGCAACTGGAAAGAGCGTTTCCAAGACACAAACCTGAGCAAAGGCGCTTCTGCGGAGTTCTACGACGAGAAAATTTAACGCGCCCATGCCTGGCGCGCCCCAAGAGAGGAGCAGCGGTTCGTATGAACCGCTGCTCTTCTCTTGAACATTCTCAAACTTCCGCACGCTCGTTGTCATATTTTTCTCTGGAATAGCAATAAGCCTCCTGGATCATATCCCATAATGTTTCAGAATCCGGCGCAAAGAAGCTGAGGTAGAGGCCGCCACTTCGCCCATAGATGTCGATGGTGTCGCGCAGTTTTTCCAAGCGTTCTTCTTTTGTGATTTCGGGAGCAGGTGTGCCAGCCATATCAAGCCCCTCAATCATGCAGCAGAATCCAATCTTGTCGCCGTATTTCTCCTTCAGCAAAGGCATATCGTTCGCTCTGCGCTGAATCTGCAATATATCTGCGCCCATATCTATCATAAATGGCACGAAAGTCTCAATTTTACCGCATGAATGCAGCTCAAAACATACATCGCCGCATGCTTTCATATGATCAATCATTCTCTTCGTCGGCTCAAAGAGCAATTCCTCAAACATTTTTGGCGAATAGAACGTGCTGCGCTCATTTCCCCAATCATCGTTGAACCCGACGATATCAGCATCAGGATACAATGCTCTCAATATGTCGAATTTTTCGATTTGATTATCCACAAAAGCATTATAGAAATCCACGACTGCTTCCGGCTCTTCCGCGACTGCGAGCATGGCCTCTCCGTAGCCGCCCATTACAGACACAAGAATCTGCGAACAGCCCTCTCCGATATTTAGCGAAAGAGCCTTTTTTGGGTCTCTGCGGTTTTTGTAGAAATCCTCCGCCGGCCCCGCAAAATCGTTGTCCTTCCAATCCGGGAACTTAAATACCTTTTCCCATTGCGTGATATCTTTTATTAACTGCGTTCCGGGTTTGAGCATAGAGCCTCCTGCCTCAGGAACATAGACCCACTCACAGCCCCAGTCGTCCGTATACTCGACCCGCTCTTTGCCAAAGACAGGGTTGGACGCATATCTTCCTTTGATCCTAAGCGAATCAAAATCCAGCATCGCCATCGGCGCCCAAACCGGTATCAGACGTTTCCACGACAGTTTGTAGTTTTCCGCCGGCGTGATTGGCGTGTCCAGAATGGGGATGTCAAATTCCGCCATGGAAAACGGAATCTTTTCTGTTTTATACGCTGCCCCTTCTGCTTTAAAAGGTACTCTATCATATCTCATGAATTCGGCATTCCTCTCCTAATATTTAACTTATGGCTCTGCTCCACACTTTTCCGTCAGGCAGGTCCTTAACGAGCGGACTATCCGGGTTATATGAGTTCTCGAGCCATTTTTCAGATTGCTCAACCAGCATGTCCGACATTGTCAGCACAAGACCGTCTTTCTTCAGCGCCTTCTGCACGTCGCCTATCGGCGCTTCGCCCGTGATTGCCGCAATCGCTGCAGCTGTCCCTGCGGCTTGCCCCGTCAACGCACATACAGGGATGACTCGCGTGATTTCCCATCCGCTCCCGTTTGCAGCAGATATGATCCTGCCCGCGGCAAAAATGTTCTCTATCCCTTTGGCCTTAAGCGTGCCGAACGGAATCTCGTAAACAGGGCCGGGTATGTTCCATATGCCGGTCGTCCCAATGCTATCGTCAAAATGCCTGCCCGCATCTTTTGTAAGCAATGTGTGTTCGCCTTTGATACGGCGGGTCGTGCGGTACTGTGCCTGGCTAGGGAAAGTTATATATGTCAGGCTGGGGTCGTCTTTCAGTCTGCGAAGCGCTCCCTCGCGGCCTTTCATCATGAACTCGGTCACCTGATGCACGTCAGTCCCTCGATATTTCGGCGTGTTCGGAGGCAGATAGGCCCCCGAGAAGCTGCCAATGGCGATTATTTTTACAAAATCCGGAGGGAGGCCGGCGAGCTTGAAAATCAATTCCTCATTATCAGATTGGCAATATGCCCAGAGCGTGCAGAAGTTGTCCTGCTCATGGCATGGCGCCCCCGCTTGATACATGACATCGGCATCGCCGGAAGCATCGACCACGGCCTTGCACCGATATGCCTGCCTTCCCGATTTGTTCTCAACTATTACAGCCGTACAACGGCCTTGTTCCATTACGACATCGCAGAAAACTGTATCAAGCAACACGTCGACATTGGCCTCCCGCACCAGCTCGTCGAGCGCGATCATGAAGGCGGGCGCGTTAAACGCGGTTTGATATCGCTCCTTAGTGTCTGCAGCCCAAGCGCCTCCCCTCCACTGCTCGGGAAGGCTGTCATTTCCATATTTTATCGATGCATAGAGCAACTCCTCGCATATGCCGCTGTGTATCTTGTGCCCCATTCCATCGCATATCGGCAAATAAATCACTATTAGGCCGGCTGTTGCCAAGCCTCCCAGCATCGTCGTCTTTTCAACAAGCAGAACCTTCGAGCCGTTTCTGGATGCCGCCAATGCGGCGGCGACGCCGGCGATGCCACCCCCCACAACGATTACATCATATTCGTTGCATACCGGGGTTTCCTTTTTCTCATGAATAAAATCCATACGATACCTCTTTCTTTGCATATTCCGGACCTTGCCCTCAATCTTGGCTGCTGTTGCTATAATGTGGGAGGGGCTGCCGCCCCTCGCCGCAGCCCCTCCCTCATACCATTCACTGACGTGAGGGCGACGCCCTCACAACCCGGCATATGTCACTCGTCTTTATAGACAATGATATATCCTTCGTCCCCGTTGACAAATACCTTGTCGCCTGTTTCTATGACCGTAGTGGGGTCGATTTCCAGATCGGTCACGGAAGGAATGCGTCCATTGAGCGCTGCCGAATTTGACAGCGCATTGGACTGATGGTGGACAAAAGCAGCGGGAAGGTTCGGGCCGGAGCCAAATGCGGCAAATCCGCCTGACCCACGCGCGTAAGTATACACCAGCACTTTGTCCTTATATGGAACCTTATACAGCGGGTGCTCGCGTTCTGTCACCCAACCCATCATGGGGTTTTGGTTTGTGAAACCTTCCAGCGGACCTTTGGACACCAATGCTTCCGCAGTTACCTGCCCGCCGAACTGTTTCCTACCGTTGATCCGTATCTCTTTCATGCTCCCTACCTCCATTCCCCGCGCCACTTGCCCGTGATAGCAGCCTCGACGCAGTCCTCTTTCGTGCCATAGCAAACATGGAGCGGATCCTCCGGAGATGAATACCTGCCGGTAATGTAGTATGACTGTTTCACGGAGTCCATTGCGACGGACTTGATGCCGTCAGGCATACCCATTGCGGCCGGACATGTGCCTGTCAGCAACGTGGCTCCTGCATCGTCAAAAATCTTGAGGAATCCTTGAGATTTCGCCAGATCATACATCCAGGGAGTCGTCATGATCCACAACCGGACTTTGCATTTTTTTCCTTCCAACAGATGGGCCACGCGCATGAGATCGACAAGGTTGTAATGCGGGCAGCCGAGAGAAACAAAATCAATGTCCTCAGAAGGCAGGTAGTTGACTTTGTCATATGCGTCCCGCAGCTCCTTCTCTCCAATGACATACGTTTCTTTCGGTTGTTTGCCGTTTAACGCAAGCTCTAATGTTTGTGCCTCCGGAGTCACCCCGGGGATATGATACATCGGGATGGAACCGCCGGTATTGAGCGCGGCGTTGATTTTGACAGTCTTTGATGTGGTCGCATCCGCCATTCCGACAAGAGCGGGGACTTCAAGCTTTGACAATTCGCCGACCGCAAACCCGAATATATCCCATTCCATCTCCGTCCGGAGAGTACGTTCGCTCTTCACAACAATCGTGGCATATCTGTTCTCTGTCACATGCATGCCATAATATGGAGCTTTGCCGAGAAAACATGAGGCGAATGACCCATCAAGGTTCGTTCTGCCGCCAAGAACCGCGTTGCAATATGGCACAGCAGAACTCTCCGTCCACGAGCAATGCTGCCCAACAGTCGGCCAGAAGCTCGAAATCAGGTAATTTGCGCAAGTGCACGACGTGAACAGGCCCATCTGCCGATAAACGGACATATATTCCTCTTCGCGCAGCTTTTTGTTGTATTCCGGGTCTTCGTGCTGCGGTATGCCGCACTTTTCCCAACCGTGGAACGGGACCTGCGGCAGCGGCACCTTATTGGAGTAAGTTGGAATTTTGAACTTCGCGCCCGAATCAGCAAGCGCCTTCAGCTCTTCAAGCGGGAATCCGTATCTACCTTGCGACATCATGGCTGCGTGGGTAAAATCGCCCGTCCCATCCAGATCGACCAATCTATCCGCGCCGGCGACATCGCAAAGATCGACAAGCTGTTCCATGCACTTTTGCCGAACCAGCCCTTCTTCCCCTTGCAGCATCCTTTTTTCTTCATCTGTTAATTGCATGAGCTTTCCTCCCAATATTACTTGAACTTCACATCGCAGTAACGGACCAAGCCGTGCAAACGATAGATAACGGAGTCATAATCAATATCATCGGCGTATGCATACGTATTCTCAATATCGCAAAGGGCGAAACTGAAGCATGCTTGACCATAGAGCCCGAACAGCTCATAGTAAATATTGCTTCGCTCTTGGTCGTCCGCTTCCATGAATGCAGGCATCATAAGCTCCAAGAACCGATCCAGCTCTGTGAACAATCCCGGAAGCTGCATATTTGGATAGAAACGAATGCCGTTGACCAATGTGCCGGCGACCCTGTTGCCGGGGTTGATGGCCGAAGCGATCGCAATATCCCATCCGCCATGTGGATCGTCGCGCGCCGCGTTATATCCGGCCATGTCATAGTTGTTGATCGAGGAGCTGACTCCGATGTCCTTAAGCATATTCTGCAGCAGCTCTGCAACGGTTACCTGATCGGCCAAGCCGTTCGTGATAATAACCAGATCTTTTCCTGTCAAGCCATTGCTGTCCGCGAGCTGTTTTGCCTTTGCAACGTCATAGCCTGTTGCATATGTATCGTGGCGGTCATTAAACCGGTCTTCATAGTCCAGACATGTCGTAGTAATTGGACTATGCATCACGGAAGCCTGTCCAAGGTAGACAAGATTGATGATGGCTTGCGTGTCGATAGCATAACAGACAGCGTAGCGAGCTTCGGGGTTATGATAGAAAACAGAGTCTTCCCAGATATTGAAGACTATTGTGGTCCAGTTTCCTTCATAGCGAGCTTCAGTATAAACGCCCGGCAAAGAGCTGGCATATTCAACATCGCTCCTCGCCAAAAGCCCGACATCAAGCTCCTTAGTCTCGATAGCGTTGAGCACTTGCGAAGTCTCGGACATAACCTTGAAGTTAATATATTTCATCGCAGGTTGCTCGCCCCAATAGTCATCGCGCCTCTCCAGATTGATGTGGCTGTTGACGACGTATTCCGTGACTACGAACGGCCCGGTGCCGATTGGCCTGGAGCCGGCTATCTCCGGATCATATGATTCCTCGTCATAAACCAGCATGTCGCTGAGAATGCCCCATTGGTTTGTGCGCCAGTAATCCCAGTATAAATCGATCGTGTAATCGTCCAGCGCGACAGTTCTATCGAGATCGATGACCTGTGCCTTCGTCGCGTTGATCCCGGAATTCCTATAGATATTCAATGAAAAGAGGATATCCGAAGCGGTAAAGTCATTACCGTTGTTGAATTTTACCCCTTCTCTCAATGGAATGATCCAATGGTCCGGCGTGATATACTCAATGTCTGTCGCAAGCAAGAATATGAGATCGCCATTGAACTTCTGATCCCACATACCCTGCATGACGCAAGTCGTAGGCGTCAGATTCGACATCGCAACAGCAGGGTCAAGCGAACCTGTATCCGCAGGAATCGCCACAGTCAAGGTGTCGCGGCCTCCGCTCTGCTGCGAATTGTCGGTATTCTGATTGGTGTTGCTGCTGTTGCTGTTGCTATTGCTGCTATTATCGTTATTGCTGTTTGAGTTTTGCGTGTTGCTGTTGTCGTTGCTCGTTGTACTGTTGTTGCTTCCGTCTGCGTTTGTCGCGTTGTTATTGTTGTTATTGTCGGTCTTGTTACAGGCCGCAATAGACACAATCATAACGCAGACGAGGAGTAACGCAAGGATTTTTCCTACTTTCTTCATTTCAGTTCCTCCTAATTCATATTGTTGATTTGCTTATATCTGCAACACGAGACAAAATGTCCCGGGGAGCATTCTTCGATGATCTGTGCTTCGTTGCATTCTTCGGCCGCATATTGGCAACGCACCATAAAACGGCAACCCGGTTTTGGATCGATTGGGGACGACAGCTCTCCCTGCATGATGATACGTTTTTTCTTATTGTTGATATCAGGCTCGGGTATCGCGGAAAGCAAGGCCTTTGTATATGGATGGATTGGGTTTTCAAACAATTCGTCGGAAGGCGCCTTTTCGGCAACCTGCCCCAGATACATCACCATAATGTCGTTTGAAATGTATTTGACGACCGATAGATCGTGCGTGACGAACATATACGCAAGTTTCATTTCTTCCTGCAAATCGAGCATCAGATTGATGATTTGCGCTTGGATGGAAACATCGAGCGCTGACACCGGTTCATCGCAAACTATGAATTTCGGTTTAAGCGCCAGCGCGCGCGCAATGCCGATCCTCTGCCTCCTCCCGCCATCCAGCTCATGCGGATACGAGTTCTCAAAGCGCTCCGCAAGACCAACGGTATCCATAAGCTGCGCGACTTCCGTTCTAATGTCTGCCCGCGAGAGCTTGCCTTGTATAACCAGAGGCTCCATGATAATCTCGCTCACAGACTTACGTGGGTCCAGAGATGAATATGGGTCTTGAAATATAAGCTGCATATCTTCGCGGAGCACCGCCAGCTCCTTTTTTGTCGGCGCCGTAATGTCTTTGCCTTCAAAAAACAACTTGCCTTCCGTGATATCAAGAAGGTGCAAAATTGTTCTGCCGAGCGTCGTCTTTCCGCAACCGGATTCCCCGACCACGCCCAAAGTATTGCCATATTCGAGAGTAAAGCTCACATCATCGACGGCATGGAGCGTCCCCATCGGGTTTTTAAAGTATTTTTTTAAGGATTGAACATCGAGCATCACAGCCATTATGCACTCACCTCCGCTAAGGAGCATCTGACAATATGTCCCGGAGCAATCTCTATATTGCCAAGAGGAGTTTCAGTACATTTGTCTGATGCATCAGGGCAGCGCTCGCTGAACTTGCAGCCTGTCGGTAGGTTAGTCGGATCGGGCATCAGCCCCTTGATGGGCTTCAACCGCCTCTCCTTCGTGTTCAGCCTTGGTAGAGAGTTGAACAATCCGATTGTATATGGATGCGCAGCATGGTTAAAGATATGGTCTGCCGTGCCATATTCCACGATTTCTCCGGCATATACGACCGCTACCGAATTGCAGCAATCTGCGACGACGCCAAGGTCATGCGTGATCATTACGACGGAAGTCCCAAGTTTTTCAACCAGTGACTGCATCATTTCCAAGACCTGCGCTTGTATGGTCACATCAAGCGCCGTAGTCGGCTCGTCCGCGAGCAGCAGCATAGGATTGCACGCTAGCGCCATCGCGATAACGACGCGCTGCTTCATGCCACCGGAGAAGTTAAGCGGATATTCCTTGTATCTGTAGGCAGGAATGCCAACCATCTCAAGCATGTCGCAAGCTCTCTCTTCCGCCTCGATGCCCGTCACTTCATTATGCAAGCCGATGGCCTCGGCGATTTGGAAACCTACCTTCTCGATTGGATTCAACGCAGTCATCGGATCTTGGAAAATCATTGCGATTTTGTCGCCACGAATCTTCCTCATCTGCTTCTCGGTGAGCTCCAATAAATTCTCATTTTCAAATATAATCTCACCGCTGCATAATTTCGCCGGCGGCGTCTGGAGGATTCTCAATATTGAACGCGCTATCGTTGTTTTGCCGGCCCCGGTCTCTCCGACCAATCCGATCGTTTCACCACGCTTGACATTGAGGTTGACGTTATTGACCGCATGGACAATAGCGTCGTCGGTATGGTATTCAACCACTAGGTCGTGAATCTCAAGAATATTATCAGCCAAAGCATCCACCCCAATTCCTAAGTCTTAAGCCGCGGGTCGAGCGCATCTCTGAGCCCATCGCCAAGCAGATTGAAAGCGAGAACGGTGATCATAATGCAGATTCCGGGATATAACGCGAGAGTTCCATGCTCTCTCATCACGCTCCTCGCTTCCGAAACCATGGCTCCCCATTCAGGAATCGGCGGCTGCGCTCCAAGGCCGATGAAGCTGAGCCCCGCGCCGCCCAGAATGTTCATCCCAATGCCCATTGTGATTGAAACGATCAATGGCGCAATTGAGTTTGGGATAATGTGCCTGACAATTATGCGCGTGCTGCTCGCATTCACAAGCTTAGCAGCTTCAATATACTCTTGTTCCCGAACAGTAAGGATCGACGCTCTCATAAGACGAGCGGGACCTCCTATCGCGGAAATGCCGATAGCGATGATCGCATTGCGCAGGCTCGGCCCCATGACCGCAGCAAGCGTAACGCACAGCAAGAACATCGGAATGCTCTGATATATGTCGAGCGCTCTCATTATTAATATATCAGCCCAGCCCCCGGCATACCCGGCGATTGAACCAATGGCGATCCCGAGCACCGCAGCAAGGCCTGTCGCAATGACACCAAGCTGGAGCGATTGACCCGTGCCATATAGTATTCTGCTGAAAATGTCTCGCCCGACCTTGTCCGTTCCTAGCCAATGCTCCTTGCTGGACCCGGCAAATGGGGCCGAGTAGTCCATCTGGTCATATGGGTATGGAGCGATAACGGGCGCGAGCACAGCGACTAAAACGACGATAATGATAACAAACAGACAAATCACCGCAGCTTTGTTTTTTGCCAAGCGCCGCCAGATTTCGCCAAAGCGGGATTTTTTCTTCTTTTTCTTAATCGCAGTATCTCCCATCAGGCGCTGACCTCCTTTCTCGTCCTTGCTCTCTTTTTCATGTATTGTACTCGTATCCTCGGGTCAACAATTGCGAATGCAATATCGATCAGCAATAGTATGATGGCGAACCATGTGGATAAAATAAGAACGCTCGTTTGGATTACGGGATAATCCCTGGCGTTCAGCGCTGCTATCGTATAACTGCCGAGCCCCGGCAGGGAGAAAATCACTTCGGAAATCATTGAGCCGCCCATTGCCGCTCCGAAAATCCCGCCGACGATTTGAATAATCGGAATGATTGCATTTTTGAGAGCGTGTCGGTACAGCACTTTTCTTTCGGATTGGCCTTTCGCACGCGCCGTCGTGATGTAGTCCTGCCTGACGACTTCCAAAAGGTTCGACCTCATCTGCCTGGCGATGCTAGCTGCATATGCAAGCGCGAGCGTGACTGATGGCAAAATCCAGCCGAGCCAGGAGTTCACGCCGGACGTCGGAAGCCAGCCCAGCCTGACGCATAGGAATTGTATCAGCAACAGCGCAAACCAAAAGCTCGGCATTGATACGCAGAAGAGAGAGGCAAGTATGGCAAGATTGTCCTTCCACGAGTATTGATGCGTCGCGGCATATATCCCGATAGGTATGCCAATGCCCATGGCAATTATCATCGAAATAAAGACAAGCATCAGCGAATATGGGAATCGTTGAGCGATTTCGGTAACGACAGGCCTTTTCGTCCTGTATGATATCCCAAAGTTCCCGCTGAGGATATTGGAGATATAGTTGCCATATCGGACAAGGAACGGGTCTCGCAGCCCCATCTCGACTCTGAGCGCTTCAACCTCCTCCTCTGTGACTTCGTTGCCGGCTATGAATCTCGCGGGGTCGCCGGGCGTGATCATGATGAACAGCTGGACGATCAGGGTAATCCCAAGCAAGGTTGGTATCATCAGCAGCAACCGCCTGATTATATACCTTAACATCACATCAACTCCTCGTGTTACAGCAATAACCAAATGGAAATGTTTCTATTACTTTTTGGTTATTATATGCTTTTCCACGGAGTATTGCAAGTTGCCATAATGAACAAATTGAGGTGTCAATTATGTACAATTTGACGGAAAGGCGTGAAAAGCGTAACTTTTTGTTACAATTTCGATTAACCATGCTCACATAGTCAAACGACTGCAATATTGCTATTCTGTTTGAAATCGTTACGGTTGTATTATATAATCGAAGCGGCGCTATTTGCCCGGATTAAAGCGCAAATACTGATTTCAATATCGAATACCTTTCATTCATGAAGGAGACTGCGTTGCATGGACAAGCCGACTCACCGCGATATATTCGTCATCACAGCGTTCCTAATCCTTGTCCTCGTAATATGGATAGGGATATTGAACTTGCCGTCGCCGGGGATTGTGGATCTTAACGGATATGATGGATTCTATGACTTCAGCGATGTCGATTTCGCGGATATGGTTTACGCTTACAATAACAACTGGTTTAGCTATCCCGAAAAGCTCTATACCCCGGAGGACTTTGCGTCCGGCAAAGTAACTGAGCCGCCCGTCCTTTCAAATACGCTTGACTATACAAGCACACAATACTTCACTCATACGATGGAACTTTCCCTGCCTGCCGGCCGGACTTACGGTTTATTCATGCGAACGGCGGATTACTCCATGCGCCTGTTTATCAATGGCGAGGAAATTGATTGCGTCGGTCTGCCGGGCGTGAGCTTTGAAACCACGACTCCGCGTGTGCTGGAAAGAATCTACGCTTTCATTCCCCAAACCGGCATTACGACACTCATCATGCAGACGGCCAACTTCGTCCACCGCGAGGGCGCGTTTGCGCCCCGATTTATCGTCGGTGATTATCTGGATGTTCAGCGGCGAATAAGTAAGGAGGACACGATTACTTTTCTGGCTATGGGCTGCCTTCTGGCCGCGTCACTCTATCATTTGGGGCTTTTTGCCCTGAACCGTAAACGCCGGACGACCCTGATCTTTTCGCTGTGTTGTCTATTGCTTATGCTGATCACCAATAAAATACCAATAATGTTCCCTGATTATAATTGGCAGATCGTCTTTCGCATTGAATATTTTGTCCATTATGCGGTCTTTGTCTTTGTGTTGCTATTTCTGGACAAACTGTATCCAGGCGTTCTACATAAACCGGTCACTCTCGGCTATTATATTTTCGCGGGATTGTACATTGTTGCTTTGGCGTTGCCTACAACGATGTTTACAAAAATCTTTATTGTATTTGAAGTGGTTTCCATCGGGCTCATGCTTTATGTTTTTATCATGCTGGCGCTATTTACGCTGAGCCGGAAGAACATACAAAACGTGCTGTCCTTTGTCGGTCTGCTTGTAATCGGTTTGTTCGGTTTGAACGATATCCTTATGCGCTTTGGGCTCAAATTATTTGGGTTAATTAGCGGGCAGGGATTCACTGCGCCTCTTGGCATGTTGTTCTTTGTATTCTGTTATACGCTGGTGATTTCGCTTGAATATGCCGAAACCGAACGCCGCGAAAACAAACTGGCAACCGAGCAGATGACTCAGGAGAATATGAACCAACTCCGGGTCGACCTCATGCTCCAGCCGAAAGAGTTTGAACTCTTGCTTATTTTTACGCAAAACGAGGGGAAAATCTTAAGCGCGGAGGAGCTCTACGAAGCCGCATGGAAAGCGCCGATGGGCAGCGATAAAAACGCCGTTCAGATGACCGTTTCACGGCTGCGAAAGAAAATCGAACCCGCCGGGTATTCCATCCAAACAATCTATGGAAAGGGATATGTCTTTAACCGCCGGGATAATGAATCCTAACATTTTTGATAACATTCATCAATTGTTGTAAAAGAAATGGGAAATTTGATATAATTGCGCCGGAAATCTAGTAACGAAGACTCGCATACGCGGGTCTTTTGCGCGCTAAATCGGGATTCACTAACAAAATGCACGATAACGAATCAACGTTTCAACATCCTTACGTAGGGCGCGGCATCCTTGACGCGCCGTTTGTGACGCAAATGCAAACCTGCGGCGCGTCTGGGAAGCCGCGCCCTACAACGGAATTGTGCATATTGTCTATGTATGGGTGATTGTCGGACAGTCTCGGGCGACCGGGGACGGTCACCCCTACACAGATCTACACAGATATTGAACACAGGAGGAATTATATCATGTTCAAGACAAAAACAAACCATGGGAAACGGGCGCTCTCGATGCTGATGGCTATTGCGATGACGCTCACAATCTTCATCGTTGCCCAGCCGCAAAAGGCGGAAGCCTTCACCTATAGCGACCCGGTGTACTTGGAGTTTTATTTTGACTCGAGGTCATGGAGCAGCGTGTCAAATGCGAGGGTCGCCCTTGATTGCCTAGACCCCACCAATACCTACCATCCTCCCTACAACTCGCTGCACACGGAACCAAGGGCGCCGCGCACGGAGCTCTTCCGGCTGAATGACCCCAATAAACCGCTGCTTGGCGGCTTGCAGCAAATGTATAACGCGGATGATATCATCACGACTTATACAAGCTACTCCGACAAGCTCATTATCCCCACATATATGAATTATGTTGATTTTATCGCAGCACTCGACTATAGGTATGGAGTGCTTGACTGGAGCAAGGTCGATTATCAAAAAGTCATCATGCCTAACGCATATACATACACCATCGCCGGCGGCGGCAACGCCAGGAACGACAAGGTCACCTTCACGCAGGACAGGGAATCCCCGTTTACATATCCGGGTGACCCCCATCAGATAGTCTGGGTCACGGCGGTTAGTCAAAAGCAGGACGCATTGTCGATGACCGTCAAGAGCAAACCCTCGCTCCAGCTCGATTATGAGGGCGCGTCATATGCCATGGGCGTATCCGGCCACAATAGCTGGGACATCTCAGCCGTCATCACCAACACAGCATCATATCCGGTGTACATTAGGACGGACGTAAAATACTACCTGCAAGGATCAGGCGGTACGGAGACCCCGGTAGCAACTGACGGATATTATTATGACCCGGATAATTCATCAAACCAAATCATTTCCGGGAGTTTATATGGTTACGGCCCGGGAGATATACTTATGATCCCGCCCGGGGGCCAATATGAATATGCTCCGACTCCATTTGTGAATCCTCCTATGAATGACAAGACGATACGCGCGGAAGTCACCGTCGAAAACCTGACCAGCGTACAGCCTGAATTTGTCAAAGGCTCTGCGACGACTCTGTTCCCGAAGGCCACGGGCATTAAAAACGGCCTCAAACTGACGGGCGTCTACCCCACGGAAGTCTGTGATGACGGAAACCCGTTCACGGCTACCTTGTTCGGGATAAACTTTGATAAAATAGACCTTGGCACTTTCACGGCGTATGACTCAGTCACGGAGACCAGCACAGCAGCAGTGGATATCACTGACCCGGCCCCGGCGATGGAAGCTGAGTTCATAAACCACACCAACGAGCGGCTTGACATCGTTTTCCCCAATGGCTTAGCCGAGGGAAACTATGTTTTCAGTTTCAAGGACAAGGAAACGTCGCCCAATGACTATTATTTCAGGATTGAGGCGAGCCAAAGCCATGAGACTCCTGTCTGGCCGGTTTACGGAGTTCTATCCATTCACCAGCAGAGTTCACGATTGTTTGAGGTCTTCGGCAGCGGGAGCGAGGAAGAGCTGCGTATCTTGCCCGCCGAACCGCTGCTGACATTCCGCGGCATGGTCAGGCAGAATTCAGACACAGAATACTATATTGCCGACGGAGCGACGATAAACGGCACGGTCCAGTTCAGGTGTAAAGACTTTGATGACACGAAAAACTTCCTGAAGCTCACGACCGCCAATCTTTCCGGCGATAGCTGGGGAAATGTGACTATAGAGAGCCTATCGGATGATGCCGTCCTCCTGTTTGATGGGACGGTCGTTGCGCAAGGCTTGTTCGAGATAGAGTTAGATTCATTAAACAAGTATTCGATCAGCCGCACGCCTGCGGTCGGTGAAACCAAAGTCGCTTTGAGCAATGGGACTTTCTTTGAGTTTGACTCATATGGCGTGGAAATACATGCCGGGGGTCTCATCATCTATAAAGATACTGTAGGCATAAGCGGAAAAGTCGGCCTGAGCGATGTAATCCCCGGTTTCATCAAACAATACTTCATCAATGTACTCTTTGATCTTGAGGAGCTGCAACTGTCAAAGTATGCACCCCCGTCACTCAAAGCAAACGGGGAGTTTCATGTCGGCACGATATTCGACATCATCGAAGCGAGCGCAAACATGGAGTTCAGCATAAACACCTTGCCGGAGGTCGAAGGCTCTAGTGATCAGCATATATATGTGAAGGGCGACGTGACCATATTCGACTATATCCAGCTCATGGGGGAATTGCGGCTCGAAGCGGCCCGGGGCATATATCTCCCGGAACGCTTTGAGTTCTGGGCGCGCGGCGGCTCGCTCGGCGTCCCGCTCATCCCTGCGCTCACGCTTGCTACGATCAACGGCTTCGGCGGCGGCTTCCAAGGCCTCGCCAGCACGATCGACAACCGCTTTAATTACATTCCAAACCTTGCGCTCATCTTCTCGGGCTCCATCGCGGACATCACGGACCAACTGATATCACTCAGCAAGTCCAGCATCACGGTCGGGCTGCGCGGGGTCGAAGGAAGAGCCGATTCTGTAGATATTCTAAAGATGTCCATTCTCAAAAACGCTTACTACTCCGTGCTACTGACAGATCAGCTTTACAGTATCAATATTGGTACACTCACCTTCAGTGTTCCCGGCGTGGAAGTCACGCTAAAAGGCGGATTTGAGCTGCCTTTCGAGTCGCTAAAAGCCTCCGGCAGCGTCATGGTGGGCGTATATCCAAGCATAAGCATTAATGACCTTGTTAATAAAATCTCGAACTTCGACGGAAGCGCATTTTGGGACATCCTGGATATGTTCGAGTTCAAAGGCACCGCAAAAGGAGAGGCAAAGATTCCTAACTTCATGCCCGCTCCATTCGGCGGCGTTACCATCGCGAACGCAAGCGCTGAGATGACAAAATACGGAGCAACGCTGAGAGCGAGTTTCCCCGCTTTGGGCATTGGTGAAATTGGCTTCTACTTGAATTTCCCTTATAGAAACCAGGGCATTGGATTTGGCTTCCTGAGCTTTGATCCCTCCGCCGATGACGGCGCGATAAAAGCGACGGGGATCGACGAAAACGGGGACGAATACACAATGACGATGATGAACGTCCGCCGTCCTACACAGGTTTACAACAGAAGGTCGATAATGCCACTGTCCTATATCACTCCATGGGAGGCTTCAGCCGGAAGCACGATAATACCGTTGTTCAATGTCACAAGCAGCACCGCAAACTCTATGACAGTTAATGTAGATTCTACCGACCCATATCTGGTCTTCTCATTGGAAACTGACACTCCGGGTAGCATCTCATATACCGTCATAGGCCCGGGCGGCTACTCATCAACCGTGACAACCAACACTTCGAACAGTGAATGGTATGAGGCAGAGAATTTCGACGGTGATGTCGTCTATCGGTCGCTGTATGGAATCAATTCACCTGCCTCCGGCGAATGGACGATGACTGTGAATAATCCCGCCAGTGGAGTGTTGATAGATTCATATGTCATCGATCCGCTACCTACGATAGATACTGTCACTTACACATCAGGGACGGTCAACTGGGCTCTCGATAACCTGGACCCTGCAAAAGAATACACCGTCGATCTCTTCGTCGTGGAAGATGACGGAGACGCCGCAAACAACATCGGCCAATACTTGGCGACGGTGGACTTTGACGGCAGTTCGCCGGTCTCGACCGGAACTGTCGCAATGCCTATTGACCTGCCGAGCGGTAATTATTTCATCCGCGCCATGCTCTGCGAAAAGGACGGGGCTGAGCTTATCCCACAATGCAGTGCGCGCAGCAGCACATCATTTACGCATAATAATACAAATGCACCCGGCATCGTGAGAAACCTAGCTGCTGTCAATAACGGAAATGGCACTGTCAAGGTCAGTTGGGATGCCTTACCAGCAGCGGACGGCTATATCCTGACGGTTTTGCAAGACGGCGAGCCTGTCACCGACAGCGACGGCAATGTCGGCCAGCCCATCGTACTGCGCGATACGTATGACGAGATCACCAATACTCCGATCCCGGCTCCAACGAGTTACGTCCTGCAGGGCGGGACAATCGTCGCCGACGATGAGAGCATCACGGGCGTCGATCATCCCATCACAAAAGGCTATAAATTCGGACCAGGCATGAACTACACGGTCAGTGTCAGCGCGTTTAATGAGGTCGCTATAGGCAGCGGCGCCGAAGTCCCTGTCCTCAACGAAGACGGGGACTTGACAGGCGACAGCGCCGATCTCACAGCGCGTGTTTCGGGGCCTGCCGCAACAGCAGCCCTCAGCTTCATTGAGCCGCAGCCCCCGGAGTTTAACATCACATTCACCGGCATAGATAAAACCGCACAGGACACCCCGGAGCTGCCGATCTATTTGGGTCAGGCGCCGAAAGCGACGATACTGATACCCACAGGCTGTACCTATGAAACAACATGCAACGGAGATTCATCATACACCGGCACCCCAGTCGCGGGAGGCTTCCTGTGCGACCTTAATTCCGAGGACGACGGCACATACACATTTGTCGTCACGGTAACGAACACAAGCACGAATGATTCGGCAGAAAAACGCTTTGTGCTCATTAAAGACACAACACCGCCTGTCCTTCAAATAGACGGCAGCGGCGCTATATTGAGCAGCGACGGAACGATAAGTTTTTCGGGCAACACAGACCCCGACGCAGAGCTTACCCTCAACGACAGCGATGAGGGCTTTGAGCGGGAAGGCGGCCTGTTCAGTTTCAGCGGCGCCGTGACAGGCAGCAGCATCAAGCTCATCGCTTCTGATGAAGCGGGCAATGAAGCGGAACTCACCAGGCAACTCATATCGCAAAGCACGGACGTCGTTTCCATCTCCGTCAGCGCGGACGTAGGCGGCGTTGACGTCGGCAGCCAAATACCGCTTACGCTCTCCCCGAAATTCATCTTCAGAGCCCTTATGTTAAGCGGCAGCGAAGTTGATATTGAACCTGACGACCAGAATCTAACTTGGGACGTCACCATCGCGCCTGCCACAGCGGCAACAGTCGACTCGGACGGAACCATACGTCCGCATGAACCCGGGCTTATCACGCTAATCGCGGTATACACGGACGCATATGGCCGGGAATTCCAAGCGGGCGGTGTATATGAGATCGTGGACACGCTGCCCATTGCAGACCTGGCATATACGGCATGGGGGGACAACGGTGCGGATTTGAGCTTCACGCCTCCGCTTGGCGCAACAAACGTCAAACTTCAATATTCTTCAGACGACACAAACTGGAGCGATTATTCAACCGCTACGCTTGACGCAACAACAGGCACCGGTCAGATTAGGGGATTGATGTATGACCAAATCTATTACTTCCGTCTGCTTGTCACCGGGGGGCTAAATGAGGGCGCATCGAATTCCATCGAAATCGTACGTTTGACCCCCTCCACAAGCCTGCCTCCGGACAATGCCATTATAGGAGGAGCAGCTGAAGAAACGACTCTCACAACTGATATGGGCGGCGGATACACTGTAGTCACACCCGAAGGATACGACCCCGAGCAGGGCGAGAACGGGGAGTTGAGCTTGCCCGGCGGAGGGACGATATATACGCCGGACGGCAGCAAAATCATCGTGCCCTCGGGAACAGTCATCGACAAGGATTTGAAAGTCAGTTTCCCCGAAGGCAGCGGCGGAGCCATGATTATCGACAGCTATGGCAATACGTTTAATGTGCCGGAGGGCGCGGTTATTGTCCTTGACAAGGACACGCCGCTCGGGTATTACATCAACGTTGACAACCAGTTTGCGGATGTAAAGGATAGCGCCTGGTATTATGACGCCATTATGTTCGCATATTCACATGGGCTGATGAACGGCGTCGCCCCGGAATTATTCAGCCCGAACGCCCCCACAACGCGGGGAATGGTCGTGACTGTGTTGTACCGCATGGCCGGAAGCCCCGTTGCAGGAGACGCCGTCCCCAAAGTCCCGCAGGCGGTCGGGGACGACCGCTCCTACATAGGATTCACCGATGTATACACTGATGCGTATTACTACGATGCCGTGTTGTGGGCGGCTTCGGTCGGCCTCGTAAACGGATATGGGGACGGCCGTTTCGGGCCGAACGACCCGGTCACAAGGCAAGATTTAGCGGTAATCCTCGCCCGATATGCTGACTATTCAGGATTGTCATTATTGCGAGAAGATCCCGCCCCCGATGCCTCGCCGGCAGATGTGGATGACCTCCCGAATATCGCTTTTTCCGATAGCTCCGATATTACAAACTATGCTGTCGGTGCGATTGAGCAGTTTGCCGGAGCCGGCATCATAGGCGGCTACCCGGACGGCAGCTTCAAGCCAAAGGGCGAAGCTACACGTGCTGAATTCGCGACCATGCTGATGAGGTTCATAAACAGTTTCTGACAACGCTTCCATAGGGATTCCGCGAGCTTGGGGCAAATGCCCTGACGCTTGAGAGCGCCGGAGCTTGGGACGAAAGTCCCAAGCTCCTTGTCATGCCTATCTGAGGTAGTTCACAATCGTAGCTGTTGCAAAGCCAAAGACCGCCATCAACCTTCATGGAGCGGTATAAGACTGCAGGCACTGCAAGCCGGAACCATCTTTGTTGATTCTGAAAAGCTCTGAATTCCCAACGCTCACAGAATTGTTATTGACGGTAAAGTAGACATACTCGCCATTGATGAACGCAACATCCCGGAACTGGCCATTTGTCAAAGCCGTCTGCTTTAAGAGCTCCATGTAGCCCGTGCCATCAGTACGAATCTTGCATATCGTCGGAATGCTGCCGGGAGCTATAAATCCCAAGCGGTCCTTGATGAAGTATATCCACCCATCAGAATCCACGTTCAACGGATAAATGTTATTCTCGGCGCATACAAGAGTCTTTGAAGTCCCGTCAAGACGCATCTTGTAAATAGTACCGTAATCCGGCTTTGACGTGCTACCATAGCTCGCGTTCATTGTCGTATAGTAAATCCATCCGTCAGCGACATTTATGCTGTCCGCGACTTCCTGCGCAATCTTTGTGTCGCCGCTGCCGTCCAGGCCACATCTGAAGATACCTTGCTGCGCATATTTGCTGTAATATATGTAACTGCCGTCGATTGCCACGCAATGATATTGTGGCACAAGTGCCGATGATGAGGCCCCGCCGCTAGTGGGAACTCTCTTCAAAGCCAGGTCAGAACTTGATGCATCATATGTCACTTCGTTGTAATAAATATATCCATTGACGACAGCCTCAATGCCAACGCTCTTGCCGGTGCCTCCAGACACTAGCGTCGTCAAGCCCGAACCATCTGTATTGACCGTGCAGATCCCAGTTCCATTTCCATACGAGTAATATACCTTGTCACCGATGACGCTGATATGATTTACCAGAGTATGGGTGGACAGCCTCGTCTTGTTAGCGCCCGAATGGTCCATCTTATATAGCCTGTGTGAGTCATATGCGTTCACGTAATATATGCTCTGCGCATCAAATGCGACCTTAGACCCGCATGCGTAATTGCCGGGAGTGTTCCCCATCACCGTTGCACCGCTTTCGGCTGCCGTTACAGTGACCGCGACAGGCGAAGGTATTGCAACAGTTATGTCCGTCTCCAACTTGTTGAAGTATATGTACGCGCTCCCGGCAGCCTTGCCGGTGACGATCCCATCGGCGCTCACAGTCGCAATCGACGAGTCTGTAGAGGTCAGGCCGCTCTCGTTCGTCACATCCAAAGTCGATCCATCATCAAATGTGGCTATCAGGCGAAGGGTGTCAACCTGGCCGACGCCAAGATTCACAGCTGCCTTTGACCATTCCAGCTTAACAATGTTCCTGCTCGCGCTTTTGACATTGACGACCAGCGGAGGCGGGAGAGTGATAAACTTGTTTACTATGATCTTGTCAAAGTAGATTGTCGTAGTCCCGGCGCCTTTCCCGGTGACAAGCCCGGCAGCATTGACTGTCGCGACCCCCGGGTTTGCGGAGAACAGCCCGCTTTCATCCGTCACGTCCTTGGACGCCCCTCCGGCATAAACTGCAATCAATTGCACCGTATCTGTCTGGTTGACATTAATATCTATAATACTCTTCGACCATTTCAGCTCTAAAATATCTCCATCAGCCCCTGTTACCGTCACAGGCAAGGGCGCGGGTCTATTAACAGTACTGTCGAATGTTTTGCTGAAATAGATCGTCGTTTCTCCGGCGCCTTTTCCGGTGACCAGGCCGCTCGCGTTCACGAGAGCCACGCTCGTATCTGCGGAGTATAAATTGCACTCGTTCGTAACATCCTTTGTTTCGCCGCTTTTGTATGTCGCGATAAGGCTGACAACGTCTGAATCGTCAATACCGATATTCACGGAAGGCTTTGACCATGCAAGGCTGACAACCTCATCCTCCGGGGCATCGGGAATCGCTCTTGTCATATTGATGATACCCTTCCCATATCGGGTGTTCCATCCTGCCGGCTTATCGACAAAAGTCTCCACCATATACATGACCCCTGCAGGAGTGAGCGATGGGTCGTTTAATATGTACATTGCGGCCGCAGCAGCAACATGCGGAGACGCCATTGACGTGCCCTGCCATGACTCGAACCAACCTCCCGGAACGCAACTTGTGATCGCGACTCCCGGAGCCGATACGTTGACAGCATCGCCAAAATTGCTGAAGTACGCCGCCCTGCCTGATGAATCATTCGCTGCAACTGTTATAACATTGGTGTTATGAGCCGGGCAATGATATTTGGCATCGTCAGCTTCATTTCCGGCAGCCACAACGACTGTCACATTTCTGTTGACGGCGTATTGGATTTTTTCATCAATATAATCTACGGTGCCCGGAGTATGTGAACCGCCGAGGCTCATATTGATGACATTGACTCCCTTGCTCGCCGCATATTCGATCCCATTGCCGACGGCAAGCGTCGTGCCGCCGTCCGGCCCAAGCACCTTAACCGGCAATATCTTAATATTATTCAATGCAGCGGTACAGTCCACGATCGTGCCGGACACATGCGTTCCATGGCCATCATCATCGATTGGGCTGGCATTGCCACTGACGAAGTTATACCCTCCATCAAGAATTCTTCCTGATAAAAATGAATGCGAAAAGTCGATTCCCGTATCGACCACCGCGACGGCGATTTGCTGATTGCTGCCGTATTCGGCAAGATAAGCAGCATATTTATCCGCTCCGATATACTCGACGCCCCATGACTTAAAAGACCCGGCGTTGTATACGCTGCCTTTGTCGATAGGAAACGGCGGAATATAATAATCCGGCTCGACATATACGACATTCGATGCATTATCCAAAGAATCAAACGCGTATTGCGCTTCGCCGACTGTATCATATTGCAATACTTTGATATTGTTCGGCCCGGAAATTACGTCCGATGCCCCATATGCGTAAAATAATCCACCGGTATCGGCAACTTTGACAATCAACCGCTTGGTCTGGAATTCGCGCGTCAGAGTTATGGACTTCGTTGCAGCTTCCCATTCTACTTCAAAACCTAAATTTTCCGTCACAGCGCGAATAGGCAGCATCGTCCTTCCGCCAATGATGACGGGCGCGACATCCATATAAGAAGGTTCATCATTTACATAATAGATATGTGAATCTATCTGCATCTCGATGCTGCTCTCTTCAAACCCGATCGTCACTTGTTTTTGCGTTGGCTCGTACTCTATCTCGCCACCGATTTCTTCAACAAGAACGCGGACCGGCAAAAGCGTCCTGCCATCGACAATGACGGGCGCCGTTTTTTGCCCGGGGTCGATTTCCTGTGTAACGCCGTCGACGGTCATATATGGCGACCCAATTTCAAGATTGATGCTGCCGATATAATCGTCGCTCCAATTGTCAACCACCAACTGCGTCGTCGCGCTGTAGAATTCCGCCGCAGCATCCGCACTAATCGGGGGAATTGCGATCAGCGTCAATAAGACAGCTAGCGCGAGTATTTTACTGATGAACCTCTTGATATTTTCATTGCGTTTCATGGATAATTGCCACCTTTCAAGCTGCGCGGGCATCGTTACGAATTCACATGGCTGCGGCTGAGCGGGATTCCGGGACAGCTCCCGGCAATACGCAATCCTTGGATTCATGGTACGTGCCCATCGCTGCGCAATTTATTGATGGCCTCACTATAATATGTAAATGATGAAAAAAACGATGAATGTAATATTTGGCTGTTATTATGGCATTTTTTTCTTGAAAAAATCCGCCGAATGGGTTAGGATAAAGAAAAAAA
>WRMX01000015.1 GCA_009776905.1 Oscillospiraceae bacterium
TCCCAATGTTTTCTTTCGTTTTGCTCCGGTATATATGTTCGACCGCCGAAATTCGGGCGCAACGCAGCAATAGCCGCGTTGCGCCCGGCGCTTTCTGACTCAATCGATACATCGTCCACAACATCATGGACGAACGCCGCGTTTCCGCATAAGAACAACCAATCGGGCACGCCATGCCGCATATTAGCGGAAATTCCATCCAGCAAATCGCGTTCGGGAATCAAGCCGACCGATGTAATCAACGCGTCGCAAGCAATGGTATATTGCTTTCCGTTGGTGAGCTCATTGACTGTGACGCCGCTGATCCTTGGCATCCCATGCACTTTGGTCACAGTCGCCCGAGTTAGAAAAGGTATATTATACCGCTCCAGGCAATTGATCCTGTTGCGGGGCAAGCCACCGCATTCTTCCTCTTTTTCAACGACAGCGACGACTTCCTTCCCTCTCATCGCAAGCTCCCGCGCCACGATGAGTCCCACATCTCCCGAACCGAGGATAACGAACCTGTCGCCGATGTCATACCCGCCGAGGTTGATCATTTTTTGTGCTGCTCCTGCCGTATATATTCCGGAAGGGCGCGTGCCGGCGACAGGCAATGCGCCTATCGGGCGCTCTCTGCAGCCTGTTGCGAGCACGATTGATGTTGCGTGGATGCGTCGGTAGCCGGTCATAGCACCTGAGATCGTGATCGTGCGATCGGAGTTTATGTCCATGGCCATCGTGTCCGTCAGTATTTCGACGGCAGATGATAGTATGCGTTTTGAAAACCTGCGTGCATATTCCTGTCCTGTGAGTTCCTCGCCGAATATTGTCAGGCCGAATCCTGTGTGCGTGCATTGGTTGAGTATGCCTCCAAGTGCCTGTGCGCGCTCGATGATTGCGATTCTTGGATTTGCAGGTGTCATCGCTGCGTCCGCAGCACTCGTTACTCCCGCGCCGCCCGCAGCTCCAAGCGCATCGCCCGTATCGCCCGCAGCACGCGCTGCGCCAAGCGCGGCAGACATCCCCGCGGGGCCGCCTCCGATAATGATTACATCATAATTATCCATTACATAGATCTCCCAACCGGGCGTGAATTGTAATCGAGACACCAAGCTCCTGTTCACGCCCTTGCTACCTCACCGGGCGTGATATGTAGCCGAATCTCCAAGCTCTTGAGCTAGGATTTCGCGCACGGACTGCCCGCAAAAGCCGCCCTGGCAACGACCGCTGCCCGCTCCTGTGCGGCGCTTTATGCCATCGATGGATACAGCGCCCAGACACATGTGAATCGCATCCAGTATCTCGCCTTCCGATATTCCTCTGCAGCGGCAGATGATTTTGCTATAGCTATCGTCTTCTCTCCGGGTGAAATCGCTTCTTTCCGAAAAGGCCATGTCAGCGAGCCTGTGCGGCGCCTCGCGTTTTGGGTTGAATGAAGTCTTCATCGCAGACCGCAGCACGGCCGCGATCTTGTCGGCAGCATAACGGCCCAGCTCATCGGCGCACGTCAGCCCCGGAGTTTTCACTCCAACGAAGCTGACGACCGTGCCGTCATCAGATTCCAATATGCAAAAGTCATTGACGCTGATGTCGTCTGTAACATACGAGCCATCATCAGCTTTTTTCAGTAAATATGGATTTGGCCTGACAGCGCCAAAAGACCTTATGATGTGTTCAATCGGAAGACTTGGGATGACCTGCGCGATGAGTTCTCTCAGTTCATTGAAACCGGAGAGTTCCGTGCTGTAATCATCGCCGGGGCGCTCCGTCGGGCCGACCAATATGTTGCCGTCAACAGTCGGAACAAGAGTCAGCCCTTTGCCTTTTTCCTCAGGTTCGTGGAAGATTATATGCTTTATATGCCCCGCGGCCTTCGTATCGAGAACGAAATAATCGCCCGCAGTAGGGACGATTCGCACATTAGGCTCCGATATCATTTCACTGATTGCGTCAGCGTTCATGCCCGCACAGTTGATGATCGCGTGAGCATGCAACGTCCCCTTGTCAGTTATAATCTCATATCCTGTGTTATAAGCATCAGTTATTTTCTGTATAGACAAAACTTCCGTGCCAAGACATAGCTCAACACCATTGCTTGCGGCGTTTTCCGCCGCTGCAATGCATAGTTCCCAAGGCATTACTGTGCCGGTGTCGGGGACAAACAAGCCGCTGCGGGCGCTTATGTCGATGTTCGGCTCCATATCGAGCAGTTCATCCCGCGTGAGCAGCTTCATTCCGCGCACGCCATTCCTTTCGCCCCAGTCGATTTTTTTTAATAAACCCTTCTCGCCACGTTCGCCAAAGCACACCATAATCGAGCCGCAGCGCGAATACCGCACGCCGAGCTCATCGCATAATTGGGGATAACTCTGCGCGGCGCTGACGCACATCGACGATTTCATCGTCCCCGGTTTTGTGTCGCACCCGCTGTAAATAATCGCTGTATTTGCTCTGCTGATGCCTGTGCAAATATCCTCTCTTTTTTCCAGCAGTGCGACATTCAAGACATAACGAGCGAGGCTTCTCGCCGCAAAGCAGCCGAGCAGCCCCCCGCCAATAACCACAACATCATATTTTTCTCTCACGTCCTGAACCGTACCTCTCCCGGCTTGCCAACAGTATATCCTCCAAGCTCGCCGAGCCTCTGTCGAAATGCATTCGATTGGAGGATTTCAAGCAAATTTTGCATAATAGGCATGTCCCAAGCATGATCCGGTATCAATAAGTCATATTGTTCGTCGCAAACAGGCACAAAATCGAGATCGTAGAGTTTCGCTGCGGAATATATACCAAGACCGGCATCCGCGGAATCGGCAGCTATCAGAGCGGCTACCGACATATGCGTGTATTCTTCGCGGTTAAACCCATATATCAAAGATGGTTCGATGCCTGTATTGCCGCAGAGATAATCAAAAAGGATGCGCGTCCCCGAGCCTTTTTGCCGATTAACGTAGCGCAGCTTATTGCGAGTCAAATCCGGGAAGCCCTTTATATTCATCGGATTGCCCTTACGGAGCATAAGCCCTTGCGTTCGCTTGACGCATTCAATGAGACGAACGCCGCCTTTCGGAATGTGTTTTTTGATGAATGAAACGTTATATTCGCCTGTGTCTTCGTCCAGCAGGTGTATGCCGGCAAGATGAGCTTCGCCCCTGCGAATCGCTATCAGCCCGCCCATGCTCCCGACATGCGCCGAAGCGAGAGAGATGCTGCCATGCTCTTTTCGCAGAAGGTCCGATAACTCGTCCAGCATGGGGTCATGGCTGCCGATTGCGACAAGGCTGTGCTTCAATTCATCCACATGCGTCAGCAATCTGACGCTCACGACGTCGCCGTTTTCATATCCGTCGGCGTCTTGAGGGACCTCTATGATGCCATCCGCCTTCATGAATGATGTCACAATGCCGCTGCCTCGGCCGAGCGGAGTGGCAATGAGCTTGTCTTTGACATATCCCATCCGCACGCGAATGAATTCGCGATATCCGATTGCCGAAACGACGGACTTAGACAGCACCGCGTCAGCATATCTGTATGCTTCCGGAGCGGAATGAGATAAAAACTCGATTATCGGCTTTAATATTTGTTCAATGACGATTATGCCCGATACCGGGTATCGGGGGATGCCAAGTATCGGTTTTGAATCGCTGTATGCGAGAATTGCCGGCTTCCCGGGTTTGATTGCCAAGCCATCGTAAAGCACCGTGCCGATAGTGGAGATAGCGGCAGCGGTGTAATCTTCGTTGTTTGATGATATGCCCGCGCTCATCAAAACGATGTCACATTCGGAGAGCGCTGTTTCCAGCACTTGGCGAATCCCTGCGGCATCATCGCCGACGATTGGATATGTCACGGCATCGGCGCCCCATTCGCGCAGCATGGCGGAGAATATCGCAGAATTAAATTCCAGCACGTCGCCTTTTCCGGGGTCTGCCGTCGGCGGTATTAGCTCGTTGCCTTTGGGGATAAACCCCACAATAGGTTTCTTTATGACGGCGATGTCTGCCACTCCGCCGGCGATCATCGCTCCGATGGCATAAGGCGTAATCCGCGTATATGAGGGGAGGATCATTTCATGGGCGCAGATGTCTTCCCCGATCTGGCGGATGTGCTGCCAGGGGGCGGCGGAGTTTGTGAGCTTAATGCGTCCGTCAGCCATCTCGATGATGTCTTCCGCCATAATAATCGTATCGCAACCATCGGGCAGCGGGTCCCCGGTGTCGACTCTTTTGTAATCGCCGATGTCCAGGAAAAGCGGCGTTGTCTCCGTCGTGCCGTATGTCAGCTTTGCATCGAGAGCTATGCCGTCCATTGCGCTTGCGCTGTAGTGCGGCGCATTGATCCGCGCATATATCGGCGCGGCTGTCACGCGCCCTGATGCCTCTGCTGTGGGGATGGTCTCTGTTTTCGGCGTCATGCCGTTTTGCTTCAGCAGCTCGATGTATTTTTGGCGCGCCGTATTAATATCGGTGTTTTCGGTTTGTAGACTTGCCATCATTGTCCTCTTTTTAATTCATAGCGGTTGCTGCAATTCACGCCCGGTGAGGAAGGACGTGAAGCAATAGCTAGCGGCTCAGCTGCGTATGTATTTGCCATAAATCCATTCAAGAGCGCCGGCAGGAAGCAACCTCAAAGGCATTCTTAAAGCCGCATTGCGGCAAAATTCCGCCCTATTGATGAGACCGAGAGACCTCAATCCTTTCAACAAATTCCATTCAGAGCGCATATATGCCGCGCCGCGCCGCCTGCCATACATGCCGCTCCCCGTGCGAGCATCAACCAGAACATCGGGAAGGTTCGCGCATATGACGCCGCTTTTTATCATTCTTGCCCAAAGGTCATAATCTTCAAACCATGGGAAATACCTATAGTTGCCTGCGGCCAAAGCCGGCTCCCGCTTCAGCATGACAGTCATTGAGTTGAAAGGATTCCTCTTTTTTAAAAACTTGCAGATATCATCATGTTCCAACGGCACGGCTCTAATCGAGCGATAATCACCGGGGTTCTCCGAAAACTCCGCAATCTGCCCCCCTATCAGCCCCAATTCAGGATGCATATCAATCATGCGCAATTGCTTTTCAAACCTATCGCAGCGGCAGATATCATCGCTGTCCATAATGGCGACCCATTCGTTGCTAGAAGCGAGCAGCCCTTCGGCGCGCGCGGGTCCGAGAGTGGCGTTTTCCGGCAGAGCGATTATTTTCATCGTCCCGGAAAAGCCGACTGATGCTATCATGGAATCCAGCTCGTCAGGGAGCGGTCCGTCCTTGACGATGATCCACTCCGAGGGCAGAGCGGTTTGCGCGAGAACGCTCTCAATGCATTTTGCCAGGAATGCCGGGGATTCTTTTTCGTATATGCACATAACAAGCGAAAAATCGACCACTCGGCAGCCTCCATTCTAACGTGGGGGTTCCACCCCCACAACCCGGACGCATCGCGCTCCGGCGCACCGCGCTCCGGCGCACCGCGCTCCGGCGCACCGCGCTCCGGCGCACCGCGCTTCGCGCGGCGATAGTAACTGACGGACCAAAAATAACTTGTTTTTTGTTGACATTGTGAATCCGTCAGTTACTAAATTGCTTGTTTGCGAGCATGCCCGCGAACACCCAAAGAAGCTGGCTTGCTATCGGCAAGCTGATATTGAAAAAGGCCTGTACGCAATATCCAACAAAAGCGGCCAAAACGCCCATGAGAAGAGGGTTTCTGAACGCCTGCGGAGCCGATTTCAAAGAAGATGCGACAAGGAATAGCAAATAGAGCAAAAGACCTAGAATGCCTTGGCAAATCAAAATTTGCACATATTCATTATGCGCCTTGTCATAATGCTGCTCATAACGATATTGCGCCTCCTCGGGAAAAGCATATCCAAATGTATCGGGGCCGGTCCCGATAATCGGCTGTTCAGGATAAACAGACAAAGCGTTGCGCCAAATATATATGCGGTTTGTCCCAAGCTCGTCTCTAATATTGCCATGCAGCACATCGCGGACATCAGCAAGCAAATCCTTGTTCCCGGTGTATTCATCTCGTTTTCCTAAAACCTCCACGCCCGCAATGCCGACAAAGATGCAGACCGCAATCAACAGGACGCCGATTTTCCACCGCACGGGGCTGTTCCGCCCGACCTCCTTCCCCTTGCGTGCAAGGAGAAAGCCCGCAGCCAGAAGGACGCAAAAGCCGGCGATCAAAGGCAAAAGGGCGCCTACGGACGTTTCGTGCATGACAAAACCATCATAAAAGAGCTTTTGCAATATATAGACAGCAAGCCACGAAGATGCCAAAATCATTGTTCGGCCGAGTGTTTTTAAGGTCTCAACGATATAAGGCATCGCAAGGACGATCGCAACAATAACTCCGACACGCCCGGAATAAGCATCGGCGAGTTCCATCAGCCAAAAACAGAGCGCGCTTCCCACAAGCCATAGCGGCTGCCATTTCGATTTCATCCTGATGAAAAGGAAGCCGCACAGTAGAATCGCAGCGCATACATAGGTCGATACGATATCGACATTTCCAAGCGTCGAACGGAAAGGGATGTGATATAGGTTCTCAACATAATACTCATGCCCTTTTGACAGCCCGGTCGGCCATAATTTCAGAAAGTCCATGCCGTAAAACTGCAAAATTCCGATTATTCCTATTAATGACGCTGCGATGCCGAAAAACACGAAATGCCTGACGTGCGGTTTATACCAGTGCGCAATTACTAAAAAAGCGGCGACATAAAGGAGTTGCGTGATCGCGCCGTCATATCGTTCCGCGACCCCGAGCCACACATCGGTGACATCTTTGTATGGCGAGAACAATGCCGAAAGGAGCGTGACCAACGCAAAGCCCAAAGCGGCCCAATCGGCCAAATACGGTCTCTCGCGGAATCCCAATTTGGGCTTGCTTGCCAATCTGGTAGTCCAAATTATCGACGAAGCCAGCAATATTAAGCCCATGCTCACGGCAAAGAAAACGAATTTGTGCCAGGTGAGGCTGTAATATCTCGCGGCGTTTACATATAGCGGCTGGACGCATAATAATAGGATAACCGCTAGTCCGGCGATCCTGGATTGCCATGTTTCAAACTTCGTATACATTGCGGCTTTTTTTCGTTCCGGATATGTTGAAGCCTTCCCCATATTGGTGTTCCGTCCTTTCGGCTTACTTCGAGTGAAACATGCATCGGTTCATAGCGATTCGTGGCGGTTCGTGGCGGTTCGTGGCGGTTCGTGGCGGTTCGCGGCGATTCGTGGCGGTTCGCGGCGGTTCGTGGCGGTTCATAGCGATTCGTGGCGGTTCGCGGCCTTGCCGGGCTAATCGCGCAGCGCTGTCGTCGCGCTGTCAGGGATACCCTCCGTGCTGGAAGGTTTAAACAAAACGGGCAGAGTCTGCAGCAATAACTTGATATCCTGCCATATAGAGAACCTCTCTATATACATGATGTCCAGAAACAATTTCTCATCGGGCGCGGTGTTGTATCTCCCATAAATCTGCGCAAAACCGGTCATGCCCGCTTTCACTTTTGTCCGCAGCTTGAAGTTCGGATAGATCTCTTCATAAGCAGCGGCTATTTCCGGCCTCTCCGGGCGAGGGCCGACGAGCGACATCGAGCCGGCAAGGACGTTGAATAGCTGAGGCAGCTCATCGATCCTTGTCCTGCGTATAAACCTCCCGACAGGCGTGATCCTCTTATCTTCACGCGACGTGAGGCGGGGAATGCCGTCGTCTTCCGCATCCGTGCGCATGCTGCGGAATTTATACAACGTAAACTGCCTGCCGCCCCTGGTAATGCGCACCTGCTTGTATATGGCCGCGTGCCTGTCATATATGAGAATAACGACCGATGTGATGAGCATGAGCCAACTGAAAATGATGATGGAAAGCAATGAAATGATGATGTCCATGCAACGTTTGATGAATCTTGAGCCCAAATCCGGCTCAGAGTTTTTCGGCAAAAACATCGGCACGTTCGATATCCATGTGATTTCGGCCGTATTTAGCATAACGCCGGAAAAAGATGGCAAGATATACATCCGCTTGTTGTATAAAAAGCAATGCTCGAACAGCGCTTCCATCAGCTTGCTGTCCACATCAAGGAAAAAAACCGAATCCGATTCCTCAATCATTGTACGCAAGGCGTCAATTGTTTCGGATTGAGAGACGACCGCCGAAATGACGAATTTTTTGCGATGCTTTTCTATTATGCTTTGATACTCACGCGATTTACGTTCGTCTCCGAATATAATAATCGCTTTTTGCGCCGGATTCAGGTAATAATACAGCTTATCTATCGCATATGTCAATGGTATGACCAGTATGAACTGGGTGGCCATGACAATCAGAAATCCGCTAACGGGCAAAAGCATGGTCTCTATCAAGCTCAAAATAAGATATTCCAGAATATTCGTCACTGCCAGGCAGAACACCCACGACAAGATGATTTCGGAAGCTTTGTTGCTGCCAAATTGAAAGGCTTGGTATATTCTGCAAAGAAAGTATAGATATGCTGTATACAGCAGCAATAAGACATAATTCCCCCAGAAATAAAAGAGGGTTTGCTTATAAAAGAGGTTCTGGCCGATAAAAAAAACGGCCAATACAGCAAAAAACAATATCGCTTTTGCTGTAAAAAGCCAAATATTGCCGCTCTTACGAATCATGGACACACCTCGTGCATATTGAATAGGTCTCGGTATCTTTGTGCTGTGAGAATAAAATCAACGCTGCGCTGCAAGATCAACTGAAATCCAGAGGTATCTCGTCCCAGGTGGCGTTGAGGAGATCGATTTCCAACAACTTACCGCAGACCACGCCGGGGCGCCCCAACAAAACCTTGACGACTTCGGCAGATTGGATTGACGCAACATGCGCGGCGGTGCAGCAAAGATTCCCGGCCGGCGGAGGAGGCTCGCCCATCCACAGGAAATCAACGTTGTCCTCGGGATATAAAACAATCACGCGCCCATGCCAGCCGCCGATCGCGCCGCTGACGAAAGGAATGCCGGCCTTGCGCGCTGCAGCCGCCAATATCAGCCTCGTCTTGCCATTATCAAGAGCATCGACGACGATATCGTGTCCGGAAATCAAAGCATCGGCGTTTTCTTCATCGATGTACTCACACACGGCATTGACTGAAACATTCGGATTGACAATGCTTATTCGTTCTTTTGCGCATTCCGCTTTCATCCTGCCGAGAGTGAGCTCAGTCGACAATAACTGTCGATTTAAATTGGACAACGTAAAGACATCGCCGTCCGCGGCCGATATAAAACCAATGCCAATGCGGCTTAAAAACTCGATGATATACCCGCCAAGCCCGCCGCATCCCGCGACGAATACATGTTTGCCTGCCAATGATTTTTGTTCTTCCGGCGATATGGCCGGGGAATTGCGTTCATAACGGCTCACGGACTATCCCCCCAGCAGCTTGAACATGACGCGGAGCTTGCCGCCGCCGCTCAGCACGGTGTCATAAGCAGCCGGGCTGTTATTAAAGACGAATACGAAGCTCTCCATCTGCTGTTCCGAAAGCTCGATGCCGGCCTCGCGCTGCGCGGCTTCCATGAATGCGGCGACCGTAGCGCCGTCGGGCAAATCATATGCGCCGTCGCGCAGCTTCCCGATGAGATCATGGCTATTGAACCTGGCTTCGATTGTCAAAGAACAATCCCCCCNTAATAACTGAGTNGCCGGTTGACAGAATCGCGGCATGCGGGCTGTGNGGGCGAAACCCCACGCCCCACGGTAGAATGAAGCAGCGCCGCCCTCATGCTACCAGTTCCCGATGACGGTCGCAAAACGGTGAAGCACGGCGGCATATTCGGCGCGGGTCATATTGCCGAGCGGGACGAAGGTGCCCTCAGCGCGCCCGCTTATCACCCCTGCTCTATATAGATTCGTGACTGCGGTCTTCGCCGAAACGTCGATCAATGACTCATCGGCAAAAGTGATCGCTCCCCTCACGTATGTATAGCGCATGCCCATCACGCTGACGAGTTTTGCCAGAATGACAACGATATCCTGACGTGTGATCGCGCTGTTTAAGTTATAAACTCCGCCGATAGGCAGTATTGCGTTGGCAAGCACCCAGGCATATGCGGCGTCCCTGCCTTGGAGGTAATAGCCATATTGGCTCAAAACTGTCGGGCTGCCCGCCATGCGGTAGAGAGCGTCGATGACCTCGCCCTGCGTCACGGGGTTGCTGGGGCGGAACATCCTGGGCTCCGACGGTTTTGAGGTCATCCATGCGCGGTCGCTCACGAACACGACATCCGCATAATACCAAGCGGAGACATAAACATCATCATAAGATTGGGAAATCTGCGGAGTAGCGAGCACTGTGAAGACTGCAGAAACCGATATGCGGTCCGTAAAGTGGATTTCCAACACATGCTGGCCTTGCGCCAATGTATCAAGATACCCATTGACAAGCGTGATCTCAGTATATCCGCCCGACGGTCCCGTTGTGTAGTGCTGATTGCGCACAAGCGTTCTCCCGTCCAATACCGCATGGCTGAATAGCTGGAAGTCCCTGATAGTTACATGGGCGAAATGAGCGCCAGAATTTCTGGTATATATCGTTCCGTATGTGAAATAGTGCGCGGGAGTCGGTATCACAGCGCCGCCGCCACCGCCGCTGACCGTTCCGGCAGGAAGGCCGAGATAGGCAAAATATGCGGTGACTATTGTCGGGTTGTCAGGCATCGTGAACTGCGTCGTCGAATTGCCCGTGTCGTCAAACGTGCCGCCATTCGTCGAATACCATCCCGCGAACGTATAGCCTTGCGAGGGAGTGGCCGTCAGTTTCACAGTTTCACCGGCCGCATATTGGCTCACGCCCGCGCCGCTCACGCTGCCTCCGGGATCGGCCCTGACCGTGAGGGTATTTGCGACATATGGGTTTACATAGATCGTGAAGGCCTGCGTATATGGCGCGAGCGCCGCTCCGCTGCCCGTCATGACACCGTTCTTGACAGTCGCCACGACGCTGACGATCCCCGGTGTCTGCGGAACCAGAATGCCGGTCGTCGTGTCGAGATATGCCGCGGAGGTATTGGTGCTGCCCATGGACCACTCTATCGTCCTATATGCGGCGCCCGGAGGCGACACGGTACCCGTCAATTGCAACGGCCTCCCGGCATACCCCTGGCTTGGCACTCCCGTGATGTCTGTCACGGGAATGAAAGACACGACATTGATCGTGAATTGCTGGGTGTAGTCAAGGTTTGACGAGAAGCCCCAATCGACGTCGGCTTTGCCCCTTTTCACCGCCGCTTCGACGACTATGTTCCCCGTCAAGCCCCATGGGACGGTGAGGATGCCCTCGGATGATATGCTGCCGCTGCCGGCATAAATTGTCGAAGAAACGACAGACCAGTCGATGTTTTTGTTTGTGGCGGTCGCGGGCTGCACGGTGGCGCCCAGGTTGACTACAGCGCCCATGGCGACAGTCGTGGTGGCGAGCGTGACGCTTGTCGCCGGAACGAACGCGGGAGCCGCGGTCACGGTCACCTGGCAGGTCGCCCTGGAATCGCCGTTCGGCGTCGAGACGGTTATCGTGGTCTGTCCCGCTTTTCTGGGGACAATCGTGCGCACGAGCGATGTCGGCGTCGCGGGGTCGATGTCTGCCACATAAGCGACGGTAGGATCGCTGCTGGTCCATATAAGATCGCGCGCTATCTGCTTCTGCGTGTCCGGATCGTCGGAATATGGGCGCACGATTGCGGTCAGCGTGGGCAAATCGTCGATTGCCGCATCGACGCCGACGGTAATCAAGGCCTTGTCGAGGATAACAGAAGTCGCCGAAACGCCCTTGTCCAGCACGATGACTATGCACTCCGCGATAGCCCCGCTGCCTTGCGCCTTAACGGTGATGGTCGCGGTGCCGGGATCGACCCCCGTAATAACTCCCCTCACATCGTTTGCGTTGTTGCGCCCCGCGATTTTGGCAATCGTATCGTCGCTGCTGGTCCATGTGACGGACTGTGTGGCGGTCGTCGGATAAACTGCGGCCGTCAAATCGGCAGAAGCGCCCTTTTCGATGACGACGACATATTTATCCAAAGACAGGCGCGAATTGTTCACCTCGGTAGGATACCCCTGCCATCTTGGCGTCGTCCATCTGAGAGCTTGCGGGAAAAAGACGATTTTAAAGATATCGTTGGTGCCGGAAAAGACATTGCTCCCGAACGATGTCGGAGCATCGCCGAGGAATGTCGCAGCAGTCAGCCCCGGGTTGTAGGCAAATGCGCGGTCGCGGATGGTTGTAACGGAGGCCGGGACGATGATCTCGTTAATGCTTTGCAGATATGCGAATGCTTCCGCATCGATCGTCGTAATTGTGCCGGGGATCGAATATGATCCGCCGGCCAATGCGACGGAACTCTTAATAACGCGCACAGGCACTGCGGTAGCGGTAGTATTGTTATATTCGACGATGATTCCTTCCGCGCCGCCGAAAGATTGCACCCTGCCGGTCGTGCCCGCGTCGATCCACCATAAAGATGCGCAGCCTACAAACGCGCCGGTGCCGATGGAGGCAACGTCCCTTATGGACAAGGTTTCCAATTTGCCGCAGTTAAAAAATGCGTTGTCCCCGATAGCAGTCATTCCCGTGAAGGCCTTAGTCGCCCAAGTGGCATTATTTGCGTAAAACCCGGTCAATTCGGTGCAACCTCTGAAAGCGTCGCTGCCGATGCGCGTGACCGTCCCTCTGACGACAGCATATGTGGCCTTGCTGAAATCCGCAAATGCCCAGTTGCCTATTTCGGAAATGCCGTCTTCAATGATGATGTTAGTGACTTGGGCGCTGTGCGGATACCAAGGCGGCCTGCTGCCGCTAGAGTAATTGGGAATAGGCACATTCGTCGTGACGCCGGACCTCCTGGAAATCGTGAGCGTGCCGGTCAATCCATCGCTTGCGACATCCACCTTCCATGTAATGTTTCCGACGGTGTAAGGGCCGAAAGACGCTGCCCCGGCAGACGGGATATATGTCGCAAGGGCGGACATGACAAGCGCGACGATCATCACTGTGCAAAGTATTCTCTTTTTCATTTTGGCCTCCTTGGGGATGTTCGATCATGCCGCCACGGGCGACGCGACGTTCATATCTTCGACAATAATATCAAATATCGGCAAATCAGTCAACAATTTACGTTAATCAGCGCTCAAATTTGCTAAAGTCAGAGCAAGAAAAATGCGATACCATTAAGTGTATGCTGTTTATTAAAAAGCGGAACATTTTTCATCGCAACAGAGTCATATTAAACAAAGTTTTGCACAGATCGCGAAGCTGATGCCGATGCCACATTACTATTATCGGCAATGCGCCATCATAAATTAACCGGCAGTTTGGTCCGGTGCCTGAAAATACGACAAGCAGATATCCGCAGGGAGGTTCGATATGAAATTCACCAAAAAAACGATTACAGCGTTGCTCATATTAATATTCCTGGTGGGGCTTATCCCGCTGGGAGAAATACCGGTCGCCGGCGCCGTGCCTGCCTATAATGACTTAAATGGGCATTGGGCTGCCGGCGTCATCAATCGTTGGAACGACCTCGGGTTCATCGATCATGACATATTCAAAGGAGCATCGTTTTGGCCAAACAAATACATCACAAGGGCGGAGTACTTCTCGCTGATCATCAACTCGCTCGGGGCCACCGCCAAGGCGGACATCAAAGCATATACTGATGTGTTTTCCAATACCTGGCAGTATGACATCGTTGCGATCGCTACGCAGATGGGCATTGCCAATGGCTACCCGGACAGCACGATGCGCCCCGATGACACCCTGCTGCGCCAGGATGCCGCCACATTGGCTGCGCGCGCGATGGGCTTTACATCCGTTGCGGACTGGAACCTGTCGGTTTTCACCGATGCCGCTTTCATTTCTCCTTATGCCAGGACTTACGTGTCAGCGCTTGTCGAGCGCAGCATCATGCAGGGCTATCCCGGCGGCTCATTCCGTCCGCGCGCGTTCCTCACCCGCGCCGAAGCTGTCAAATTGCTTGATAATATGTTCACGAACATATATATGCCCGAAACAGGACTGCGCAATGTATATCTGCAAGGCGGGCTGCTCATACAATATGCCGGAGCGGAACTGCGCGACGTCATCATCGATGGCGACGTGATCATCGGCGACGGCGTCGGCAGCGGCAATGTGGTCATTGCAAATTGCACGATAAATGGCCGTTTGATAGTGCGCGGCGGCGGTCCGAACAGCATTACTCTCTCCAATACGACAATTAGCGAGAAGATATATGTGGCGAGTTTCGGCGCGGATACCCGCATCTCGGTCACAGACAACTCGACAGTGCCCATCCTTGAAGCGGTTTCCGGATTTACTCTGTCGGGCAGCGGCGTAGCTGAGGTGACCATTCTGGAGAACGCGAGCACGGACATCGTCGCCAACCTCAATGGGGTCAGCCTCGACGAATTGAACATCAACGGCCCCGGCGCGCTTGTGCGTTTGAACTCGGGCCATGCGATGTATGCGAAATTCGGCGATGCGGGGCAAAACGCGCGGCTCGACATGGCGGCCAATACGTCAGTCGGGCATCTCACCGTCTCTGCCCCCGGCGCAATTGTCAACGGCACCGGCAGCATCCGCAACCTGCTCATTAACAATTCCGGGGCTGTCGTCACGCAAAGCCCGGAATTCATGACGCTCGGGCTCAATATTATAGCAACTGTCGGCGGCCAATCGGTATCGAGCGCCGAGTCGCAATGGACCAACAACAGCATCGACAGGGTCAGCGCCAACAGCTCGATTAAAGTGCAGCTCCTTCCGAACACGACCTCGATGGCGCCCTTCGACCAGTCTTCGTTATATTTGTCGATGGTCGCCGGCGCCACTGCGTCGGAAGCGCACGTTTCGCAAGCCGCGGCTACTCGCGTCCCGCTGACGCAACGCAACGGCCGCTGGGCGTATTGGGTCGGATTTTTCGTGCCGGCGCCTCCCGATGCCGCAAACATGGCGACGGTCACATATACATACATCGATGGCGAGCCGATAACGCTGCCGCCGAAAGCTCTCGACACGTACAGCGGGAGAAAGGGACTGCTCATTTATCTCCCCGTTTTCCGCGAGCCGGGCAGAGAGGCGGGGCTGATGAAGGAGCTGCTGCACATCAACTGGGGCGGCCTCCTGACGGAGAACATCCATGTCATGAGCTCGACGATGTATCTGGCAACATTGAATGAATCGCAAAAAGCCACGTTGCAAAACGATTTCGACAATATGATAATGTACAGCGTCCAGGGGGGCAAGCTGCAATATACCGGCGCGGAGGCAGTCAGGCGCATCCTGGCTTCCGACAATCCCCTCGGCCTTTCCAGCAACAGCAACCGGGGCTTGGATGCCATGAACCGCGCAGTTTCTTCATCGGAAGCGCGGAGCGTTCTTGAAGACCCGCAGTTCGCCCTGGACTTGACTGTGAACACGAGCGGGAACAGCCAATATTCCGCGCTGTCCAACGCCGGGAAACAATATGTTGCGGAGCAAGTGCTTGCCGCGAGAAAGACGATTTTCGCAAACCCGGCCGCTGTCAAAGCAGCTTTTGACAAGGCGGTGCAGGCGCGCCTCGCAGCCGAGACGACGCTCCTGGGGCAGATCAATAGCTCTGCGGATTATGCCGCGCTGCGAAAGATCATAGAGACAACGGCTAATGCCGCGCTGCTGCAATTCCAGACCGGCGCCAACCCATATAAGAGCTATACGAACTCGCAAAAAGACCTCATGGCGGAATATTTATGGAGGCTGCGCCAATACAAATCGATCCAGGAAGTGATCGATGCCATCAAAAAATACCTCGGCGACCCCGCCAACGCGCCCGGAACGGGCGGAATAAACATCAGCGATTTGTCGATACGGCGCATAACTGCAACAGTTTACCCGTCAAATACGACTTTCGCGACAAATCAAGCCAGAGAAGTAACAGTCGCGGTTGAACTTACTGATGGAAGCCTGCTTACAAAGCAGCAAGTTAGCCAGTTGATCAGCGATGGAGTCATCACATATAAATGGGACAGAGGTTCCCCCGGAGAGGATTATGGTGCTGTGGCGACTGTTGAGAGCAGGGATTTGAATGTATATGTCGTTCGGTGCCAGCACAATGGCATCGGTACCCAAACAGAAAGAAGAGATACTCTGACATTCACTCTGGTCGATGCTACAGGGAAGCGATTTACCGCTTCTGCTGCATTCACTGCAGAGGAAAAACGATTCGCGACAGGCATATCGCTGCCTGATAGAATCACTATGCTTTGTGGTGAAACACAGATAGTTTCCGCAACATTGATGCCAAGCAATGCAAATGATGCCGTTATCTGGTCGATCAGCCCTGCAACCGGCATTGCTTCAATAAGGACACTTGCGGATGGCAGATGTGAAGTGATTGCAAATAGCAATAATATCAATGGAGTGGCGGTCTTGACCGCAACGACGGAGAAAGGCTTTTCGGCAAAATGCACGGTCACTGTTTTCCGCAACGCCAACGATGTCGTCGTAGTCCCGACAGAAATCGTGCTCGTGCCCGGCTCTTTCCAAGATATTACGACATATACATATTCTCCGAGTTCGGTGCTTCGATGGGATCTTGCAGACGGGCAGCCGAGCATCATCGAGTTTACGCAAAACGGGCGGATTACAGCACCGATAAGGACGCCACAGATATATGGCGACACTGCTGTCGTTGTGTCGGTCGTTGGGAGCGACCCGATGATGACGGCTACCGTGAACGTTCGCGTGAAAGAAAACACAGGAGTTACAATAAAACTTGATCATTCGGTGATGTATAACTCAGAGACACAAGAGCTTATCTTGTCAGTCGACGATCCCGATCTGCAAAACCAACGGTATTATGTTCAGGTCACCGGTGGACTCGGCGGCGATGCGGCTAAGTGCACGACGGCGCAGCCTGTGCGCTCGAATGATAGAATAATGATTGAGGCAGATGGGACTAATGTAGGAAGAGTCACCGTTCGACTATATACAAATCCTACGTTTTCCGGGAATCATGTCGGAAACGAACTCGTTATTGTCGTCTCTCCCAGAAGTCTGAGCGATGTGCAATTCTACCACACAGCAACAAGCAGGGATCCGGTTGGGAAAGTATCGGAAACTCCATATGGCCATATCATGGAGATGAAGCTTGAGGATGGACCGACGGTCACGCCGATGGTGCCGGCCGCGCCCGGCCAGACATCGGGGCCGCTTCCGGGGTATGTATCGCTCACGCAAAATCTTACGTGGTTCCCATATGAGAGCGATTATAACCGCGAGATTTTAAGAGAGGTCAGGACGGAGCTTGTAGGTACTGATTACTATATAGTCGGTAGAGATGGCAATCAAATTGAAGTTGGCGGCATGCCCGTGGAATTTTTCGATGTGTTTCGGCAGGAGGACGGCGATGCTCCGAGACCTGCAGGAGGCTCTTACTATTGGTTGCGCGGCTACTTTAAATTTGGAACAGCTACGCCGACCAAGACAGCTATCGAGCGTGATGGCCATATAACAAAGGTTCCGGCGACGTCTTTGGAAGTTGATGGCAGAACTGAAGGCGGGGTATTCCATTCAAAAGATACTCGGTTGACAGGACTCTCTGCTGTTGCAATATCACCGTCGCGAGGGCGTTTGACGGAAGACCAACTCGCAGAATGGGGCAGTTTGTTCTACAACACAGTGAACCTCTACGTCGCTGCGGGCAGGGTTAACCCGATAATCGCACGGCAATCGGAATTCGCTTTGGAGGAATGGGATGCCGTGAATAGCGCATGGGTCACTTCTGCGACTGATCTATTTGCCGACCAGCCTATACAAGCATGGGTCACGGCTGGGACACATCGCATTGTTGATGCGAATGGAGAGCAGCTCTTCGGCAGCGTTCCGGCCATCGTTGTCGGAGACCCGAATGAGTCCAGCAATGTTTTCCATGTGCGGATGTTGCCAAATGACCTGCCGCGGCCCTCTTCTCCGTGGCTGAACAACCTGGATTGGAGACCACCGTCCGGAGCCGGCGATCCCGGGGCTGTTGGGTTGATTCCGATCGTGCCGGGAAGCAACGATAGTTACGATTATCTTGAACCGGGCGTGATGCGCAGCATGGAATACCCATACTTGACAGCCAGATTGATTTCAAGCACTTCCATAACACCCGACAATATTGGAGTCACATTACTGGGAGCAAGCACGTACATGGTGTTGATGAGCATGCCGTTCCCGTCTACCCCGCCAAGACCCACAGGGTCATATACGGCGTACTATATCGTCCAGCAGCATTCAAAACTTGGATTTGCCAGACTAGGGACAGACGGAGCTGTTGACAGTAACCGGCAAGATACTGTTGTGACCCCGGAGTATCCGACGAGTTCTCCGTATGTGATTTATACGCTGACGCTTACTGCTCCGGAAATATATTCTGCGGTCGTCGTCGAGGGCGATACCGGAAATGTTGTGAGTTTGTCAGGAGTTAATGATGCCGTGCTCAACGCATCCATCAACTTCTTCGAGTCGCCTGCGCCCGCGTTTAACAGCAATAACCCGTCAATTTTGTACGTTGACCCGATAAATGGCGATTTTGTGGCCCACCAGGGCGGTTCTGTGACGCTTTCCATTACACAAGGCGCCAAAACAGCAGTGGTGACTATTGTTGTTGAGCCTGCATATGAGCTTGTTATGGGAACTCCGATCGGACCGTTATACCAGAGACCCAGTATTGTTACCGCAGCAGCCAGAGCGAATGTTGCCTTAAACACCAATACCATTTTTGAGTCGCTCAATACTGCTATCTTTACCGTGTCCCCGTCTCCGCCAAATCATGGCACGATTGCACTTGCTGACGGTGTAAGCATAGGGTACGCAGATTTGAAAATAACTAACCCCACGAACAGCGCATCTCGAGAAGTTTTGTTGCGTGTTCACGTCGTGTGGGCGCCAATTGGCATTAACCCGCTTATGATCGGCATTGGCACTCAGATAGATATGCTCCCGGGAGTTGGTAGCGCGGCTGTCGATGCCGGAATCGATCCGGGGACGGCAACGGTCGAGAGCAGCAATAAGTCTGTTCTAGATATCAGCCCAAGCGGAGCAGTTATGCCGATAATGGCCGGCAGTGCGGAAGTGATCATCACATCGTCCAACGGACTGTCTTCCACAACAACGATTGTCGAGATAGTTGAGCAGCCCCCCGGCAGTTCGGCTCCCGACACGACAGCTCCGGGCACGACTCCGGGCACGGCTCCGGGCACGACGACGCCGGGCACGACAGCTCCCGGCACGACGGCTCCGGGTACGACGGCGCCCGGTACTACTGCTCCCGGAACGACAACGCCCGCTGCGCCCGCTATCACCGAGCTCAGACTCAGGACGTCCGCAGCAGTCGTGACCAACAGAACCACAAGGCTCGAGCCATACGTGACCCCATACAATACAGACAGATCGCGGTTGCAGTGGAGCTCGTCTAATACGGACGTCGCGACCGTCGCAGCGGGGATCGTCAGCGGAATCAAGTCCGGAACTGCCGTGATTACAGTTTCAGACGATAGCGGCAACGTAAAAGCCACCTGCACTGTGACTGTCAGGACGGACGCAAAACCTGTGACGACAATCACAATGAGCAAGCGCGCGATGACGTTGAATGTCGGCGCCGCAAGCACGCTCTCGGTGTCATACAGACCTACGGCTCCGACGCTTAAGGGGCTCACATGGGTATCGAACAATTCAGCGGTCGCGCGAGTCGAACCCACCGGCAAGGTAGTTGCGGTATCAGCCGGGACGGCGACCATTACAGCGATCAGCGACAGCGGCGGGAGGACAACGACGTGCGTCGTCACAGTGAAGCAGCCGGTTACGGCAGTGACGCTGCCGGAAGCAGCAATAACACTTAGCGTGGGAGACACGTACCAAATCACGCCGATCATCGAGCCGTATGACGCCACGGCCACAATAGATTCAGCTACATACACTTCCGGCACGACAGCGGTGGCCATAGTATCGGCCGATGGCGTGGTGACGGCGCGCAAGGCAGGCACTGCGACGATCACGATCCGTATTGACGGAAAATCGACGACGCTCAAAGTAACGGTGCAGTAAATACAATATCAATGTCAACAGACCAAGGATTCTCCTGTAGGGGCGATTACCAATCGCCCTAAACGGAATGCTTTGAAGGGATGTGGGTGATTGACAATCGCCCCTGCAAAGGATAGACGAAATATCACATTGATTACAATATTGCAATAAAAACCGCCGCTGCAAAAATGCGCTAAAATGTAGGTTGACAAAATGCCGCAAAGAATGTAAATTGTAACAAAAGGCATTGAGCCTCAGTGGAGCATGAAACGAAAAAAAGCAAAACGCGAAAAATGGCTCAATGGCTAAAAATAAAGGGAGGAATAAGCAATGGCATATTGTCCAAAATGCGGAGGCCAGGTACCGGCAGACATCGAAGTATGTCCTACTTGCGGTAACGTCATGCCTTCGGTCGCCCCCCAACCATCGATAGCACCGCAGCAGCAGCCACCGGCCGGATATCAGCAACCCCCGCAGCAAGGATTCCAGCAACCGCCTCAGCAAGGATACCAGCAGCCCCAGGGATATCAGCAACCACCGCCCGGATACCAGCAACCGCCTCCGGGGTATCAACAGCCCCCGCCCGGGTACCAGCAACCTCCGATGGGGTATCAACAGCAGATGCCACAAGGGTTTGTCGGCGAGATATACTCCAAGTCGCTTAAACTCCTGTTCACGAAACCAATACGCCTCTGGGCGCTGTCGCTTTTGAACGGCTTCCTCGTCTTCTTATCCATAATGTTCAATATGTTCACACCGTTCATCGCCTTTGCAATCGTTCTTGTTTTGGAACTAGGCATGACAAACATATACCTCACCGGGTATCGCGGCAATCAGGTCAGCGCAACGCAGCTTTTTGAAGGGTTCAACAGAAAGTTTTTCCGCAATGCGGGCGGAATGGCATGGAGGAGCCTGTGGTTACTCATCTGGGCGCTTATCCCCCTTGCAGGCATCGTGATGGCGATCATCAAATCCTATGCATATCGTTTCGTGCCGTATATCATGCTCGCGGAGCCTGATATTCCCGCAACGGAAGCGCTTAAAAAATCCATGTATCAGACAAAAGGCTACAAAGGGAAGATGTTCCTGGTCGATTTGTTGACATATCTAGCCGTCATTGTTCTTGCAATTATATTTTCGTTCATTGTCAGGATCCCATATATCGGCATCATACTCACGATCATCGTTTTCATCGTTGTTTATATGTTGCTGCCGCTCCTGATGGGAATTTTGCAAGCAGCCAGCTATGACAAGGTGATGACAGAGAATCCGGATAGGAGATAGTCCCTAGTACCTGACGGATGCACAACACAAACAAAAACTGAGAGAGCGGAAGCTCTCTCAGTTTTGTTGTGCGCACTGCGTCTGGGTTGTGGGGCGCGAGCCTCATGTTAAGCCGCGAGCAATTGCAACTATGGCTTCCATTCCCTCAATGTGATACTTGCCGTAATAGTTTCATTGTTTCGAGCGACGGTAATGCGAATCGTATCGCCAATGCCGCTATCCTTCGTCGCTTCGTTGAAGTCGGACAAGTTCGCGACAGGGATATCGTTGACGGCGGTGATTCTGTCGCCGTTGCGCAATTGCTCATCGACAGAATTGAGAATATAGAGCCCGACCTGGCTGACACGATACCAACGCGCCGCTTGTGATGTTTGGATATCGACGAGTTCCAGCCCCGCGTCCGTCCTCCCTCGGACATAACCGTAAGCGATTAGATCGGCAGCGACGGCCTTGGCGATATTCGAGGGAATCGCAAAGCCCAAACCTTCTATGTTCAAGCCGCTGGACTTTGAATTGACGACTCCAATCAATTCGGCCCTCATATTGAACAAACCTCCGCCCGAATTGCCCGGATTGACTGCCGCGTCTGTTTGCAACAGCGTCATTGCCTCACCCTCGACAATCATCTCGCGGTCGAGCGCGGAGATGATACCGCCGGTCACAGTCCCGCCAAGCTCGCCCAATGGGTTGCCGACGGCAAGCGCGCTCTCTCCGACGACGAGCGTCGAGGAGTCGCCGAATACTGCGGCGGATAAGCCTGATGCGGCGATTTTGATGACAGCGATGTCCGCTCTGGAATCCGTGGCGATGAGCGAAGCGGGGAATTCCCTTCCGTCAACCAACCGCACCGTAATGCTCGAGGCGCCGCTGATAACATGGTCGTTTGTGATGATATATCCATCTTCGCTGATTATAATGCCGCTGCCCGCGCCCTCGGAAATATATGAGCCTGACCAGCCGCCCGACGTCACGATCTCTGTTTTGATTTCCACGACAGATTGCTTGACTATCGCGGCGACTTCCGGGGCAGTCAAATCCTGCTCCTTGTTATTCGCAAGGTTGGAAGACGCAAAAATATCCGATGGCGACGCGCTGCCTTCAAACACCGGAGGCAAACTCTCGACAGGGTTGCTGGGGGTCGGGTTCGAAATGCCGGGGTATGTATCGGCAATTGTGGTTGACGGCCTGTTTGTCTGTGCGATATACCCCCCCGCGAAACCGGCGGCGGCAGCGAGAACCATGCACAAGACGATCAACAGCGCGACCTTGCCTGAGCCTGAATTATGCTGCTGTCGGGTGCCCGCATGGCTTCGGGCAGGCGATTGCTGATATATTTGATATGCCGCGTTTTGTGAGTATTGCTTGCTTTGCTGATACTGCAGTTGCTGCGGGTATGGCTGGCCCTGTTGGTACTGCCGGTTTTGCTGAAATGATTGATTTGAGCGGCTTTGCTGGTATGGCTGATATTGCCGGTATGGCGCTAGATATTGCGAATGCTGTTGGCTGTCCGGGTATTGCGCGCCCGGGTATTGTTGTTGGCCTTGCCGGCTGTCCGGGTATTGCGCGCCCGGGTATTGCTGTTGGCCTTGCCGGCTGTCCGGGTATTGCGCGTCAGGGCTTTGCTGCTGGAACTGCCGGCTGCCTTGGAATTGGGAATCCGGTGCGGGCGACAAAGTGATCTCCACTTCGTCTTTTTTATCATCGTACATAATCTGAACCTCCATTTGATCGCTGCCCCCCGCAGTGGTTCCCAATGCTCCCCAAATGCGTGGGAAACGTGATTTACCTGCTACAGAATAGTATAATTCAATGAAGAAACGGTGAATAATCTTTGAAGAATAAATGAAAATAGTGTGTGAAAATTGTAAATTTCGCACTTCGCGCGGCGATAGCGCATGGCAGACTGAAAATATCTTGTATTCTGTTGGCGTTATACGTCCGTCAGGCGCTAATATTCACAGCAGATGAATATTTAGTGGTTTACAATAATAAGCGGGAGAAAAATACGGTAGCTTGCATTTCAATAGTTTTACCCACCGTCCACATAGTTATCCACAGGATTTATGTAAACAAAATGTAAACTAATATTCAAATTAGGTGCAACAGCATGGGAAGAAAAGGCTGGAGTCAGGAAACGGGAGAGGCCTTGCCGGGCAATCTGCGCGTCCAATGTGGTTGCAATTTTTCATTTCAGGGTGTAGAATTGTCGAGCCGCGTCCGTCAAACTGACACGTTGCGGCTTCGTTACGGTTGGTTGCAGGGGTGGAACCCCCACGTTAGAGGTGTTGCAGTTGCAGGAAGAAAAGACACAGAGCTTCATAAAGGGCGCGGCCATATTGGCGGCGACCTCGATTTTCGTCAAAATTATCGGCGCGGTGTATAAAATACCGCTGTTCAACATACTGGGGAATGTCGGCAAAGGCGCGTTCCAGGTGACGTACAGCGTATATACCCTGATATTGAACATTGCGACAGCGGGAGTCCCCGTCGCGTTGTCGCGCATGGTCGCGTCTGCCGCGGCAGGAGGGAAGACAGGGCTTGTCAAGCGCTATTTCAGGGTAGCGCTGCCGGCGTTCACGATCATCGGCGTCATAGCCATGCTGGCGATGTATCTATTTGCCGGGCAGATTGCCGGCGCAATGAACAGCTCTCTGGCCGCGCCGGGCATCAGAGTCCTCGCGCCTGCCGTTTTCTTCGTGTGCATTATATCAGTATACAGGGGGTACGCACAAGGCTTTGAGAACATGATTCCGACGGCGGCCTCTCAGGCATTGGAAGTCGTGTGCAAAGCCGTGTTCGGGATTGCGATTACGCTGATCCTGGCGCGCGCCGGCTACGAAGTCCAAAATGTCACGGCGGGAGCCATCATGGGCGTTACGATCGGCCTTGGGATGTGCATCCCGTTGCTCGTTTGGTATAAGCGTAAAATCAGCCGCTCTTTGCCGCAAACCGACGACTCCGGCGATCTGCCCGGCAGAATGAAGGTTTTTCTTCAACTGATGAAGGTCAGCATACCGATAACCATCGGAGCTTCATTCATGTCGATCATGACTGTCATCGACAACAGCGTCGTGCTCGGAAGGCTTCAGAACGGGCTGGGGCTGTCAGAGACCGATGCGAGCGCCCAACTTGGAATTTTCGCCGAAGGCCTGGCACTGTATAACCTGCCATCCGCGCTGATAGTCCCTGTTGCGATCAGCCTCGTGCCGGCAATTGCCGCCGCGCTCGCGAAAGGGCAAAACACCGAAGCGCGAGGGATCATGCAGTCTTCCGTCAAGCTCGTCAATCTCTTCGCGATGCCCGCATGCGCGGGCCTTATGGTGCTTCCGGGACCTATCATGGTCGCATTGTTCAAAGACTCGCTCCAGGCAGCATCGGCAATATTGATATTCTTAGGCGCTGCAGCGTTCTTCGTGTGCCTCCAACTCGTGACGACGGCAATATTGCAGGCCAACGGAAACGAGCGGTTGCCGCTGCTGTCAATCCCGATAGGCGGAGTTGTCAAAATCATCCTAGGCTACGTTCTGGTGGCCAATCCTGACGTCGGCATCGTCGGCTCTGCCATCGGTTCTTTAGCCTGTTTTGTCGTCATCTGCGCCCTTAACATCATATTCATAAAAATTAAGGTCAAGGAGCGGCCGAAATTCCTCCGCGTGTTCGTAAAGCCGCTCTTCTGCACAGCCGTGATGGCGGCGATTGCATATATCGTATATGGCTTGACTCACAGGATAGGCTCCGGCATCATCGGGACGGGACGTTTCGCCGTCGCGGCCTTTCTCGCCGTCGCAATCGTAATATCGGTGGTTGTTTATGTGTTGCTGATCATCGTGACGCGCACAATAACGATTGATGATATGAAGCTTGTTCCGAAAGGTGAAAAACTTGCAAAAATACTGCGAATTAGGTAAATGATGAAAAATCGTGGTATTACTGATAATTTTTCAATAATTTTTTGAAAACTGTATTGCGAAAAGGATAAAAGTATGGTAGATTTTGAAAACAAACCCACATACGACATTTATGACCTAAAAAGACTCATGGCGTTGCTTCGCGGGCCGGGCGGATGTCCGTGGGATGCCGAGCAGACGCACGGGAGCATCAAGCGCAATCTGCTCGAGGAAGCGTATGAGGCCGCCGAGGCGATCGACGAGGACGACACGGAGCATCTGCTCGAAGAATTGGGCGACGTCCTGATGCAAGTCGTTTTTCACGCCGACATGGCGGAAAAAGAAGGACGTTTCGATCTGGACCGAATTGCGGACGCCACGTGCAAGAAACTGATTCGGCGCCACCCGCACGTCTTCGGCGACGTCAAAGCCGCCAACGGCGCGGAATCTTTGTTGTTTTGGGACGATATCAAACGCGGCGAAAAGAAGCAGGAAACCGCTGCGGAGGCAATGGCTGCCGTTGCGCGAAACCTGCCGGCGCTGTGGAGAGCGGAAAAGATACAAAAAAAGGCGGCGAAAGCCGGGTTTGACTGGCCGGACCACACAGGCGCGCTAGAGGCGCTGCGGTCGGAAATCGATGAGCTGGAACATGCGATATCAATAGGTGAGGGCGTTTCCGGCGAACTGGGGGACTTATTGTTCTCCGCCGTCAATGTCGCGCGGTTTTTCGACATCAACCCGGAAGAGGCATTGGGGGCCGCCGGCGATAAATTCATTTCAAGGTTCGCATGGGTCGAAAAAGCTGCGGTGGCTTCCGGGAGGCAACTGGAAGGCATGAAGCTCGAAGAGATGGAAGAACTCTATCAACAAGCGAAATTAGAGGAGTAACGCTTCTTTAATATATCTACCATTACATATAAACACTAGGAGGACGAATATTTATGAACAAAACAGAACTTATCAGCGCAATCGCGGCGAATTCCGGGCTGTCGAAGAAGGACAGCGAAAAAGCACTGTCGGCGACAGTCGATGCTATCACGAATGCCCTTGCAGCAGGCGATAAGGTTCAGCTTGTCGGATTTGGCATATTCGACATCAAAGATCGTGCCGCACGCATCGGTCGCAACCCAAAGACGAAGGAGCCCATCAACATTCCTGCGACCAGAACACCTCAGTTCAAGGCGGGCAAAGCGCTGAAAGACGCTGTTGCGAAGTAGAGCATATTCAAGACATATATTATGTGATACAATGGCGGCGTGGGATTTCCCACGCCGTTGTTGTTACGAGAGCGGGCACCACACGTAAGGAGGAATATCTACAATGAGACTTGATAAATATCTGAAAGTTTCTAGATTGATCAAGCGCAGGACCATAGCCAACGAAGCATGCGACGGAGAACGCGTCAGCGTTAACGGCAGGACGGCGAAGGCGTCGTATGAAGTCAAAATCGGCGACGTGATAGAGATTCGTTTCGGACAGAAAAGGCTGAAAGTGGAAGTGCTGAGCATATCCGAATTTGCGACGAAAGCAGATGCGCCCGCAATGTATCGCGAAATGGAACAATAATTCATTTTTGCAGTCTAAAGCCATAGACAAGCAAATGATGCGATTCACATCCCTTTTTGGACGATGCAGCGTAATCCTACATCCTTGCAGGGGGCGATGCCCACATCGTCCCGCCCCGCATCCCCACAAGAATTGCAGCATTAATAAAGCTTTCAGGAGGCCTAAAATGAAAAAAACATTGCCGATAGCGCTCGCTATCATCATCCTCGTCTCTTGCGCTGCTTTCCTGCCGCGAATAATCGCGAACAGGCAAAAAGGAGCGCAATCCGATTATTCGGAGCAGCTAGCAGCAGACCTTGGCGACCACACCGGAGCAGCAGGCGACAGCATCGAGCAGCAAGCAGGCCAGCTCGCGGGCAAAGACACGGAAGCAGAAACGCAGGGCGGCGCGGGAACATCAACTGCCCTGCAAAGCCACGCACAGCAAAGCGGGCCGGAAAGCGCAACAGCAATTGCGCAAATCAACGCGCCGGAGTCGCTGTTTTTGCACATCGGCAGCCCGATAGCCCTCTCAAACGGGCAAATACTACCCATTGACAGCGGCAACCCGGGCTTCACCCCAATACTGCACAAAGGCAGGACGCTTGTCCCGCTTCGCTTCGTCAGCGAGTTCTACAACGCAGAAGTGAGCTACGACACAGAGACAAAATCCGGCATTGTGAATATAGCCGGCAGGGTGGCGGAATTCCCGATCGGGAGCGATTATTACACCCTCGACGGCGAACGCATCGCGCTCGACGCCGAAACATTGAATATCGACGGGCGCATCATGCTCCCCCTAAGGGTGCTATGCGAGCAGGTCCTCGGGCTCTCGGTCGACTACCGCAGCAGCGTCATTCTTATTGCGGAGACTGCATCGCTTGACGACGATATCGTCAAAACCGTAAAGTCTAAGATCGGCGCATATGTAAAGGTTGCCGACCTAAATGCGCTTACAAAATACTTCGAGCAGTCGCTTGGCACGTTGTATTATGATACGCCAACTGCTTTCACCGACGGATTTGGGATCGATATGGCGGAGCGGCCTATGGAGGAAAGATTGGATGACTCATCAAACTTTGCCTCAGCAGCCACCGGCGCCGCCCCAATAGCGCCTTCGGGCAGTGCAGAGCCGGACGCTGCTCCCGCGCTGTCAATGGCTCCGCAAGAAATGCGCGACGAGGCGTCGGCAATTCAGCCCGAGCCGAACGATGGCGGCGAAGCCGGGTATTCAACGACGAACACCCAGGTCGTTGGCGTCGATGAGGGAGATATCATCAAAACCGATGGCAGATATATCTACTTATACTGTTATGATTCCATCCGCATTGTCGACACCGAGGGGAAAATGTCGCTTGCGGCGCGTATCGAAACGGACGGACTTAACCTTGTGGATATCTATATCGACAATGGGCGGCTCATAACGGTCAGCAACGAATACGGCCCGACTTATCGCATAATGCCGGAAGGCGGCGTAAAGAGCGATGCTCTATGGTCGAACAGCGTCGACATCAGAGTATATGACACGAGCGATATGTCAGACATCAAGTTGCTTCGCACGTATAGCATCGAGGGCGACCTCATGACGACGCGCAAGCAAGACGGATATCTATATGTGCTCAGCATGCAATACGCATGGAACTCTATCAGCATAGCCGATCCGCGCCCGATGGCAGGCGAGGACGGNAAGCTCGAGCTGCTGCCCGTCGGGGACATAATGATTGCNCCGGGCTGCCCCGCCAACAGCATNATCACGCTGTCCGCAATCAATATTTTCGACGCGGGCGAAAAGGTTACAAGCGAATCAATGGCGATAAACGGCTACAGCAACACGCAATATATGTCGAACAACGCCATGTACATCGCGACCCGGGACTATATATTCAACGGCGAGGACAATATGAGCATCGCCAAATTCACGCTCAATGGCGGAAAAATCGGCTACGCGGGATCGGGGAACGTTCGCGGCAGCTTAAACAACCAATTCAGCATGGACGAATATAATGGCCATCTCCGCGTCGTGACGACGCACTGGGATGGCATGAACAAGAACAATCTGTTTGTTTTAGATGGGAACATGCAGGTCTGCGGGTCCGTGGAAGGGTTTGCGCCGGATGAGAGTATCTATTCGGCCAGATTCATGGGCGGCAGGGCATATGTCGTCACGTTCCGCCAGATGGACCCGTTGTTCGTTTTTGATTTGAGCGACCCGCAAAACCCGAAGATCACGGGCGAGCTGAAGGTTCCCGGCTTTTCTACATACCTCCACCCGATTTCGGAAAATGTCATTTTAGGCATAGGGCGCGACGTTTACGACATCTATATGAAGGACAGAAATGGGAAGGAAGTCGTCGTCGGTCAGAATATGGGGGGCATCAAACTGTCGTTGTTCGACGTTTCCGACATGGGCAAGCCGCGCGAGATGGACACGCTCATTCTCGGCAGCAGCGGTTACGCTGAGCTCATGGATAACCACAAGGCCGCGATGTTCAAGGCAGATGATGACTTGCTGGCGTTTTGCGCGAATTTTTCGGACGATGCCCAAGGATGGGATTGGTGGAACGGGGCGGTCCTGATCTCATATGCGGACGACACGCTGACGGAGGTTGGCAGGATTGAATCGAGCCCCAACAGCGGAATTTATTATGGCTATTCATTCTATGGGCAGCGGCTGGTATACATCGGAAACACGCTATATTATGCCGACAACAACTTGCTGCGGAGCTTTGACATCCATACGCTCGAAGCCTTGCAATCCTTCCGCCTCGGATGAGGAGTCTTATCCATAGCAGGTGATTGAGAGTGATTTTACAATCGGTTCATGTGATTATTGCCACGTTGATAGTAGTCATATCTGTCAGCAGCGCTGAATCATGCGCTTTTAGGCAGCGAAACGCCTGGATATGCTTCGCTGCGTTCATAGCGGCCGTCGCGCTCATGCGAGCGTATTTACAAGAAGCCGAAACGGACAATGTGTTTGCGGTGCTATTGATATGCTTTCCCGCAGTCACTGCCATCATCACTCTCAAAAAAACATCATATCGGCGCATAATCTATCTATCGTACCTTGTCATAGGGTTGGTATTGCTGCTAGCGGAGCTTGCCGGTTGGTTTGTGATATCTGCAACCAAGGGAAATACAACCATGCGGCTGACTGATCTGTTTTCTTCGACGGCTTTGCTGCTGATTTGTCTGGCGACAGCAAAGAACCGCAAGCTTGGAAGGCTGCTTGGCAAATTGATGGCGATCAACGCAGTGTTAAAAGGACTGTTGTTGGTATCGGTATGGATCAGCATATTGCATATCAGCTTGTTGTCGGAGATTATGCTTGCTTATGCCAACCCTGCAGAATTCATACTGACCGGCGTTTTGGCAGCAGTGCTGATTATGCTCATGGGAGTCGTATTCCCGCTTCTTGTCGTCAGCAGCCTGGCAAACGAGAGCTTCAGAAACACTACCATGCTCCTTGATAAGCAGGTCAAAGCTCAAACGGCATATTATGAAGCAATGGCTAAGAAGAACGAAGACATCAGACAGTTCATTCACGATTATAAGAATTTGAATATTAGGATTAAGCATTCCCTCAATGAGCATGACATCGCCGGAGCTTTAACCTTACTGGAGAGCGATGACCTTTCGTTGGATTCAGACGTTGGACGGTTTAACTCGGGGAGTTCGCTGCTTGATGCTTTGATGTACGAAAAGCAATTAAGAGCTTCTGAATCAGAAACGAAAATCCTATTCAGCGGGTATATGGACCCTGACCTTCTGCTGGCCGCTGATATTTGCGTGATTTTTGGCAATGCAATCGATAACGCCATTGAGGCGTGCGAAATGCAAGAAGCCGATATAGACAAGGTAATCTCTGTCTCCGTGAAGAGCCTCGGCGGTATTCTATTCATTGAGATTACAAATCCGGTATCTGAGGACGTTGAGATACACGGAAAGTGGGTAAAAACCACGAAAAGTGATAAGGCGGCTCATGGGATTGGATTGCGTTCTATGAACGCTGCAGTGGAGAAGTATTCCGGAGATATGAGCCTGTCATGCAATGACCGTATTTTCAGGGTTAATATTGACATTGATTTTAATTTGTTACCTGAAAGAAAACCATGAACTGATATTGACATACATAATATTGTTGTATATTATGTGAATGTAGAGATGCAAGTATGTGTAAGTGCAACAATATTCAGTTCGAGGTGAAAGATCATGTGGGTCGCTATTTGTGACGATGAACAACATTTTCTTGACAGCTTGAAAGCGGCGATTTACGAATACTCCTCTAAGCATAGACTGGGAATCGCCATCGACGAGTTCTCGTGCGGGCAAGACCTTTTGGACTCGGAGAGAAAATATGACCTGGTGTTTTTAGATTACAAAATGGATGGGATTGATGGACTGGAGACCGCCAGGAGACTAAGAAGCAGCAACTATCTTTGCGCAATAATTTTCATTACCGCCTATCCGCAAATAGCAGTAGATGCATACAAAGTGGAAACCTTCCGAGTCCTCACGAAGCCACTTGACATCGAAGCGCTGAATACTGACCTTGATGCATATTTTGGCAACGCCGGGAGAAACTATACCATCAGCATCAAGGAAAATCGATACAATAGGAGCATTAAAACACAAGATATTATTTTCCTTAAAGCGGAAAATAAGTGCTGCCACATCATTCTCGGCGAAGAGGAGGTCTTTGTTTCAAGGACTTTGAGCAGCATGGGATCGCAATTGCCAAGCTGGCTGTTTTGCAGAGTCAGCAAGTCGCATATCGTGAACCTCAGTTATATAAAGGAATATTCTCGGGAAGAGATTTGCTTGAAAAACAAAGTCGCTTTCCCTATTGGTCGAAGATATTTCAACGATTTTGTCAGCATGTACATAGACTATCATAGAGAACGCGCGCGTTAGCAACAAGCAAAAAACGACGTCGGCAACGAATTGCCGACGTCGTTTGTGGCTCACCAGCCAAAGAGCCAGCGCCATAGATTGCCAAACAATCCAGCCATGAGATTAACCCCCTTTCGCGTGTAGTCCACTACAAGCTACGCGAAAAAGGAGAAATAGTATCATTAAGCGGAGTATGTGGTCGTTTTTTGGGAACGAAATGAAAAAAGAGGTCATTTGCTGCGCAAATTGCGCATTGTGAGCACATAATTACCACGTGTCCGGACAGCGTCCGGAAACGCACCCGACCATATGAGCAAGCAGAGCAACAGCTACTGCCTTCCAGCGCCAAAATACCGCTTACTCCTTTTTTTCTACCACTTACTCCCCTTAATGTAGACAACTGATGATTATTATGTATACTGTAGTGTATATAGTACTCATTGAAGTGGATATAATTTATGCATGATTGTGCGATGGTGAACGAACATAGATGATTGCAATCAATAATAAACACGAAAGGACAACGAATATGAATGATTTGAAGAAGAGATTTTCTCTAAAGAAAGATACAGTGGAAGAGATGGAGGAAGTGTGCACATGCAACACATGTACATGCACGTGCACATGTACCGGACTTGTACCTGATATGGTAGGTGTTGGAACGACACCTCTAAGTAATGTTGCATATATCGGGTCGCTTTATATTTACGGATAATTTACCGCTAATAATTTATCCCTCTGTCAATGGCCTATCTATGTTCGTTCATTGTAGCGGTCGGATTCTTGTGGAGTGTCAATTACCACGTACTTGAATCCGTAAAACTATCAGTCTCCTCACGCATCCACGCTGTTATATGTGATTTTGATTAGTAGATTTAGTTACCCAGAGTTATTGGATAGCGAGAATAATCAAGCATGGCATTATGCGTGTTTTGGGATCTGTTTATTTAGTTGCAGAATCAATCATTTACGCACTCTGAGTGCTGATGACAGGACAGCATACACCTGAAACGCTTTGGCCGCAGTGGGTGAAGCCGTGGGACAAGGGCGACGTTTTCGAGTTTGAGGGCGACAAGCCACGCGCGAACGTCGTGAATACACTGAAGCTCGGCAGCGACGGCAAGCCGACAGTCGTAGAGGAGCACAGCTACGCCCAGGCGCTATACCCGACAAA